>CAMAWG010000192.1 GCA_945861855.1 Rhodoplanes serenus
CCTTGGACGCGCCAACGGGATCGGCCGAATAGGCGATCACGGTCGGCCCCTTCAGCAGGGAACCGATGCTGGCTACGTCCGTGCCTTCAAGAGCAATCTTGGCGAGGCGGTTCTTGGCGACCTTCACCGTTGTGCCAGCCTGCCGGGCCTGCTTGCGCAGGATCTGCATCTGGGCAACCGTGAGGCCGGCATAGTGAGCCACGACGACGGTGTTGGCGGTCTTGAAAACCCCCTTCAGCTCCGTCACCTGCTCCGCTTTTGCCGCTCGTTCCACAAGCTCTCTCCGGTTGGCGGCTCACGTCGCTCTGGAACATCGAGCCGCCGGTTGCACCTGTCGCCCAAGTCCTTCGCGACGTGCGGGAACAGGGACGACGCTCTCGTGCCCTGCCTCTGGCGCGGATTTCTCCGCCCCAGGTCCAACGGTTCGAACCGAAACACCGGCCCGATTGCTCGGACCGCTATCGGCCTCACCCGTCTGTGCAGGCTTTCGATTAAGCCGGAACTCCCGGCGCCCGCAGTCTTGGACAGGACGCGGCTTCTTGAATTGCAGCGATCTTTTCCCCTTCCCCTCAGATGTCCCGCAGGATGTCCAAAAGGAATGAGTTCCTGATTGCTGGTGTTTCCGAGAAGCGCGCAAAGGCGCGCCGACAAAGCAAGGCCGGCACGCCCATGACCTCTATTTAGAGCCTTTGGCCGGGTTTGCCAAGAACATTTATCCGGTCCGGAATCCCGCAAATTGCTGGGTTTCAGCTAAGATTGAGGCAACCGCGCCGCAAGTGCGCTGATGGAGGAGACACCAACCATGGCTTCGAGTTCCGACCGCATTCTCGCAACCCACGTCGGCAGCCTCGTCCGGCCGCCTCAACTCGTCGAGTTCCTCAAGCTCATCGAGGCGGGCCAGCCCTACGACAAGGGAGCCTACGAGGCGTGCCTGAAAGCCTCGATCGAGGAGGTCGTACGCCAGCAGGTCGAAGCCGGGATCGATATCGTCAGCGACGGAGAATTCAGCAAAGGCCGCAACTGGGCGTTCTACGTGCATGAACGCCTGACCGGCCTCACCACGCGAAAGGCAACGCCGGAGGAAATGGCGGACCCGCTGACCTCGGCGGGCGGCGGCCAGGATCACGTCGCATTCCCCGAATTCTACGCGGAGTACAATCGTGCATCGGGCCTCGCGGCCCGTCTCGGCAACCGCTTCGTCGTCAATGGGCCCCTCACCTACAACGACGCCAGCGTGAAGCGCGATATCGCCACCCTCAAGACAGCAGCCGCGAAGGCGAACGCCAACGGCGCGTTCCTGCCGGTGGTGGCGCCGGCCAGTGCCCTGCCCGGCGCCAAGAACGAGCACTATACCGACGAGAAGTCTCTGCTGTTCGCGCTCGCCGACTGCCTGCACCAGGAATACAAGGCGATCGTCGATGCCGGGCTCTATGTGCAGATCGACGACGCCTTCCTGCCCTACATGCACGAAAAGATGGTGCCGCCGATGAGCGAGGCACAGTACCGCGCCTGGGCCCAGCTTCGCATCGACGCACTCAACCATGCTCTGCGCGGGATTCCGGAAGATCGCTCGCGCTATCACATCTGCTGGGGAAGCTGGAACGGCCCGCATGCCTTCGACGTGCCCCTGAAGGACA
This sequence comes from Rhodoplanes serenus, assembly GCA_945861855.1. Classification (GTDB taxonomy): domain Bacteria; phylum Pseudomonadota; class Alphaproteobacteria; order Rhizobiales; family Xanthobacteraceae; genus Z2-YC6860. The sequence continues at coordinate 1,638 of CAMAWG010000192.1, forward strand.
TCGCCGACCTGCTGCTGCAGGTGAAGGTCGGCGCCTACAGCGTCGAGCAGGCCAACCCGCGACATGAACATGAATGGACGGTGTGGCAGACCGTGAAGCTGCCCGCGGGCAAGAAGCTGATCCCCGGCGTCATCAGCCACGCCACCAACATCGTCGAGCACCCCGAGTTGGTGGCGCAGCGGCTCGTGCGGCTGGCGAAAATCGCCGGCCGCGACAATGTGCTCGGCGGCACCGACTGCGGCTTCGCGCAGAGCCCATTCGCGCAGCGTGTCCATCCGAGTATCATGTGGGCGAAGCTGCGCTCGCTGAGCGAAGGTGCGAGGATTGCGAGCGCGGAGCTGTGGGGGAGAAAGAGCGCGGGGTGAGGCCAGCGGCCTTTCGGCTCGAACCGCGAGCGCCGAACTGTGCTGGAGAGGATGAATGGGACAACTCATCGACGGGAAATGGAGCGCTGAGAATGTCCTCGTCCAGCACGACGACAAAGGGCTCTACTTCAAGCGCGATTCCGTTTTCCGCGAGCGCATAAACCGCGACGCCCAGTCCGAGTTTCCCGCCGGACCCGGCCGATATCACCTCTACTGCGCCGTGGCTTGCCCATGGGCTCATCGCGCCACGCTGATGCGCACGCTCAAAAGGCTCGAGCCTTTCGTGACGCTCACCAACACCTTTCAGGAGCCCGGCGGCCAGGGCTGGTCGTTCGGAGAAGCGGGCCACATCGTGCCCGGGACCGACCGGCGCGTGCGATGGCTGCATGAGTTCTATACGATCGCCGATCCGGCTTGCACGACGCGTGTGACCGTTCCGACGCTTTGGGACGCCAAGACGCGCCGCGTCGTCAACAACGAGTCCGCCGAAATCATCCGGATGTTCAACATTGGCTTCGCCGGTATCGCGCAGCCTTCGCCCGACTACTACCCCGAGGTGCTGCGCCCCGAGATCGACGCAACGAATGCGCTCGTCCTCAGAGGCGTGAACAATGCTGTCAATGGCTGCGGCTACTCGATCTCACAGGAGGCTTACGACAGTTCGGTCAAACTCCTGTTCGGGACGCTGGACAAGCTGGAGGAACGGCTTTCGCAACAACGCTATCTGTGCGGCGACGTCGAAACCGAGGCGGACTGGCGCCTGTTTCCGAGCCTGGTGCGCTTCGATCCATGCTATTATGTGGGCTACAAGTGCAACCTGCGCCGTCTCGATGAGTATCCCAATCTGTCGAACTATCTTCGCGAGCTGTACCAGACGCCGGGCATAGCGGACGTCTGCGACATCGCCGGCATGAAGCGCGGGGTGTTCAGCAAGGCTGGTCCGGTCGGCTCGAACGGAATCGTTCCCGTCGGCCCTACCGTTGACTATCCAAGGCCGCACGATCGCGGCCGTCTGGCCCGGAGCAATCGCAACGCCGCATGAACGGCGAATTTCGACGAAACAAAAGCGGGGAGGAAATCATGAAAGCATTGATCGCATGGGGCTGCCTTCTGCTCGCCATCTCGGCGGCCGGGCCCGCTGCGGCCCAGTCGGACAGCTTCCCCTCGCGTCCGATCACCATCGTCGTCCCGTTCCCGCCCGGCGGCAGCTCGGATGTGGTGACGCGCCTGGTCGCGCAGAAACTCTCCGACAACCTGAAAACCAGCGTCGTGATCGACAACCGCGGCGGCGGCGGCGGCGTGCCTGCGGCGATTGCCATCAAGCAGGTAGCGCCCGACGGCTACACGCTGTTCCTCGCCAACAACGGACTGTTCGCGATCATGCCGGCGCTGACTGCCGACATTCGCTTCGATCCGGTCAAGGATTTCCTGCCGATCACGCCGCTGTTCTCGTTTCCGAGTGTCCTGGTTGTGCCGTCGGGATCGCCCGCGAAAACCGCAAAGGATCTGGTCGCGCTCGCCAGGACCAAGCCCGGCGGCCTGAATTTTGCGTCGCAGGGGGTGGGCTCCGGCGGCCACATCCTGGGGGAGATGTTCCGGCTCAACTCCGGCGCGCCGTTTACCCACGTTCCCTATCGTGGCGCCGGGCCCGCGGTCACCGACCTCGCCGCAGGCAATGTCGATCTGCTGTTCAGTTCCTACGTGTCGGCCATCGGCCAGGTGCAGGGCGGCAAGCTCCGGGTGCTCGGCTGGACTTCCATCAAGCGTTCGCCGGCCATCCCGGACGTGCCCACCATGGCCGAGGCCGGCTTTCCCGGCACCGAGCTTGAAATCTGGCAAGGCATCGTGGCGCCGCTGGGCACGCCCGCCCCGATCGTGCACAAGCTGAACGAGGAATTCGTCAAGGCGGCAAAGTCGCCGGACGTCGTGAGCAAGGTCGCGGCGCAGGCGGTCGAGATGTACACGACGAGTCCGGAGGATTTTGCCAAGCTGATCGCCTCCGACGTCGACCGCTTGGCCAAGGTGATCCGTGACGCCGGGATCAAGATGCAATAGCCGAAGACGGCCGCGACCGAAACGGAATGCGGTAAGGGAGGACGCTATGAAGGACGCAGTGAAGCCGCTGCATCCGCTGTTCGCGGCCGAACTGACGGGAATCGATCTCTCTGAAATCATCGACGCGAACACGCAGAGCGCAATCGCGCAAACGATGGATCAATACGCCGTCACTGTGCTGCCCGGTCAGCGGCTCGACGACGAAAAGCAAATTGCGTTCGCCGGCCTGTACGGCCCGCTCGAAGTGGCACCCCCGGTGCGCAGCCAGGATGGTGGCGCCCCGGCCAGCCGGCGCATCCGTCACCGGGAAATCTTCGACGTTTCCAATCTCGACGAGCAAGGCAACATCCTCGATCTTTCCGACCAGCGCCGCGCCTACTCGCAGGGCAACCAGCTCTGGCACACCGACAGCTCGTTCCGGCAGAAGTCCGCCACCTGGTCGATGCTGCATGCCCGCATCATCCCGCCGGACGGCGGCGACACCGACTTCGCCGATACGCGCGCGGCCTACGACGCGCTTCCGGAAGCCACCAAGTCGAAGCTCGAAGGGCTGATCGCGGAACATTCGATCTGGCATTCGCGGGCGCAGCTTGGCGGCTACACCCCGACCGAGGAGGAGCGCAAGGCGCGGCCGCCGGCGCGCCATCCGGTGGTGCGGCGGCATCCCGGTTCCGGACGTAACGCCCTCTACATCGCCTCCCACGCCTCGCACATCATCGGCTGGCCGGTCGAGGAGGGCCGTGCGCTCTTGCGCGAGCTGCTCGAATTCGCGACGCGGCCGCGCTTTGTCTATACGCACAAATGGCGGCTCGGCGATCTGGTGATCTGGGACAACCGCTGCACGCTGCATCGCGCGACGCCGTTCGAGTCGCGCACGCAGGTCCGCGACATGCGACGGACCACCGTCATCGACACACGCGTGGAGACAATGGCGTCGTAAATGCGCCAACCGGAGGAGAAACGCCATGAGAACAACGATCGCTCTGACTTGCGCGCTCGCGACGCTGCTCGCCTCGGCACCGATCGCATTCCCTCAGACCGACAGCTATCCGTCGCGTCCGATCACGCTGATCGTTCCTTTCCCGCCCGGCGGCAGCGCCGACGTGGTGATCCGGCCGGTGGCTGCGAAGGTCGCCGACGCACTCAAGCAGACGATCGTCATCGACAACCGCTCCGGCGGCGGCGGCAACATCGCGGCCCAGGCCACCAAACAGGCAGCGCCGGACGGCTACACGCTGTTTCTCACCAACATGGGTGTGATGTCGATCAATCCGATCCTGTCGCCGGAGCTGCGCATCGATCCGGTGAAGGATTTCCAGCCGATCACACCGATTATTTCCTTCCCGCACATCCTGGTCGTGCCCCCCGAGAGCCCGGTGAAGACGGTCGCCGACCTTGCTGCGCTTGCCAAAAGCAAACCCGGCGGGTTGAGCTTCGGGTCGCAGGGCGTCGGCTCCGGCGGGCAGATCTTGGGCGAGATGTTCAAGGCCCGTGTCGGCGTGCCAATGACACACGTGCCCTACCGGGGAGCCGCACCCGCCGCGACCGACATCATGGCCGGACGGCTCGATTTCCTGTTCACGTCCTACATCTCGATCGGCGAGCAGGCCAAGGCCGGCAAGCTTCGCATCGTCGCCATCGGAGGACCGAAGCGCATCGACGCCGCCGCCGGAATTCCGACCATGGCGGAGGCGGGATTCCACGGTCTCGACCTTGAAATGTGGCACGGCATGGTGGCGCCCGCGGGCACGCCGGCGCCGATCGTGAAGCGGCTCAACGAGGAGTTCACCAAGGCGTCGCGCCACCCCGACATCCTACGCATCGTTGTGCCGCAGGCGACCGACATTGCCGTCGCCTCGCCGGACGAATTCGGCAAGCGGATCGCTTCGGACACCCAGCGCCTGGGCCAGATCATCCGCGACGCCGGGATCAAGATGCAGTAGGCGGAAAAAGTCCCGGGCGTTTCCGCCCGGGACCATATCGAATCTCGATACTGCGCTCAGTGCGCGGCGTGGCCGCCGCCGACGCCGAGCGTCGCAATGTCCACCTTCACGCCCGGGCCCATGGTCGAGGAGACCGAGACGCGGTTGATGTAATGGCCCTTGGCACCCGCGGGCTTGGCCTTGTTCACCGCGTCCGCGAAGGCCTTGATGTTCTCCACGAGCTTTTCCGCGGAGAACGAGGCCTTGCCGACGCCCGCCTGCAGGATGCCCGCGGACTCGACCCGGAACTCGACCGAGCCGCCCTTGGCGCCCTTCACGGCGTTTGCGACGTCCATCGTGACGGTGCCGACGCGCGGATTGGGCATCAGGCCGCGGGGGCCGAGCACTTTTCCGAGCCGTCCCACCAGACCCATCATGTCGGGCGTGGCGATGCAGCGGTCGAAGTCGATCTGGCCGGCGTTGACCTTCTCGACCAGGTCCTCCGCGCCGACCACGTCGGCGCCGGCGGCCTTGGCTTCGTCTGCCTTGGGCCCACGGGCGAACACGCCGACGCGCACCGAGCGACCGGTGCCGTTCGGCAGCGTGACCACGCCGCGCACCATCTGGTCGGCGTGCTTGGGATCCACGCCGAGGTTCATCGCGATCTCGATGGTCTCGTCGAATTTTGCCTTGGCGCGCTCCTTGACCATCTTCACCGCTTCGTCGAGCGGATAGGCCTTGGCGGGGTCGACGCCTTCACGAATTTTCGTCGTGCGCTTTCCAATTGCCATTGCCCTTACCCCTTTACTTCCAAGCCCATCGAACGGGCGGAACCCTCGACCATTTTCATGGCCGCTTCGATGGTGGTGCAGTTCAAGTCCTTCATCTTCTGCTCGGCGATCTCCTTGACCTGAGCCTTGGTCACGGCGCCGGCGACGCCGCGGCCCGGAGTCTTCGAGCCGCTCTCCAGCTTCGCCGCCTTCTTGAGGAAGTGCGAAACCGGCGGGGTCTTCATCTCGAAGGTGAACGAGCGGTCGCCGTAGATCGTGATGACGACCGGGATCGGCGCGCCCTTCTCCATC
>CAMAWG010000193.1 GCA_945861855.1 Rhodoplanes serenus
GGCGCGGGTCAGCAGCGGCCGAAGCAAAGGGCTTGCGACCGCCTTGTTGTAGAACTTCCGCAAATGCGCATCGCCGCGGCCCTGTCCGCGCAACAGGGGGTCGCAAAGGTCGTAGAGCGTCGGGCCGGTCTTTGCCGCGGTCAGGGCCCGATACGCCTGGGAAAGGAACTGCAAGCCACATGCCCCGGATGAGAAAGACCGGCGCTTGCCGGACCTGCGCTATTTAATAGCAGCCCTGCGGACACACCAGACGTGACGACGACAATACAGGATGCTAGAGAACCCGGATTAGCATTTATGATCCAAGGCGTTGAGTGGAACTTGCGTCACGCGACGCCGGGACACCGCTGGGGACCAATGGGGCTGTGATGCACTTCGGTAAACGTGCTGCTGGCGGCGTGCCCGCGGCGATCCTGGGCGCCAGCGCCCGGGACGCGGTCCTGTCGAGGCTCCGGGTTGCGATCCTGACCGGGCTAATGCTGTTCGCGCTCACGATTGCCGTCCCCGTGCAGGCTTTTGCCGAGGAAAAGATCGCGCTGGTCATCGGCAACAGCCAGTACCGCAAGGTCTCTCCGCTGGTGAATCCGGTCAACGACTCCACCGACGTGGCGCAATCGCTGCGGCGGCTCGGCTTCACCGTCAGGCATCTCCTCGACCTCGGCTATGACGATTTTCGTCGCGCGCTGATCGAGTTCGGAAGCTCCGCCCAGAGCGCCGATCTGGCCGTCATCATTCTTCGCCGGCCACGGCGTCGAGATCGATGGCAAGAACTGGCTCATTCCGGTCGACGCGGAAATCCAATCCGAGATCAACGTCTATGCGGAGGCGATCAACCTCGAGACGCTGATCGACATTTCGGTGATGCCGAAGGTGGTCGGTCTGGTGGTTCTCGACGCCTGCCGGAACAATCCGTTTGCCGGGACGGCTCCCGGCGATGGCCGTTCGGTGGTCGCCACGGCCGACCGGACGCCCGTCGAGTCGGCGGCCGAGCGCAAGGTGCTGACGAGCGCGGCCGGGGGCGGGGCGCCCAACGCCGAGACCGCCGCGCTGATCGACAACGTGGCGCGCGGCCTGGCGCCGATCGAGCCGGCCGAGAACGTGCTCGTTGCATTCGCGGCGGCGGCCGGCACCACCGCCAATGACGGGCAGGGGCGCAACAGCCCCTACACCGGGGCGCTGCTGCGCCACGTCGAGACGCCGGGCCTCGAAATCAACTATCTGTTCCGCAACGTGCACGACGATGTGCTGGAGGAAACCAAGCAGCAGCAACCGGCGCTCTACGGCACGCTTTCCAAGGACGAAATCTATTTCAAGCCCGGCGACGATCAGGTGGTCGCCGCCAACGAGGATGAAGAAGCCGAACGGCTGACCTGGCCGTTCGTCCAGGCGACCAGCGACATCGGCACGCTCCGTCAGTTCGTCGAGCAGTTTTCCGCGAGCCGCGCGTCAGCGAGGTGCGCGCGCGGATCGCGCAGCTCGAAGGCGCCGAGACATTTGCCTGGAGGATTGTTGAGCGGCAGAACACCGCGTCGGCCTATCGCGCCTTCACCGAGATGTATCCCTACAGCGGCCGGGTCGAGGAAGCCCGCCTGATCCTGGCGTCGCTGGACCCCTCGGCGTCCGACCAGCCGGTCGATCTGCCCGGGCCGCCGCCGCCGGGCTACCAGCTTGCTTCGGCGACGCCGGCGCTCACAAGGCCGGTGAAGAAGAACACGGCGTCGGTGGAGAGGGCGTGGCAGATCGTCCAGGCGTCTCGCGACAACACGGTGGTCAGCCGCTTCACCCAGAGCTTCCCAAGCCCGCGCCGCTACGCCGCCCTGGGCGATCGTCTGGGGCGCGGCGATGCGCCGCCCCAGCGGCTGGCAAATGCAACGCAGTGGTTGTTCGCCACCGCGCACGACGATGACGTGAACGCCTGCTTCGGCGGCGCAGCGGGCGCAGCCGCGTCCTGCATCAAGGCGATCGAAAAGTATCCGTATTACGCGCAGCTCCGGTTCCAGCTCTGCAAGTCCGCCGGCCATCCCGCTGGGTGCATGAACACGGCCGTGGAGGACTCGCAGGCGCAGGGATACCTGGTGTCGGCTTACACCAAGTCGGAACTGGAAAAAGAGCGCAACCGGCTCCAGTCGCGCATTCAACAGCAGGCGTCGCAGGCGGCCAGCAACGCCGCCGCTGCCGCGGCTTCGTCCGCCGCCTCGGCCGCAGCCGCTGCAGGCGCCGCGGCCGGTGTGGCGGCTGGCGTCGCTGCCGCCGCGGCTTCTGCTCGCATGGCGGCGATATCGGGTGCTCCGGTGGTCGTTCCGGTTGCTGCGCCTCGCGCCGCGCCGCTTGGCCCGGTGGTTCCGCTTCGCGCCACCGCTCCGGTCGGCCCGGGCCCCGCCGCACCGGCCGCGGCGCCGGTCGCGCCCGCTCGCGCGGCGCCTGCCGCTCCCGTTGCGCCGGCTGCAGCCCCGGCGGCCGCTCCTGCCGCTCCGGCTCGTGCAGCACCCGCCGCACCTGTCGCGCCGGCTGCGGCACCCGCGCCGGCCCCGGCCGCTCCTGCCGTTCAGACTCGCGCTATCGCGCCGGTTGCACCCGCAGGTCAGGGCGCCGTCGTCACGGCGGCCCCTGTCGCTCCGGCGGTGCGTGTCCAGAGCGCGGCGCGGTGGGACAGCCAGTTGACGTCGCTGAAAACCACCGTGCTGGCGCCGGGAGGCGGCGGAAATATCGCCGTGCCCAACCGCGCGACCACGGCAGTGCCGACTCCGGGCGTCGCGCCCCGTGTGCCGTCCGGTGCGCCGACGCCGCCCACCGTCGCGATTCAGACGCCCGCCGGCGCCACGCCCAGGGTGCCCAATGTCCCCAGCGTCAACGTGAAGGCGCCGGATGTGAAGGCCCCCGATGTGAAGGTGAACGCGCCCAACGTGAAGGCGCCTGACGTGAAGGTGAGCGTTCCCAACGTGAAGGTCCCCGACGTGAAGGTGAGCGTCCCCAACGTGAAGGCGCCGGACGTGAAGGTGAACGCGCCCAACGTGAAGGCTCCCGACGTGAAGGTGAGCGTCCCCAACGTGAAGGTTCCCGACGTGAAGGTGAACGCCCCCAACGTGAAAGTCCCCAACGTCAAGGTGAACGTCCCGAACGTGAAGGTGAACGTGCCGAGCGTGAAGACCACCGCGCCGACCGTCACCGTTCCGACCGTTCGCGTCCGCTGAGCGCCGGTTGCCATGGCCCTCGTCCACGGCAACTCCGGGCACTGCGGCGGCGGGGGAGCGCTCGCCGTGGCGCTGTACGCGATTGCCGCAGCGTTTCGGATCGTGCCGCTCGCCGTTGGCCTGCTGGTCCTCGGCGCGGCCGGCGGCATCGTCCATGCGCTCGAAAACAGGCTCGCGGTGGTGGTGGGCAACGCGAACTACAAGGACGCGGCGCCGCTCGCCACGCCGGTCAACGACGCCGAAGACATCGCCGCGGCCCTGACCGGCATCGGTTTCGACGTGGTCACGCTGAAGAATGCGGGCGGCGAGGAATTGCGGCAGGCGCTGCGGACGCTGACCGAGAAATCCGCCAAGGCCGATATCTCGATCGTCTATTTCGCCGGGCACAGCGTAGAATTCGCAGGGGAAATCTACCTCGTTCCCGCCGATGCGGAGTTCACGACCGGGACCGCCCTTCGCAAGGAGACGATCGCGCTCCGCACCGCCACGTTGAGCGTGGCGCGGTCGCGATCGCTCGGGCTGGTGATCATGGACGCCAGCCGCAAGAATTCCTTCCTGGCCAAGATGGGAGATCAAAGGCGCGAGGCCGAAACCGCGATGGGCCCGCCCGAGACCTTTCGCAACGTGCTGATGTTCACCGCAGCCGAGACCGGGAAAACCGTCGAGGAGAGTGCGGGGCGCAACAGCCCGATGGCGACGGCGCTGCTGAGATACATGGCGGAGCCTACACTCGAAATCAGCTTTCTGTTCCGGAATGTCCGCGACGAGGTCCGCAAATCGACAAGCAACAAGCAGACGCCGTACATGTACGGCCAGCTTTCCCGGGGAAAGATTTTCCTCAACGCGGCGCCCGACCCGAAACGGAATCTCGTCGCCCTGGCGCGCCCCGCCGATGCCTCAAGCCTCCGGATTCATCCCTGCGACGTGCAGGCAACCTCTCCGGCGGATGTCGAACGGGTCCAACTGGTCAAAGGCGTCCGCAATGAAGACATCAAGCCGGAAGAGGCGCGCGCCGCCTGCGTGGAGGCAACGAAGCAGTATCCCGGCGTGAGCCGGTTCCACTATCAACTGGGCCGGGCCGCATTCGCCGGCAAGGATTATACGGTTGCGCTTTCGAGCTACCGGAAGGCCGTCGAGCTTGGAAACGATCTCGCGCTGCATGCGCTCGGCTTGATGTACGAAGAGGGGACGGGCGTCGGCAAGGACCCGGGGCGCGCGCGCTTCTACTACGAGCTTGCCGCGGAGAAGAATTCGGCGCCCGCCATGGTCAATCTCGGCATGCAATACGAGCGCGGCGCCGGCGTCGGCGCCGATCCGGCCAAGGCCTATGAGTATTACAAGCGCGCCGGCGACCTGGGCCATGCGCGGGCAATCAACAACCTTGGCCAGTTCAACGAAAGGGGCCTGGTGGTCCCGCAGAACGCGGCTCAGGCGCGGGTGCTGTATGAAAAGAGCGCCGCCTTGGGCGACGAGGTCGCGATGATCAATCTGGCGAGGCTCTACGGCATGGGGCTCGGGGTTCGCAAGGATCTCGACAAGGCGAAGCATTGGCTGAATTTGGCGAAGCAGGCGGGCAGCGCCGAAGCGCCGAGAATGCTGAGGGAATTGGAGAAGCCGAGGCGCCGTTGAGCCGACTGGGCGCCCGGGCGACCAATTTCGAGGGCCGGCAGGGAATTGGATATCCCAAGCTCTTGAATGCGGTGCGGATTGCCAGGAACAATTGCCCTCGTTTGGGCGTAATACCTTGTAGAATGACTAGGCGAGGGCGTCAGGTTGCCGGAGAGCGCCGATGAAGCTCCATTCGCTTGTTATTTCTGTGTGCGCAGCGGCCACGCTTTGCAGTGCCGCGGCATTCGCCGGTCCGGCCTATTCGGGAGCCAATAGCGCGGCGCAATCGGCCGTTCAGTCCGCGATCCAATCCGCGATCCACGCGGCACGTGAAGACGCATGGCGGCGGGCCCGCGCCCAGCAATTGTGGAATCAGAATCCCCGGAAAGCCCGGCTAAGGCTGAAACAGTGCCGGTCGACTCGCGCCCAAGGCTGTCGCTGACCGGACGCCTTCAACCCGCCAGCAGGCCGGCGATCGGCGGCGGCACGTCCACGCGCTTCTTGTGCTCAACGTCCGCGTTCCAGCCGAGCACCGCCAGCATCACGAAGAAGCCGATCACATAGGCCAGCGCCACATGCCAGCCGTGGCGCAGCCACAGGCCCACGGATTTCGCCTCGGGATACATGTTGGCGAGAGCGACGCCTGCCGACGATCCGAACCAGATCATCGAGCCGCCGAACCCCACCGCATAGGCCAGGAAGCCCCAGTCGTAGCCGCCCTGCTTCAAGGCAAGCGCGGTCAGCGGGATATTGTCGAACACCGCGGAAACAAACCCCAGGCCCAGCGCGGTCTGCCAGGCGGCGGCCGGCAGCGTCTCGACTGGCATCATCGAGGCGGAGGTCACGAGCGCGAGCAGGAAGATGGTGCCCTTGAACGTCTCGGGCATCACCTCCCAATCGGGCCGCCGCAGCAGCGCCGTCGCGAGAATCGCCGCCCATACGGCAAGCCCGATGACCGGGATGGCGTCGAGCAGAGCCGGGAATTTCAGGTTGGCGACCACGTTGGCGAGAATGGCCGCGGCCAGGATGATCGCCACGATCGCCACGCGCGTCCATTCGATCGTCACGCCGCGCGGCGCATCCTTGAGGATCGGCGAATGGCGGTGCTGCTGCATGGCCGCGGGAATGCCGAAGATGACGAGCGCGACGCCCGCCGCGACATAGGCCTCCAGCACGACCAGCGGGCTGACGCCGTCGATCCACATCATCGTCGTCGTCGTGTCGCCGACCACGCTGCCCGAGCCTCCGGCATTGGAGGCCGCAACGATCGCGGCGAGATAGCCGATGTGGACCTTGCCGCCGAACACATGCCGCGCCATCGTTCCGCCGATCAGCGCCGCGGCGATGTTGTCGAGGAAGCTCGAAAGCACGAACACGACCGCGAGCAGCGCGAATCCGCCCTTCCAGCCGTCCGGGAGGAACGCCGGCATCTCGTCCGGAATCCGGCTCCGCTCGAAATGGCGCGAGAGCAGCGCAAAGCCCATGAGCAGACAGAACAGATTGGCGAGAATGACCCATTCATGCTGCATGTGCAGGCCGAGCCCGGTCAGCCCCGCGCCGAACTTGAAGCCGGTGAAGGCAAGCTTGTAGAGCGCGATCGCCGCAAGTCCGGTCAGCGCGACCTGCAAGGTGTGGTGGTGGAAGATCGCGACGCCGAGCAGGGTGAGGGCGAACAGAATGAAATCGACCGGAATGCCGAGGAGATAAATGGGCGCGATCGGGGAATCCGCTGTCGCTGCCCAGGCGGGTGACACCAGTCCGCCGAGGGCGATGGCGAGGATAGTGGCGAAAGCGAGGAGACGGAGGCCGTGCATCGAGTCGACGGGGCGTTGGCTCACGGGCGCATCCTTCCGCATGATTTTGGATGTTGGCTGGGGGTCCGGGATTCCCGGCAACATTCAACCGCGCCGGCTCTAGCCCGTCAAATCGGCGGTTTTCGCAACCGCTTGGCCGAAGTCATCGTCAACTCGGACGAATTCAAAGGCCAAGATCCGTGGCTGGGCGCGGCCCCGCATTAACCCATTGTTCACGATGAGCGGGAATGTCCCGATCAATGTTGAAATAGGAGGAGCGGCGTTGCTCGCCTTGAGCCGGTAGGCTCGGGGTGTCGAATCCACGAAAGGAAAGCAACGCCATGAAGAGAATTACCACGATTGCGACTGGATTGCCGCCTGTCCCTGTGGG
>CAMAWG010000194.1 GCA_945861855.1 Rhodoplanes serenus
GATGATGCGCGCCGAATGAGGCGCCGAACGCGGGTGCTCAAAACTACCGCGGGGCGCCCTTGAGGGCGCCCCGCGACGCGACACAACCATGACTCAGAACTCTGACTCTGGGCGACGCAGTCGGCGACGCGGGACCTACAAACCGACGACCGGGAGAATGCCGCCTCAAGGTAAAAATCGCGTTTACAGGAATTGGGGGCTTCCTTTCAAATCGCTGCGGAACCATATCGATTTGGATCGAATTGAGAGGGATCGAGACGGAACGCGACTGCAGCCGCGATCCGTGATTGGACTTCACCACGGCACCCGGCAACAATTGCCCAGTTTGGGCGACGGAGATTCGCAATGCGCTTGGACGACATGCCGGAAAGCGGCAACGTCGAAGATCGCCGCGGTGATGGCGGCGGCTTCGGCGGTGGCGGCGGCGGAATAGGTGGCATCGGCGGCGGCGGGCTCGGCATCGGCGGCATGGTGGTGCTCGGCCTGGTCGGCTGGGCGCTCGGCATCGATCCTTGGATGCTGATCCAAGGCGCCAATGTGGTGATGGGCGATCGGGGCGGTTACGAACAGCAGCAGCGCGTGCCCCAGCAGCGGGAAGCGCGCCGCACCGGACCGCCGGCCGACGAGACCGGACGTTTCGTCGCCCGCGTCCTCGGCTCGACCGAGGTGGTGTGGAAGGACATCTTCGCCAAGGAAGGCCAGACCTATCGCGCACCCAAGCTCGTCATGTTCGCGGGCCAGACGCGCTCGGCCTGCGGCCAGGCGCAGAGCGCGATGGGGCCGTTCTATTGCCCGAACGGCCGCGAGGTCTATCTCGATACGTCGTTCTTCACCGATCTGGAGCGGCGCTTCCGGGGCTGCAGCGGCAAGGCCTGCCAGTTCGCACAGGCCTATGTGATCGCCCACGAGGTCGGTCATCACGTGCAGAATTCGCTCGGTATCCTCAAGACGGTGCAAGACAAGCAGCGCGCGTCAGGCGACCGCGTGCAATCCAATCGCCTGCAGGTGCAGGTCGAGCTGCAGGCCGACTGCTTCGCCGGCGTCTGGGCGAAGAACACCGAGGATCGAAGCAAATTCCTCGATCCGGGCGACATCGATGCGGCCTTGCAGACCGCGTCCGCCATCGGCGACGACACGCTGCAGCGGAAAACGCAAGGGACGGTCGTGCCGGAGAGCTTCACCCACGGCAGCGCCGAGCAGCGCAAGCGCTGGTTCATGACCGGCTTCAAGGAAGGCACCGTAAAAGCCTGCAACACTTTCGCGGCGGCCCGGCTATAATCGCGCCACCATGCCCGGCATCGACGACAAACGCCCCTTCGTGCCGCTCAAGATCGCGGTGCTGACGGTATCCGACACCCGCGAGCTTGCCGACGACAAGTCCGGGGCGACGCTGGCCGAGCGGATCGAGAAGGCCGGCCATGTGGTGGCGGGCCGCGCCATCGTCACCGACGACGTGGAGAAAATCCGCGCGCAGATGCGGACCTGGATCGCCGACAAGGCGATCGACGTGGTCATCTCGACCGGCGGCACGGGCTTCACCGGCCGCGATGTGACGCCCGAGGCGGTCGAGCCGCTGTTCGAGAAACGGATGGACGGCTTCTCCACCGTGTTCCACATGGTGAGCCATCCGAAGATCGGCCCGTCGACGATCCAGTCGCGGGCGACCGCGGGCGTGGCCGGCGCGACATTCATCTTCTGCCTGCCGGGTTCGCCGGGGGCCTGCCGCGACGCCTGGGACGAGATTCTCGTCCATCAGCTCGACTACCGCTACCGGCCCTGCAATTTCGTCGAGCTGATGCCTCGGCTCGACGAGACCATGCGCCGGCCCAAGGCCCAGGGCGCGACCGCCTGAATTACAACGTCATATCCCAATGCTCGCTGACGACCGCCCTGCCGAAGCTTTTCCGCTTCTCGCTTGACGTTAGCCGGAAGCCCGCGCGCTCGTAGGTGTGGCGCGCGGCGGTGAGCACGCTGTGGGTCCAGAGCGTGATGCTGCGATAGCCGCTCTGGCGGGCGAACCGGACGCACTCGTCTGTTAGCCGCGTGCCCAGGCCGCGTCCGCGCGCCGCCGGATCGACCAGAAGGAGGCGCAGGCGCGCGACCTTCTCCGAGTCCTTCACAAGGAACACCGATCCGACATTCCGGCCGTCCATCTCGGCGATCCAGCAGCGGTCGCACTTCGGGTCGAATTTGCTGGCGAAGTCGGCGACGATCTGCGCGCACAGGCCTTCGAAATTATCCGCCCAGCCGTATTCGCGGCGATAAAGCTCGGCGTGCCGGGCGACCACCCAGCCGAGATCGCCGGGCCGCGGCTGGCGCAGCGTGATGTCGCTCTCCGCCTTCTGTTGCGGCGCGATCATGGTCTCGACCGCGCGCATCGCCGCGACGAGGCTATCCTGCTCCGGCGCGCTCAGCCGGCCGAGCATCGCGCCGACTTGCCGCTCGGTCCGCCTTTCCAGCGGATCGAACGCCTTGCGGCCCCGCGCCGCGATCGACAGGAAGCTTTGCCGGGCGTCATCGGGCGAGACCTCCTTGCGGATCAGTCCGCTCTTGTGAAACCGGCGCAGGATCCGGCTGAGATAGCCGGCATCGAGGCCGAGATCGCGGGCGATGCCGGTCGCCGTGGCGCGGCCGCGCTCTCGGATTTCATAGAGTACACGCGCCTCGGAGAGCGAGAACGGGCTGTCGAGCCAGCCGTCCTGCAGCACGCCGAGATGCTGGGTGTAGAAACGGTTGAACCGCCGCACGGCGGCGACGCGCTGCGCAACGTGAGGGGCGGGAGCGGCCATGCCGGCAGGTTTGGCCAGATACTTGACGAAGTCAAGTATCTGGCCGGCGCGCCAAGCGTTGGGAAATCAGGTCAACCAGCAGCGGCCGTGGTCTATGACCGATGCTTCTTCTTGTTCTTGCGCGAAGTTTTCCGGCGCGGCTCCTGATCGGGGCTGCCGCCCTGCCAGTAGGGAAGAAAGCGCGAGTTCTGCACGCAGAACGCGCTGCCGCCCAGGCCGGCGCGCTCGCCGCGGCATGCTTCGAATGTCCGGAAGTGACAGCGTTCGGTCACGACGCCGAAGCCTATCGGGGCTTTGAGGCACCACGGCCCGTCATAGGCCCGGGCCTGTCCGGCCGGCAGCAGCGCGCCGATCGCCAAGGCTCCGCAGATCAGAAGTTTGCGCATGGGTGTCGTCTCCTCCTCCCCGGCATCCACCGGTTCTCGCGGAACAAGCCCTGAATCCGCACGTTGTTTCAACACACGAGAAATTTCAGTGCTGCGTCGGCTTTTGTTCTTGTTTTGTTCTCAAGGATGGATTAGATAGCAGCCCATGTCACATTCAATGGCTACCTTATCAGCAGTTCTCCGCAGCCCGCCGGCGTCGGTGCCCTCCGCGCCGGCGGGCTATTTGCCGCCCGACATCGCTATCGCACGCGATCGCAGGCGCGGCCGCGGCACGCTTTCCAACGTCGGGGGCCGCTACGAGCCGATCGCGCGGATAGCCTTCGACGACGGCTGGCAGAGCCTCGAGGAACTGCCGGCGTTTGCCACCACCGTGTCGGTCGATTCCACGCGCAAGATCATCACCCGAAACGAATCCCCGGACATCTCCTTCGACCGCTCGATCAATCCCTATCGCGGCTGCGAGCACGGCTGCGTCTATTGCTACGCGCGGCCGACCCACGCCTATCTCGGGCTGTCGCCGGGGCTCGACTTCGAGTCGAAGCTGTTCGTGAAGCCGGACGCGCCGGCGCTCCTGGAGAAGGAGCTGTCCGCCCCCAATTACGTGCCGCGCACCATCGCGATCGGCACCAACACCGATCCCTACCAGCCGATCGAGCGCAAATATCAGGTGATGCGCGGCATTCTCGAAGTGCTGGAGCGCGCCGGGCATCCGGTCGGCATCGTCACCAAGTCGGCGCTGATCCTGCGCGATCTCGACATCCTCACGCGGCTTGCCGAGCGCAACCTGGTCAAGGTGGCGCTGTCGGTGACGACGCTCGATGCAAAGCTTGCGCGCACCATGGAGCCGCGCGCGGCGACCCCGGGCCGCCGTCTCGAAGCGCTGCGGCAGATGTCGGCGGCCGGCATTCCGACCTCGGTGATGGTGGCGCCGGTGATCCCTGCGATCAACGACGCCGACATCGAGCGCATCCTCGACGCCGCCGCGATGGCGGGCGTCAAGGGCGCCGGTTATGTGCTGCTCCGGTTGCCGCTCGAAGTGCGCGACCTGTTCGTGGAATGGCTCAAGGCCAATTATCCCGACCGCGCCGACCATGTCATGAAGCTCATTCGCGACATGCGCGGCGGCAAGGACTACGACTCGACCTTCGGCGCGCGCATGAAGGGCACTGGCCCCTATGCCTGGATGATCGGCCGGCGGTTCGAGAAGGCCTGTGCGAAGCTTGGCCTCAACAAGGAGAGGGCGGTGCTGACCACCGAGCATTTCCGCTCGCCCAAGCCGCGCGCCGAGCAGCTCAGCCTGTTCGGATGACGACGCCCGCGCCGAAACTGACCGTGGTGACGCTCGGCGTGCGCGACGTGGCTGCGAGCGCGCGTTTCTATGAGGCGCTGGGTTTCGTCCGGAAGGTTCGCTCAACCGGCGACGAGATTGCGTTCTTCGAGGCCGGCGGCGTGGTGCTGGCGCTGTGGGACTGGGACAAGCTTGCCGAAGACTCCGTGATTTCGTCACAGCCCAGGCCGCAGACGTTTCGCGGCGCGACCCTGGCGTGGAATTGCGCGACGCCGACCGAGGTCGATGCCGCCTTCGAAAAGGCGATGGCGGCCGGCGCCAAGCTCCTGCGGCGGCCGGAGAAGACCGAATACGGCGGCTATCGCGGATATTTTTCCGATCCGGATGGCCACGCCTGGGAGGTCGTCCAGGCGCCGGGCTTCGCGTTCACCGACGATGGCCGGCTGATCCTGCCGGACTAGCGAAGGTTTTCCCCGCCATTCCGCAGGCGGAACTCCGCCCCATTTGACTTGGACGGGCCGGCGCGCAGGATCGCCCGGCATGAGTCGGACCGCCGCAGCCAAAGCCGAAAAAATCGCCGCGCGCCTGCCGCCGGTCGAGGAAGTCCTGCGCCCGACGTTCCGCCGCGAGCGCCGCGCGCTGGCGAAGGGCGTCTGGCCGGTCGCCGGCTGCGACGAGGCCGGGCGCGGCCCGCTCGCGGGCCCCGTGGTGGCCGCCGCCGTCATCCTCGATCCCGGCCGCATTCCGCGGGGCCTCAACGATTCCAAGAAGCTCACGCACGAGGAGCGCGAGAAGCTCTACGAGAAAATCTGCGCCACGGCGGAAGTCGCCGTCGCCTTCGGCTCGACCGGCCGCATCGACCGCGACAACATCCTGCGCGCCTCGCTCTGGGCGCTGGCCCGCGCGGTGAGGGCGCTGCCGGTTCGCCCGAAGCTCGTGTTCGTCGATGGCCGCGACCGGATCGACTGCGGCTGCGACTGCGAGGCGGTGATCTCCGGCGACGCGCTGGTGACCTCGATCGCCGCGGCCTCGATCGTCGCCAAGGTCACGCGCGACCGGCTGATGATGCGGATGGGCCTCGCCCATCCGGGCTACGGCTTCGAGCGGCACATGGGCTACAGCGTGCCGGAACATTTCAAGGCGCTGAACCGGCTCGGCCCCACCATCCACCACCGCCGCTCGTTTGCGCCGGTCGCGGCCTTCTACCGCGAGACCGCGGTCGAGTTGACCGTGACGGAAACAGTGCTGCCGCTGGGGCGGTAGCCAGACCTCTCCCTGCGGTTGGGTTCACGGCGCTGCCGTTCTTGTATATTGCAGGCTTGGTTTTTGTCTGGGCAGCCCGGCGGCGCAATGGTTTCCATCTCCTTGTTCGTCGAGCTGTTGCGCACGCGGCCGCGCCTGCTGTTGTGGACCATGGCGGCGCTGCAGGCGGTGCTGTGGACGCTGGTGCCGATGCTGTTTTACGCGGCGCCGCCCGGCCAGCTCCCGCTTGTGCTGGCGATCGGCCACGAGTTCCAGGCCACGAGTTCCAGGGTCAGCACCGAGTTCGGTCCGCCGCTGGCCTTCTGGCTGGCGGAGATCGCGTATCGCTCAGCCGGCATGTTCGGCGTGTATCTCCTTTCGCAGATTTGCATCGTCATCGCCTTCTGGGCGGTGTTCGCGCTCGGCCGGGTCATCGTCGGCGCGCCGCATGCGGTGATGGCGGTGATGCTGATGGCCGGCATCGCGGTGTTCTCGGTGCCGACACCGGAGTTTGGGCCGGCCATCCTGGCGACGCCGCTGTGGACGCTGATGCTCCTGCACTACTGGCGGGGCGCGCAGCGGGGAGGCTGGGCTTCTTGGGTCGCTCTTGGCATGGCTGCGGGCCTGCTCCTGCTCACCACCTATGCCGGCCTGATCCTGATCGGGCTCCTCGCGCTGTACAGCGTGGCGACCGCGTATGGCCGCGCCCAGCTCGAAACCGTCGGCCCCTGGATCGCGGGCGTAGCGATGACGGCGGTGCTGTTTCCGTATCTGATCTGGCTCGACCTCGGCGCCGGCTTCCGCTTCCTGGACCTCACGGCGATCGATCGAAATCTGCGCACGTGGGGCTGGCTTGTCGTGGCGCTTTTGTTGAGCCACGCCGGCATGCTCATCCTGATCGTGCTTTCGCGCGCTAAAATGTTCGGTTCGGGCGAAGCGGCGCCGGTCATCTCGCGGCCGCCCATGCATCCGGCGGCGCGCGGCTTCGTCTATTTCTTCGCGCTCGCGCCGGTCGTGGCGATGGGCCTGTTCGCGCTGTTCAGCCGCCGCCCGGAGAATTTCATCGCGGCGCCGCTGGTCGTGCTGTCAGGGCTCGCGGTCGTCGTCGCGGCGGGCGAGCGGATCAGGATCGAGCATCAGTATCGGATCGGCTATGCCTGGATCGCGCTGCTGGTGCTGCCGCCGGCGCTGCTGGCGCTGGCGATCGTGATCCAGCCCTGGACCTTCGCCGTCGATCTGCGGGTCGGGC
>CAMAWG010000195.1 GCA_945861855.1 Rhodoplanes serenus
AACATCTGCCGGCATTGCGAGCCGCCCTCGCAGCTCATCAACAAAGAGGCTCAACACACGGCATCCTTGCTCACCAAGCCAGCGCCGCGTAACGTCAATCTTGGCAGCGACCGCTTCGCAATGTTCAACAAAAAACGGGACATCCCCAGGGTGGGCGCCGGCCGAGCGATTGCCACGCGGATCGGCGCGGCAAGAAAGCCAACGATTGATGGGGGTTGGCACGAAGCCCGCCTGCCGCCGTGTCCGGGGTCAGGCCTGCCTCGCCAGAAAGGCCTCGACCTCGGCGCGCTTGGGCGCACCCATGCTGCCGCCGAAGCGCGTGCATTTGAGGCCGGCCGCCGCCGCGCCGAACCGCATGGCCGAGACCGCGTCGCGGCCTTCCGCCAGCGCCAGCGCGATCCCGGCGTGGAACACGTCGCCGGCCGCCAGCGTGTCGATGGCATCGACCTTGAACACCGGCATGGTGCGGACTGCGCCATCGGCGATGTAGCGCACCGCACCCGGGCCGTCGCTGACGGCGAGGAACGCCTGGGTGCGTGGCGCCATGCGTTGCAAGCCCGCGGACAGGTCGTCGAGCCCGGTGGTGGCCCGCAGGCATTCGCCGGAGAAGATCACGTGCGTCGGGATGGCGAACAGCGGATCGTCCTCGACGGTCGGCCGGTCGGCGTCGAGCACGATTGGAATGCCGCGCCGCCGCGCCGCCTCGCAGATCGGCCGCACCAGATCCGGGAAGCGGTTGTCGGCGAGCAGGAGCGATACGTTTGCCACCAGCCTGTCCGGATCGGCGACTCGCGCCGTCTCGATCCGCTTGTCGCGGTGGGTGACGATCATCCGCTCGCCCGCGGCGTCGACCATGATGCCCGACACCGGCGCGGTTGCGCCGGCGACGCGCACCACGCCGGATGTGTCGATGCCCTCGCGCGCCATCTCGGCCATGAGCTGATTGCTGACGTTGTCGCTTTCGTCGCCCAGGGGGCCCGCGTAATGCGCCTTCCCGCCGAGCCGCGCCACCGCGATCGCGGCATTCACCGCGCAGCCGCCGCTGACGACGATGAACTCGTTGGTCATGCACTTGCCGCCGGGCAGCGGAAACTCCGCCACCCGGAACACGATGTCCTGCACCGCGATACCGGCGCACAGAATCGTGGGCGGGCTAGAAGAGATCACCGTCGCTCTCCACCCAGGTGCGGATGATGTGGTGGGCGATGGCGACCGGCGGCGGGCAGGTGAGGCCGTCCGGATGCTTTCGCATCAGCATCGCCGCGCATTCGTCCTTGGTGAACCAGCGGCAATCGACCAGCTCGGTGGCATCCATCTTGATGTTGTCGTTCAGCGCCTCGGCGAGGCAGCCGTTCATCAGCGACATCGGAAACGGCCAGGGCTGGGAATAAAGATATTTCACGCGGCCGCATTTGATGCCGGCCTCCTCCTGCGTCTCCCGCCGGACTGCGTCCTCCATGGCTTCGCCCGGCTCGACGAAGCCGGCGAGGCACGACCACATGGTCGCGGCGAAGCGCCCGGAGCGGCCGAGCAGCCCGCGGTCGCCGTGCACGGTCAGCATGATGACCACCGGATCGGTGCGCGGGAAATGCTCGACCTTGCAGGCCGGGCAGGCGCGCTTCCAGCCGGCCTCCGCCATCTCGGTCTTGATGCCGCAGTTGGAGCAGAAGCGATGGCGAGCGTGCCAGTGCAGCATCGCCTTGGCCTCGGCGAGCGGCGGCAGGTGGTCCGGCGCGACGAGTCCCTGCACCGCAATCGAGCGCAGATCGATGACGAACAGATCGTCGCGCGCTTTCAGCGCCTCGGCATCCGAAGGCGCGATGCCGGCGCCGAAGCGCGCGGCGCCGTCGAGCAGGCCGAGGAACACGGTCTCGGTGTTCGGCGCGAGCGCGCGGGCCTCATCCGGCGTGAACGCCGGATCGTGGATACCGTCGCCCTTCTTGAGCACGATCATCTCGCCGCCGATGACATAACAGCGCGTCCGCGCATCGCTCTTGCGCGCGCCGAGCCAGGCGGCGTCGAGACGGCGCTCGGCGACGCGATCGATCGGGCTTTGGGTGTAGCCCAGGTGCGGCCTGGGTCCGAGATCGTGGCGGGGGGACATCGGGCCGGACATTGAAGCGGGGAGGCAGGCCGGTCAAGCCACGGCGGCGCGCGGTCGCGGCGCCTTTGCCAGCGCCTGATCGACCGCCGTCAGCACCTGTTCGGCGCGGAGTTCCTCCAGGCAGACGCTGGCGCTCCCGATATGCCGTTCGCAACCCTCGAAGGTGCAGGGCAGGCACGGCAGCGGATTCTGCACGATCCAGACGTTGCCGCGATTCTGGATCGTGCCGCTCGCCTGCCACGGCGCGTTGAGCCCACCGACCGGCCACGGGCCCCAGACGCGAGGGTCCATCGGCCCGAACAGCGCCACGGTCGGACAACCGGCCGCGGCGGCGAGATGGGTGACCGATGTGTCCGGCCCGACATAGACGCGCGTGCGGGTGAGCAGCGCCACGGTGGCGGGCCACGCCGCGGAATGCACGGCGGCAACGCCCTGCCACACGTCCTCGATATATCTGCGCTCGGCTTCATCGGGGCCGCTGATCGCGACGACCGAGAGACCGCGCTGGCTCAATCCCGCGGCGAGCGCGCGCCAGCCCTCGCGCGTCCATTGCTTGTAGCGAAACATCGGCGCCGCATGGATCACGGCATAGTTTTCGCCCGGCGCGATCGGTTCGATCGGACCGGCGGCCGGGCAAACCAGTTCCGGCACGCGGGCGATGCCGAGCGCGTCTGCGAGACGAAGCATCTGCTCAACGCGGTGGATGTCCGGCACCAAAGGCGTGCTGCGATGAAGGAGGCGGCTCTTGATAACGCGGCCGAGCGTGGGCGCATCCGCGTCGGTCAGCCCGGCGTGACTTCGCCCTGCAAGCAATGCGAACGCCGTCGGGCGGTCGCCGGGCTGGGTCGCCACCGCGAGGTCGTAGCGCTTGAACAGCCGCGCGACCAGCGCGAGCGTTTCTCCCACCGTCGGCCGGGCCGGCATGGGGATGACGCGGTCGATGTCCGGATTGCCTTTGACGATGCCGGCGGTGCCGGAAAACACCAGCACCTCGATTGTCCCATCAGGGAACGCCCGGCGCAGGCTGCGGATGAGGGGCGTCGTCAGCAGGACGTCGCCGATGCGCCGCAGCGACACGACCAGGATGCGCGGCTTTGAAGGCAGATCGATGGAAGGTTTCACCGCGCCGTTTTATTCTATAGTGTCCCGACTTTCAAAGTCGCAAGCCACTGCTCTGGAGCGCCGTTTGACCTCGCCCGCGAAGCCGTCTGTCCGCAGCATGCCGACTGTCGAGGTGTCCTGGGGCGAGTTGATCGACAAGATCACCATCCTGGAGATCAAGGCGCAGCGGCTGACCTCGCCGGTGGCGGTCGCCAATGTCCGAAACGAGCTCCTGGCGCTGAACCGGGCTTACGAGCAGCTTACACCCGCGCCTGCGGCGCTCGACGCCCTGAAGCAGGAATTGAAATCGATCAACGGGGCGCTTTGGGACATCGAGAACCGCACCCGAGCCAAGGAGGCGGCCAAGACCTTCGACCCGGAGTTCATCGAGCTGACACGCTCGGTCTATCTCAACAACGACAAGCGCGCGCTCATCAAGCGCCGGATCAACGAGCTTCTGGATTCCGGGCTGGTCGAGGAAAAACAGTACACGCCCTATACGACGTGACTACAGCGGGGTCAGCGTGAGCCGCTGGCGCAGAGCGGCCAAAAGCTTCTCCAGATCGCGGCTGTGGTAGTCGCGCGGGGGCACCACGTTCCACACCGGCCGCGGCCAGGCGGCGTCGCCGCGCGAGCGCGCGATGATGTGGACGTGGAGCTGCGACACCACGTTGCCCAGCGCCGCGACGTTGATCTTGTCGCAGTCGGTGTGCGCCTTGAGCGTTCGGGAGGCGTGGGCGATCTCGCTCATCAGTTGCGCCTGCTCGATCGTATCGAGATCGGCGATCTCCACGGCCATGTGCCGGCGCGGCACCAGCAGCAGCCAGGGGTAGGTGGCGTCCTTGATGAGGAGCGCGCGGCTGAGCGGCATGTCGCCGATCGGGACGGTGTCGCGCTCGAGCAAGGGGTCGAGCTCCCAGTCGGCTTCGCTGCGGGAAATCATGGCCCCATTCTATCGCGTGGTTTTGGGGCGAAAGCCAGCGGGCACAAGGCAATGGAGGGCGGTTCCGGCGGCTTGCTTTGGCCGGCCGGACAGCCGATATAGGGGCCGGGAGGTTGGCGGTGGACGAGCCACTCGCCAACCGGGTCAGGTCCGGAAGGAAGCAGCCCTAACGAGCACGGATCGGGTCGCTCGTCAGCCTCCCACCGAATTCACAGCCTCCTTGTCTTGCGCGGGTTCGCCCGCGCATTCATGCGGCACGCCAACCCGTCACGGCGTAAGATCAGGGCAGCATGAACGACGCCCCCAAACGCGAGAAATCCGCCAAGGTAAGCGCGGCTGCCGCTCCGGGCGAACCGGAACAGGCCGGCCTGGGGCTCGGCGGTGACGCCCGGGCGGCGTCCTATCGCGTGCTGGCGCGCAAATACCGGCCCTCGAATTTCGACGACCTGATCGGTCAGGACGCCATAGTGCGCACGATCTCGAATGCGTTCGAGACCGGCCGCATCCCTCAGGCCTGGATCCTCACCGGCGTCCGCGGCGTGGGAAAAACCACCACCGCCCGCATCCTCGCCCGCGCGCTCAACTACGAACTGCCCGACGGCTCGGTGAAGGGTCCGAGCATCGATATGCCGAAGCTCGGCATCCACTGCCCGGCGATCATGGAGAGCCGGCATATCGATGTGATCGAGATGGACGCCGCCTCGCACAACGGCGTTGACGACGTGCGCCAGATCAACGATGCGATCCGCTACGCGCCGGTGAGTGCGCGCTACAAGGTCTACATCCTCGACGAAGTTCACATGCTGTCGACGGCGGCGTTCAACGCGCTGCTCAAGACGCTGGAGGAGCCGCCGCCCCACGCCAAGTTCATCTTCGCCACCACCGAGATTCGAGAGGTGCCGGTGACGGTGCTGTCGCGCTGCCAGCGTTTCGATCTGCGCCGCGTCGATGCGGCGATGCTGGTGAAGCATCTGGGCGGCATCGCCGAAAAGGAAAACATCGGCACGGAGCCGGAGGCGCTGGCGCTGATCGCGCGCGCCGCCGAGGGCTCGGTGCGCGACGCACTGTCGCTGCTCGACCAGGCGATCGCGCATGCCGCGGGCACCGTGCGGGCGGTTGACGTGCGCACCATGCTGGGGCTCGCCGACCGCACCCGCGTCATCGACCTGTTCGAATCGCTGATGAAGGGCGACGTCGCGGCGGCGCTGAAGGAGTTGCGCGAACAATACGACATCGGCGCCGATCCGCTGGTGGTGCTGGCCGACATCGCCGAGTTCACCCATTTCGTCACACGCATGAAGATCGTGCCGGCGGTGGCCGACGACATCTCGCTCGGCGAGGCCGAGCGCACGCGGGGCCGGGCGCTCGCCGCCGCGCTGTCGATGCGCATTCTCTCGCGCGCCTGGCAGATGCTGCTCAAGGGCATCACCGAGGTGCAGGGCTCGGGCCGGCCGCTCGCCGCGGCCGAGATGGTGCTGGTCCGCATCGCCTATGTGGCCGACCTGCCGACGCCGGACGAGGTGATCCGCTCGCTCGACGGCGGCGGCGCGGGGACCAGCGCCGGACCAAGCGCCGCAGGCCAATCAAGCGCCGCAGGCAGTCCCAGCGCCGCAAGCCCCACTGGCGGACCGAGCGCGATCTCCGCCGCGCCCGCTTCCCCGCAACGCTACGATTCGCCGCGCGGCGGTCCGCGCGCCATGGCTGCGCAGTCGGCCCCGGCGGCGCAATCCGCTCCGGTTGCGCAAAGTTCGCCGCATCTTGTCATCAACAGCTTCGCCGAACTGGTGCAGCTCGCGAGCGACAAGCGCGACATCCAGGCCAAGCTTGCGCTCGAGCGCGACGTGCGGCTGGTTCGCTGCGAGGACGGCAAGCTCGAAATCGCGCTTGAGGGGACCGCCGCCAAGACGCTGGTCAACGATCTGTCCCGCAAGCTGCAACTGTGGACCGGCCGCTCGTGGATGGTGGTGATCTCGCGCGAGCCCGGTCAGCCCACTCTCAAATCGGTGTCGGATGTCCGCAAGGCCGAGCTCGAGGTCGGCGTGCGCGCCGACCCGCTGGTCAGGGCGGTGCTGGAACGATTCCCCGGTGCCGAGATTGTCGGCGTGCGCGGGGCCAAGGATGCCCTGCCGGAGCCGCTGGCCGCCGACCCGGACCTTCCGCCGCTCGCCGACGACATGGGCCTTGAAGATTCGGGCTTCGGCGACAACTGGGAACGCGACGACAACTGACAGCAGGAATGTGCGATGGCCGATTTTCTGGGGATGATGAAGCAGGCTGCGCAATTGCAGTCCAAGATGCAGGAGATGCAGGCGGAGCTCGACCGCATCGAGGTCGAGGGCACGTCCGGCGGCGGCATGGTCACGGTCAGGCTCACGGCCAAGGGCGAGCTCAAGGGCGTCAAGATCGACGACTCGCTGGTCAAGCCGGAGGAAAAGGAAATCATGGAGGATCTGCTGGTGGCGGCTCACGCCGACGCGCGCCGCAAGGCGGACGACGTGATGCAGGAGAAGATGAAGGGCCTCACCGGCGGGCTGTCGCTGCCGCCGGGATTGAAGTTGTTTTAGTGATTTAGCCGCTCACTTCTCAACGTCATGCCCGGGCTTGTCCCGGGCATCCACGTCTTGGCTGCGGAGAGAGGCGTG
>CAMAWG010000196.1 GCA_945861855.1 Rhodoplanes serenus
CGCTCTCGGTCTGAACACGCTCCGTAAAATCTTTGTCGCCGCAAGTCCTGATCAAATAATCGCCTTCCTCAACCAACTTCTATCCCCAAAACTACCCGTCAAGCCCTTGCGCGCTTTAGCTTTTCGATAGCGAGTCGAGTACGGTGGTCGGCTGCATGGTTAACGCCGTGCGAATTCGTTGACTCGCGGCTGCCATTAGCCCCATTTTCACGGCGACGGACCATCGAGGCTGGTTCATTTCCGTGGGTTCGGGGAGGTTGGTATGCGTGGTGCGGCAGAGTTTGCTTTTGTGATGTCGGCGTCTTTGCTGGTCCTTGGACCGGCTTCCGCCCAGAGATCGACGACCGGTTCGGCGCCTCCACTCGTCGCGCCCGCTCCGGCCCTCGCGCCGGCTCCCGGTGCCCCTCCTCTTGCGACAGCTCCGGGCCTGACACCCGCCCCCGCGCGCGGCCCAGCCCAGGCTTCGGCCGCTCCTTCCGGCGGCATCGTAAAGTCATCGGGCAAATGCGAAAATGCCAACGCGCTCGGCACGACCCGTACGGTCGAGATCGACACCACCGGCGGTCCCGGCTTCGGCTTCGAGCATTTCCGCCAGCACGACTTCCTGCGCGACAAGGAAGTGGTCCTGACCTTCGACGACGGCCCGTGGCCGTCGACGCCAAGCGTGCTCAAGGCGCTGGCCGAGGAATGCGTCAGGGCCACGGTCTTCATGATAGGCAAGCACGCGACCTATTATCCGGAAATCGTCCGTCAGGTTGCACAGGGCGGCCACTCGATCGGCTCGCACACCTGGTCGCATCAGGATCTGTCGCGCAAGACCGTCGATGAGGCGAAGGCCGAAATCGAGAAGGCCGTCAGCGCCATCAAATGGGCCGTCGGCGACCAGGGCCAGGAGCAGCCGTTCTTCCGCTTCCCGGCGCTGCGCCATCCGCCGGAGGTCGTCACCTATCTCGGCGAGCGCAATATCGCGATCTTCTCGACCGACATGGACTCGTTCGACTTCAAGCTGCGCAAGCCCGAGCAGGTGGTCAAATCGGTCATGACCAGGCTGCAGAAGCACGGCAAGGGCATCGTCCTGATGCACGACTTCCAGCAGGCCACCTCCCAGGGGGTGCCGCAACTTCTCGCCGAACTCAATGCCGGCGGCTACAAGATCGTACACATGAAGGCGCGCACCGCGGTGACGTCGCTGCAGAAGTACGACGAAGAACTCGCCAAGGACGCGAAGCTGCCGACGGTCAGCCAGCGCCCAACCTCGAGCGTCGTGCGCGACGTCGACTGACGGCATTTGTTATGACGATCCAAGGGGGCGGTCGAAAGGCCGCCCCTTTGCATTTGCGCCTGAGCGTATAGGCTGAGCTGCGAACATGGCCCGTCCCGATCGCATCGAAGGTCTCGCCATCGTATCCGCCGACGGCATGGTCGCGGACGCCTGCGGCATTCAGCCCGACGCGCTCAAGCTCGAAGCCGATCAGCGCTTCTTCCATGCGACGCTGGATGCGGCGACCGCCCTCGTCCACGGCCGCAATTCCGGCGAAGGCGGCCCGCACATGGCGCGGCGGCGGCGGCTGATCCTCACCCGAAAAGTCGCAGGCCTTGCCCGCGATCCGCAAAGCGACCTGGCGGTGCATTGGAACCCCGGTGGCGCGACATTGGATCAAGCCTGGGACGCGCTCGGGCTGTCCGGCGGGTTGCTCGCCGTCATCGGCGGGACCGAGCCGTTCGGCCTGTTTCTCGATATCGGTTACCACGCCTTCCACCTGAGCCGGGCGAGCCAGGCCGAACTACCCGGCGGCCGGCCGGTGTTCCCGGGAATTCCCCCGCGCACGCCCGAGGAATTGCTGGAGCGGCATGGCCTGAAGCCAGAGCCCATACGGGTTCTCGACCCGGATGCCGGGCTCAGCCTGGTGACCTGGCGACGGTAGATATCCACCGTCCGGAAAAACCTGTGGATTTCTCTATCGATCAGAAAACACGTGACGATTCGTCACGAATCAGTACTTATCCACAGGGAGATTTGAATTCGCAGTCACGCGGTTCGGCGGTGTTGCAGCCGACCCGCCCCGAGGTTCCTCCCGCGTGGCGTATTCAACTGGGGCGACCGCAAGGTCGCCCCTTTTTCGTTATTTGATGCCCGGCTGCGCCCGTCTGTTGCGCTCCATTGAGCCTGGGCCCGAGCCCATGGCGACGACCAGCAGAAGCCCCCCCATGATCGAGAGGTTCTTCAGCGCCTGGGTCATGTTGTCGTAGAACGCCTGCCCAGACATGTCCCAGAAGTGATGGACAAAAATGATGGTGAAGGCCGTGAGAACGGCGAGCAGGAGCGCGCCCCAACGCGCTTTCAGCCCGATCAGAACCATCAGCCCGCAGACGATCTCGATCGCGGCGACGAGATAGCCCAGGGCCTCGTACTTCGGAATGCCTCCAAGATAAGGCACGATCTGATCGGGGATCGGCACGTTGTTGTCGGCGAGCATCTTGGCGATTGCGCCGACATTCATCGCTTTCTGAATTCCCGCCACGATAAACACGAGCGGGATGAGAATGCGGCCGAGCGTGAAGGCGGCGTTCATAGCGGAAGCTCCTTTCCCTCCTGACGAGGGACGGTCGACATCCCATGATGGGCTGGGCGGCGAAAGAAGTGCGCCTGCCGGCGGCAAATCTATCGGCTTTCAGGCCGGCTTACAATTCAGGGGGCCGACAGGATAGGCCAGCCGCTCAGGCCGCGTCGCTGCGTGCAATCGCCGCGATCGCGGCGGCAGGCCCCTCGGCCGACAGATCGCCGCCGGACTTGTGCGGGTCGATGGTCTCGACGAGCTGCAGGAACGCCGAACAAGGCAGCGGCGGCGAGAAGACGAAGCCCTGCGCCGCGCGGATGCCGAGATCGCGCAGATGCAGCACCTGCTCGAAGCTTTCGACGCCCTCTGCGATCACGTCCATGCGCATGTTCTGCGCCAGGTCGATGAGCGTCTCGATGATGGTGTTGGAGTTGCGATCGGTGCCGAGCGAGTCGATGAACATCTTGTCGATCTTGATGATGTCAACGCCGAGCTTGAGCATGTAGGAAAGGCCGCTGTGTCCGGTGCCTACGTCGTCGATCGCGACCTTGACGCCGAGCCCCTGCAGCGCGGCGACGACGCGCCGCGTCTCGGTGAGGTTCTCGATCGGCTGGCGCTCGGTAACTTCGAGCACGATCTGCGACAGGCGCAACGCCGATTTCTTGAAGATGCTGCGAACGTCATCGACGATTTCCTCGTTGGCGAAATGCCGGGCCGTCAGGTTGAACCCGACCTTGAGATGCGGCCGCGATCCGAGCACGGCCCCCGCCTCCAGACAGACGCGCCGCATCAGCGTGCGGGTCATCTCGATGATGAGCCCGCTCGACTCGGCGAGCGGAATGAACGACGCAGGCGCCACGATCGTGCCGTCGGACTTGCGCCAGCGGATCAGAACCTCCGCCCCGCGCAGCCGGCCCGACCGGATATCGACGATCGGCTGGAAGTAGGGCACGAACTCGCCGGCCTTGAGCGCCCGCTCGATCTCGGCAATCGGATTGTTGGGCGCGCGCCGCGGCAGCAGGACCGAAGTCACAAGAATGAGGATCGCAAGGAGACCGCTGGCGACCGTCCCCAACGCGCGAAAATCGGCCTGATTTGCGGCAAGTTCGAAATGCGACGCCGATATCGCCGCCTTCAGCGCGTAGCGGCTGGACTCTAAGTCGGCGATGACAAGATCGCCATGATCGCCGCGACCGGCGCCCTGGGCCGCGTCGCCCCTCTCGGCGATCAACGTGCCGCCGGCGGTGAACATCCTGGCGTGAAAGCTCAGCGGACCGCCCGCCGTCGAAACCTGAGGAACGAACAGCGCGGATGGAATGAGCGCGGCCACGCCGTTACCCGAACCCGCGCCCGGCCGGCGGATGCGAAGCCACTGCTCCGGCTGACTGCCAAGCCGTATCACTTCCAGCAAGGCGCGGCTGCCCGCCGCCAGCGGCTCGGACGAGACCACCTTGCGCTGCTCGAGCTGATTGCCGACGTCGGTGCAGAGCGTCCGGCCATCGGCCGCAACGATCGAAAGCTCCTTGACCGGGGTGGTGGCGAAGGTCGCCTGACGGAGTGCGTCCACATTGGAAACGCGGCAGGAGTCGATGCCACGGGCGGCGAGGTCGTCGAGCGTTTGGATGGCGCGCGCGATGCGGGCCTCCGACAGCACCATGTGCCGCCGGCCCGACAGAGTGAGCTCCTCCCGGGCCTGCCGCTCGACCAGCCCACTGAGCCAAATGTTCAGCGCCGCCACCGGCGGTCCCGCAAGGACCACGCCGATGCCAATCGCTGCGAGCAACTTGCGTCTCGGCGACACCTAAACCCCACACCCAACCCCTGCGTGAGATTAGGACCAGGGGCGTTAAGGCGAGATTAAGCGTAAGCAGCCGTTATGCCTCATTCCTGCGCTGGATCGCAGGGCTGGGGCTTTAGTAAATGAACCGTTAAGCGCCCGGATCGCCGAACAGTGGGCGGTGGTTGTCACCACCCCCGATCT
Source organism: Rhodoplanes serenus (assembly GCA_945861855.1). Classification (GTDB taxonomy): domain Bacteria; phylum Pseudomonadota; class Alphaproteobacteria; order Rhizobiales; family Xanthobacteraceae; genus Z2-YC6860. Next base: position 4,540 of record CAMAWG010000196.1, read on the forward strand.
TGGTTTTTGCGCCGGGCCGCCCCGCCTCAACGGCCGGGGCAGCAACCGGGTCCATGGCATCGAGCAGTTGCAGGAACGAGGCCGCCGGCAGCGGCGGCGCGAACACATAGCCCTGCGCCGCAACGATCCCGCGCTCGCGCAGGTAAGTGACCTGGTCGAAGGTCTCGACGCCCTCGGCGATGATCTCCATGCGCATGTTCTTCGCAAGGTCAATCAGCGTCTCGATGATCGCCTTGGAGTTGCCTTCCGATCCGATGGCATCGACGAAGAGCTTGTCGATCTTGATGATGTCCACTCCGAGCTTGAGGATGTAGGACAGCCCGCTGTGGCCCGTGCCGACGTCGTCGATGGCGACCTTGCAGCCGACCCGCTGCAGCGCGGCGACAGTGCGGCGCATGCTGGTGAGGTTCACCACCTCGTGGCGCTCGGTCAACTCAAGCACGATCTGCGACAGCCGGATCGTCGAGTCGTTGAAGATCGTGCCGACGTCGTTGAGGATCAGCGCATCGTCGAAATGCCGTGGCGCGACGTTGAAGGCGATGCTCATGCTTGGACGCTGCCCGACCGCGTCGCCAAGCTCCTTGCACACGCGGCGCATCAGCTTGCGCGTGAATTCGAGCACCAGCCCGCTCGATTCCAGGGCCAGAACAAAGGCGCTCGGCTCGACGAAACTGCCATCCGGCCGCCGCCAGCGCACCAGCACCTCGGCGCCGAGCAGCCGGCCATTCTGCAGATCGACCAGCGGCTGGTAGTACGGCACGAACTCATCGTCCCGCACAGCCCTGGCCATGTCCGCGGTCGGATCGCCCGGCTGGCGTCTGGTCAGGAGCAAGGCGAACGACAGGATGATCAGAGCGAGGCCGCCGGTCATCACGATGCCGATGCGGCGGAGATCGTCATGGTGCGCGATCACGCCGGTGCGTGGCATCGAGACCGTGACGGCAATCGGATACTGCGCAGATCGCTGCGTGTCGGAAAACAAGGTCTGCGGCGCTACGGCGTCCGGCATCGCGCCCGCTTCGCCGATGGGCGATCCGTCGGACATGGCAATGCGCGAGGTGCCGGACCAGCGTCCGCCCCGCGTCGAGGCTTGCGGAAGCAGCAGGTTCGCCGGCACCAGCGCGGCGAGCCCCGGCTTGTCCGGTTTGCCCAGGCTTCGAACGCGAAGAAATCGATCGCCGCGGTTCGCCAACCGGACGACGTCCAGCACGACGCCGGAACTGGCGCTGGCCGCCGGGCTCAGCACCTCCTGGCGGCCCGCCGCGCCGCCGCTGTCGGTACACAGCACCTCGCCGTTCGAACCGATCAGCATCACCTGCTTGACCGGCCCGGTCCGCAGCACGGCCTGTCGCATCGCCTCGGTATGGGGCGGCCGGCAGGAATCGACGCCCCGCGCCGACAGGTCATCGAGAGCCCCGACCGCCTGCCCAAGCTGGATCTCCGCCGAACCCAGCGCCCACGCCGTGGTGACAGCCAGTTCGTCATCGCCCTGCTTCTTGAGCCAGCCGTTGAACAAAACGATCGGGATGCCGGTGGCGAAAATGCCAACGACGGCAGCGATGATCTTCAGACTGGTGCGGCTGGGATAGAGCAACGGGGCCTCGCGCTAGGCCGATCAACATGGAGCAAGCGTGTAAAGGCGGGCTTAACCCTGATGGCCGGAGTTCCGTCGCCACAATGGTTACCGGATCGTGAATGCGCCGGGCCGCCGCGGTGTTCTACATTGGCGGGAACGACGGGGGCGGACATGAGAGGACTGTGCGGGGCTTTGGCCCTTGCCGTGACGATCGTATCGGGCGGCGGCGCCGCGGCGCAGGATCAACGGCTGGAGCTGTTCGATGCGCACCTGCATTACAACCAGGAGCCCAACCCGTTCTATCCGCTCGACAAGGTGCTCGACGTCTTCCGCCGCAATGGCGTCACCGGGATTCTCGCGACCAGCCGCCCCAACAAGGGCACCCACCAGCTTGTGGATGCCAAGGCGCCGGGACTGTGGGTGGTGCCGTTCATCCGGCCCTATCGCGTGCGCGCCGATATCCAGACCTGGTTCAACGATGCCGCGATCTTCGAGCTGATCAAGGACGAATACAAACGCGGCACTTATCGCGGGGTCGGCGAATTCCACATCTACGGCAACGACGCCGCGCGGCCGCTGGTCAAGACCATCGTCGACTTCGCCGTCGAGCGCGATCTCTATCTGCACGCCCATTGCGACGAGGTGGCCCTCCTC
>CAMAWG010000197.1 GCA_945861855.1 Rhodoplanes serenus
TCAAACCCTTTCCGTCAACCCGCAAACCCTCTCCAACCCGCACGCTGGCCCGCCGCCGGTGACGAAGAGCCGTGTCCGAGAAGCGGCGAAAGCGCAAACCAGTCAAGCCAAAACGCAGGTTTGCGCGACGGGAGAGTCAATGGGATGACTAATGCGGGCTAGCAACCGGTTCACCACCTCGGGTCTTACTGCCGGGATCGACTGGCGCGCGATGGAAGACCTTATCGTCGGCGCCGCTGTGGGGTATGGCGCTGATCGCACGCAGGTCGGCTCGAACGGCACGCGCAGCACCGCCAACAGTGTCAGCGCCATGCTCTATGCGAGCTTCAAGCCGTTCGATCCGTGGTTTATCGATGCGGCGATCGGCTACGGCAAGCTTGACTACGACAACCGCCGCTGGGTCGCGGCGAACTTCGCCACCGTTGGCGGCTCGCGCAACGGCGGTTATTGGTTCGGCGCGATCAGCAGCGGTTTTGAGATCAAGTACGACGCGATGCGGCTGACGCCTTATGTGCGGGCGGATTTCATGTCGGCGCAGCTCGATGCCTACTCCGAGCGGGGACCCAGCGCGGAATTGCTGACCTACAAGTCGATGGAGTTCCGCACATTGGCCGGCACACTCGGCCTGCGCGGCTCCTACGATATCCCGATGGGTTGGGGCACGCTGACGCCGATGGCGCGGGTGGAATACCGCCACGCTTTCGACGGCTCGTTCCAGCAATCGATGTACTACACCGACCTCGGCCCAAGCATGACCTCAACACTCTCGCAGGCGTCGGCGGCGCGGGGCGCGGTCACCACCAGCTTGGGCCTGCGGGCGCGCGCCTTGAACGGCCTGAGCGCGGAGCTTGAATACGGCACCCAGAACGCCTCCGGGCGGGCTCAATCGCAGACCGTGCGAGCGGGTCTGAAGATGGCCTTTTAGGAGCCGCATTCAACTCCGGACGGCCGGCCTCTAACTATCTGAATTTACAAAAACATTGAGCGTGTACGGGCTGCGTTTTGGGGGTGGTGTCGCCGCCCTGAATCAGCTATTTCCTTCGACACTGGATTCGCGGCAGAAAACGTCCATTTAACCAACAAGAATCCATCGGGATTTTAGCCCTTGGCCGAACCTGAAAACCCCACCGGGGGAACGCCCTCGGACGTGCGACCCGTTTCCATCGTTGAGGAGATGAAGCGCAGCTATCTCGATTACGCCATGAGCGTGATCGTTTCGCGCGCGCTGCCCGACGTGCGCGACGGGCTCAAACCTGTGCACCGGCGCATCCTCTATTCGATGCACGAGCAGGGCCATACGCCCGACAAGAAATACGTCAAATCGGCACGCGTGGTCGGCGACGTGATGGGCAAATACCATCCGCACGGCGACAGCGCGATCTACGACGCGCTGGTGCGCATGGCGCAGGATTTCTCCATGCGCCTGATGCTGATCGACGGGCAGGGCAACTTCGGCTCGGTCGACGGCGATGCCGCGGCGGCGATGCGCTACACCGAATGCCGGCTGGCCAAGCCCGCGATGTCGCTTCTCAACGACATCGACGAGGACACAGTTGATTTCCAGGCTAACTACGACGGCAACGAGCACGAGCCGGTGGTCCTGCCGGCGCGCTTTCCCAATCTGCTGGTCAACGGCGCCGGCGGCATCGCCGTCGGCATGGCTACCAACATCCCGCCGCACAATCTCGGCGAGGTCATCGAGGCCTGCGTGGCCCTGATCGACGATCCTGCGCTCGGCCTCGATGAACTGATCAAGATCGTGCCCGGCCCGGATTTCCCGACCGGCGGCATCATCCTCGGGCGCGAGGGCATCCGCAGCGCCTATCTGAGCGGCCGCGGCTCGATCGTGATGCGCGGCAAAGTCGAGATCGAGACCATCCGCAAGGAGCGCGAAGCGATCATCATCTCGGAAATCCCGTACCAGGTGAACAAGGCCACGATGATCGAGCGGATGGCCGAACTGGTGCGCGAGAAGAAGATCGAGGGCATCGCCGAGTTGCGCGATGAATCCGACCGCGACGGCTACCGCGTGGTGATCGAGCTCAAGCGCGAGGCCATGGTGGACGTGGTGCTCAACCAGCTCTACCGCTTTACGCCGCTACAGACTTCGTTCGGCGCCAACATGGTGGCGCTCGACGGCGGCCGTCCTCTGGTCATGACCTTGAAGGATATGCTGACCGCGTTCATCGCGTTCCGCGAGGTCGTGATCTCCCGGAGAACCAAGTTCCGGCTCGGCAAGGCGCGCGATCGCGCGCACATCTTGGTCGGTCTGGCCATCGCCGTCGCCAATATCGACGAGGTGATCAAGCTGATCCGCGCATCGAAGGACGCCAACGAGGCGCGCGACAAGCTGATGGAGCGCGAGTGGCCGGCCAACACCGCAGCCGAGCTGATCGCGCTGATCGACGATCCGCGCCACCGGATGTCGTCGGCCGGCACCGCCAGGCTGACCGCCGAGCAGACCAAGGCGATCCTCGATCTGCGCCTGCAGCGGCTCACCGCGCTCGGCCGAGACGAGATCAAGGACGAGCTCGACAAGCTGTCCAAGGAGATCACCGACTACCTCGACATTCTGCGCTCGCGCGCGCGCATCCAGGCGATCGTCAAGGAGGAGCTCGCCGCCGTCAAAGACGAGTTCGCGACGCCGCGCCGCACCGTCATCGCCGAGCAGGAGGGTGAGGTCGAGGACGAGGATTTGATCCACCGCGAGGACATGGTGGTGACGGTGTCGCACCTGGGCTACGTCAAGCGCGTCCCGCTTTCGACCTACCGGATGCAGCGCCGCGGCGGCAAGGGCCGCTCCGGCATGCAGACGCGCGACGAGGATTTCGTATCGCGGCTGTTCGTCGCTTCGACGCACACGCCGGTGCTGTTCTTCTCCTCGCTCGGCCGCGTCTACAAGGAAAAGGTCTGGCGGCTGCCGATCGCGGCGCCGCAGGCGCGCGGCAAGCCGCTCATCAACATCCTGCCGATCGAGCAGGGCGAGTTAATGACCTCGATCCTGCCGTTGCCCGAGGACGAGAGCACCTGGGGCAATCTTGACGTGGTGTTCGCCACCACCAAGGGCACTGTCCGGCGCAACAAGCTGTCGGACTTCGTCGATGTGCGGCGCTCGGGCATCATTGCGATGAAGCTCGCCGAGGGTGAGGGTATCGTCGACGTGCAGGTCTGCTCGGAAAAAGACGACGTTCTGCTGACCACGGCGCAGGGCCAGTGCATCCGCTTTGCGGTCACCGACGTGCGCGTGTTCCAGGGCCGCACCTCGATGGGCGTGCGTGGCATCAGCCTTGCCCCGGGGGACCGGGTGATCTCGCAATCGATCCTGCGCCACCTCGACGTCAGCGCCGAGGAACGCATGGCCTATCTCAAGCGCGCCAACGCGGTGCGGCGCAGCCAGAACGGCGAGGAACTGGAGGAGGCCGCGGCAGACGCCGAGGAGACGCAGGAGACGGCGGCCAGCACGATCGAACTCGGCGAGCAGCGCTATGTGGAGATGTCGGCGGCCGAGCAGTTTATCCTGACGGTGTCCGAACGCGGCTACGGCAAGCGCTCGTCGTCCTACGAATACCGGATCACCAACCGCGGGGGCAAAGGCCTGGTCGCGATGGCGATCTGGGAAGGCAAGAAGGGCTCTGAGACGATTAAGGAAAAGATCGGCCCGCTGGTTGCCTCGTTCCCGGTCGAGGAGGCCGACCAACTCATGCTGGTGACCGACGGCGGGCAACTGATCCGCTGCCCGGTGAACGGCATCCGCATCGCCGGCCGCTCGACCCAGGGCGTGATCGTGTTCAACACCGCCGACGACGAGAAGGTCGTCTCGGTGGAGCGTATCGGCGAAGAGGGCGAGCCCGAGAACAGCGGGTAGGGCGCGGCCGTTCCCTATTCGCTCTTGATCCCGGCGGCGGTGACCACGCTGGTCCAAAGCGCGAGCTGGTTCGCGATCATCTTTCCGAACGCCTCCGGCGTGTCGATCTTGATCTCGGCGCCGAGCATGTCGAGCCGCTGGCGCGTCGCGGGATCGTTCAGGCTTTCGCGGAATGCGGCGTTCAGCTTGTTGACGATCTCGGGCGGAGTGCCGGCCGGCGCCACCACGCCAAGCCAGAACGGGGAGTTCAGCTTTGGATAGCCGACCTCCGCAGTGGTCGGCACGTCCGGCAATTTCGGGCTCCGTTCGTTTGTAACGACGGCGAGCGGACGCACCCTGCCGGACTGGATGTGAGGCAGGACAGTGGTGCTGGGATCGATCACCATCTGGACCTCGCCGGCCAGAATGGCGGCGAGCATGGGCGCGGTCCCGCGATATGGGACGTGGACGATGTCGATGCCGGTTTCGAGCTTGAGCAGTTCGTTAAGCAGGTGTGTCCCGGTGCCGAAACCCTGCGTGCCGTAGGCGATCTTGCCCGGGTTGGCTTTGGCATAGGCCACAAACTCGGGGAGCGTCTTAACCGGCAGGCTTGGGTGCACGCAGAGGAACTGATGCGTGACGATGAGCTGGCCGACGGGCGTGAATACTTTCAGCGGATCGTAGCCGATGTTCTTGTGCACGGCCGGACCGGAGGTCAGCGATCCGCCGGGCGTCATCAGGATGGTGTAGCCGTCGGGATCGGCGCTCGCGACGGTCTTGGCGCCGACGCTGCCGCCCGCGCCGCCGCCGCGGTTTTCCACCACGATGCTTTGTCCGAGTAGCACGCCGAGCCGATCCGAGATGATGCGCGCCATCCCGTCGGTGGGACCGCCGGGCGGGAAGGGCACGATCACCTTGATCGGCCGGCTGGGATAGGTCTGGGCGTGCGACGGACTGGCGGCCATCGGCGCCGATCCTGCGCACAGCATTGCGATCAGGCAGATTCGAATGAGTGCCGTCATGTTCGCCCTCCCGATGGCGTTTGGCATGGCAACGCTGCCAGCGTGCGGGATCCCGCGAGCAGCATGCCGTACGAATGCCGACCGGGCATTCGCGATCCGTCTCACTCGACCTTGATGTTTGCGTCCTTCACGACGCCGGTCCACAGCGCCAGCTCGTGAGCGAGCATTTTGCCGAACTCCGCCGGCGTGCCGATCTTGATGTCGGCGCCGAGCTTGGCCAGCAGCGCCTGCGTTTCCGCGGGCTTGAGGCTTTCGCGGAATGCGATGTTGAGCCGGTCGATGACGGCTTGCGGCGTTCCGGCCGGCGCCACCACGCCGAGCCAGAACGGCGACTGCAGCTTGGGAAAGCCCGCTTCCACCACGGTCGGTACGTTCGGCAGTTTTGGCGTCCGCGTGGCGCCGGCAACCGCGATGGCACGCAACTTCCCGGCCTCGATGTGCACCAAGCTGGTGGTCATTGGATCGGCGACAACCTGGACCTCGCCGGCAAGAATGGCGGAAAGCATCGGCGCCGTGCCGCGATAGGGCACATGCAAGACATTGACGCCGGCTTCTAGCTTGAACAGTTCAAGCAGCAGGTGCGGTGCCACGCCGAACCCCTGCGATCCCCAGCTAATCTTGCCCGGATTGGCCTTGGCGTAGGTCACGAGTTCGGCCATCGTTTTCACCGGCAGCGATGGGTGCACGGATACGATGAGCGGCGTTTCGATCAACTGAGCGACCGGCACGAACACCTTTACCGGATCGTAGCCGATGTTCTTATGCACGGCCGGGCCGGTGGTCAGCGATCCGCCGGGCGTGATCAGGATGGTGTAGCCATCGGGATCGGAACTCGCGACAAACTTGGCGCCGATGCTCCCGCCGGCTCCGCCGCCTTTGTTCTCGATCACAACGCTCTGGCCGAGCACGGTGCCGAGCCGATCCGAAATGATGCGCGCCATTCCGTCGGTCGGCCCGCCGGCCGGGAACGGCACGATCATCTTGATCGGCTTGTTGGGATAGGATTGGGCATGCGCGATGCCGATCCCTTGCAGAGCCCATCCGGCGCAGAGCAATGCCGCAAGCAGAGCTTTCGTTATCATGATCACCTCCCAAGTTAATCCCGCGTTCGCCCGAGAATTCAGGCCGGTATCATACAGGCTACTACGGGCGACGTCAGGCGTGGCCTGACGTCGCGCGGACGCGACGAACGTAGCGCGACCAGGAAGGCATCGGAAACAGCGGTTCAACGGTTGGGAGCGCCGCCGGTGCTCCCGACCGAAGCGGATCAGTACCAGTAGACGCGCGGTCCGACGTAGAAGCGCGGCCGTGGGGCGTAGTAGCCGTATCCATAGCCGTAAGGCCGGTAGTACGGGCGGTAGTAGGGCCGGTAATACGGACGGTAGTACGAATAGTAGGAACGGTAGTACGGCCGGTAATAGGGTCGATAGTACGGCCGGTAGTAGCGTCGCGGCGGTCCGTAGTAATAGCCGCAATCCCAGCAATGAACCGGCTCAGTCAGGCGAACGCTGTCGCTCGCGCCTTTCAACGCCGCCGGTGCGGAAATCGCCATAGCTTCGGCTGGTGCGGAAATCAACGAAACCGCTGCCATAAGCGCCAACCAGGCCGCCGCCAACACGCCTTTACGCATAATCCCCTCCTGATGGGGGAATGTCCCGATCAATGTTGAAATAGGAGGAGCGGCGTTGCTCGCCTTGAGCCGGTAGGCTCGGGGTGTCGAATCCACGAAAGGAAAGCAACGCCATGAAGAGAATTACCACGATTGCGACTGGATTGCCGCCTGTCCCTGTGGG
>CAMAWG010000198.1 GCA_945861855.1 Rhodoplanes serenus
ACCTTCGCATGGATGACGCGCTGGCGACGTCTCGTGCGCGACTACGAGCAGCGTATCGACGTCTCAAAGGCCATGATCCACGTCGCCATGGGAAGCCTTCTGCTCAGGCGAATTGCTCACTAAAATGCATTCTCAAACGGACTCTTAGAACGCGAACACGCACGACGCCTTCCCCCGCACGTCAATTTTGCAACCTGGCGGGAAGAGTGCAAGTGGGACAGGACCGGCAACGCGGCCCTCCGCGCGTGATAACAATGGCCGCCGATGCCAGCACCGCCGACCACCGATCCCCGCATCGCCGACATCGCGCGCTCCGGCGTGCTGCGGCTCGCGTTGTTTCCCTCGTTCTTCTATCGCAGCGACTCGGGCGAGCCGCGCGGCGTCGGCATCGAGATCGCGCGGGCGCTGGCGGCACGCATCGGCGTTGTGCTCAGGCCCACGGAATATGCCTCGCCCCCCAAGGTCGTCGGGGTGCTCGCGGCCGGCGCGGCCGACGTGGCGCTGCTCGGCATCGATCCGGTGCGCGGCAAGGAGGTGGACTTCTCGCCGCCGCTGCTCGCGGCCGATTTCACCTATCTGGTGCCGGAGAATTCCACCGCGCGCACGATTGCCGAAGCCGACCGGCCGGATACTCGCATTGCACTCGTTCGCCATCACGCCATGGACACGGCGCTGCGCGGCAAGCTCGCGCAGGCGCAGCCGGTGTACGCGGACACGCCGGACAGGGCGTTCGAGATGTTTCGTGCCAGAGAGGCCGAGGTGCTGGCGGGTATCCGGCCGGGGCTCCTGATGTATGCCGGCAAGCTGCCCGGTACGCGCGTGCTGGACGACCGCTACGGCCGCAACGTCATCGCCCTCGCCGTGAAGAAAGGCAAGGCAGGGCAGCTCGCCTATGTCGGCGAATTCGTCGCTAAGGCGAGGGCGGACGGCACGGTGGCGCGGGCGATCGAGAGCGCGGGGTTGCGGGGCGTCGAACTGGGCTGAGCGTTGCCCCGATAGGACAACATACCGCACAGCCGCGAACGCGAACCGGCCGAGCCGGTGGTTCCGCGCCGGACACATGCTATACAGCCGGGCAACGAAATCAAGAATCTCTGGGGAGTTGAAATGCGCAAGATCGAACGGCGGACTTTCATCAAGAACGCGGCCGCGACGGTTGTCGGCAGCGGCGTGCTCGGCGCACCTTTCGCGCGCGCGCAGGGCGCCTGGCCCGACCGGCCGATCAAGTTCGTCGTGCCGCTGGCGCCCGGCGGCGCCATCGATTTCATCGCGCGGCAGGTCGGCGAGGTGCTGACGCGCACGCTCGGCCATCAGGTGGTGGTGGAGAACCGCACCGGCGCGGGCGGCACCATCGGCATGGACCTGGCGATGAAGAGCCCGCCCGACGGCTACACCGTGCTCATCACCAACGACAACGCGGCGAGCGCGCCGCACATCATGAACCTGTCGTACGACTACACCAAGGAGCTCACGCCGGTGGCCTATCTCGGCCGGCAATCGCAGATCATGGCGGTGCACAAGGACCTGGGCGTCAGCTCGGTCAAGGAACTGGTCGCCTACGTCAAGGCCAATCCGGGGCAGGGCTTCGCGACCTCGGGAGTCGGCTCGAACCAGCACGTGGTCGGCGAGTGGTTTGCCAAGGAGGCCGGGCTCAAGTGGAATCATGTGCCCTATCGCGGCGCAGGTCAGGCGATCAACGATCTCGTCGCGGCGCATGTGAAGATCGCGTTCCTCGGGCCGACCGCGCTGATGCCGCATTACAAGGCCGGCACCCTGAAGCTCCTGGCGCAATCGGCCTCCAAACGCGCGCCGACGTTGCAGGAGGTGCCGACCCTGGAGGATGCGGGCTACAAGGGCCTCGTGCTCGACGCCTGGTATGCGGCGTTCGTGCCCAAGGGCACGCCGCCCGAGATCGTCGCGCGTCTCAACAAGGAGATGAACCAGGCGCTCAAGGACCAGAAGCTTCTGACCAACTTCACCACCGGTGCGGTCGAACCGGTCGGCGGCCCGCCGGAGGAAATCGGCAAGCTTGCGCAGGCGGATTCTGCAAAATACGCGCGGCTGGTGAAGGAACTGAACATCAAGACGAACTAGAAGCCGTTTCGACCGTTTCATCGGCGATTGGCGCAGCCCCCAATCGCGGGCCGATTGCGGTTGAATAAAGGCGCGCCCGGCACCATATAAATGACGTTGTCATCCAGAGAGGCATTCCATTGGCAGACGAACCGAACAAGGCAAGGGCTGAGATCCGGGCGCGGCAGGCGGAGGACGGCAAGAAAGCCATGGCCGAGTACGAGGCCAGCGCCGCGGCGACCCGGGCGAAGACCGAGAAGCTCAAGGCCCTTCGTTTGGCGAAAGAGGCAGCCGAACTGGCCGCGGCTCCCGTCGCGAAAAAGGCCAAGCCCAAGGCCGCCAAGAACAAAGAAAGCTCCCGTGGGGAAGCTGTCGGATTGGCTCGATGGTCAGACGGACAGCGGGCGGAATACTTGAAGCCTGCGCGTGCGCCGGATTGGCGCGCACCTGCCAACATCAGTCTTTTCCGAGATAGGCCGTGGCGTCGATTTCGACCAGGCACTCCGGGGATCCCAGCCCGCTGACGATGCAGGACACGCGGTGCGGGGGGTCCTCGGCGAAATTCCTGAAATAGACCTCGTTCATCGGCTGCCAGTGCTCGCGGCCGGTGACATAGACTGTGCATTTCACGATGTCTTTCATCGTGCCGCCGGCCTCCTCGATCAGCGCGCGGATGTTGTCGAGGCAGGCCTGTGTCTGCGCGCCCACGTCACCCGCGGCGAAGCGGCCCTCGCGGTCGCGGCCGACGCAAGCGACGAACATGAAGCCGCCGGCGATGGTGGCCTGCGCAAACGGCAGCGAACCTTTGAAGACGCGGTCGGAATAGACGGCGCGCTTGGGCATGGGGTGAGGATACCCTTCCGACCTCTCGTTTGTCATTGCCGGGCTTGACCCGGCAATCCATGATGATTTGCAATGCATGCCGAACGTGAGCCTATGCCGGTCGCGTCGCCTCATGGATGCCCGGGCCTCCGCATGCGGCTGGCGGCGAAGACGGAGAAGACATCGATGACCAAGCAATTGCACGACAAGGTGGCGATCGTCACCGGCGCGAGCAACGGGATCGGCCGCGCCATCGCCGAGACCTTCGCGGCGGAGGGGGCCAGGACCGTGCTGGTGGCGCGGCGCGCGGAGCTGCTCGACGAGGTCGCTGCCGGCATCGAGACGAACGGCGGCACGGCGCTGCCGGTCCCCGCCGATCTCACGCAGGAGGAGCAGATCATAGCGCTGTTCGATAGGGCTGTAAAAATCTACGGCCGCGTCGACGTGCTCATCAACAACGCCGGCATCTCGACGCACAAGAACACCGAGGACATCACGCTGCAGTACTGGCTCGACGCGCTCGCCATCAACATCACCGCGCCGTTCCTGTGCGCGCGCGAGGCGATCCGGGTCATGAAGGCGCAGACCCCGCAGGGCGGGCGCATCATCAACATCGGCAGCGTGTCGCAGAAAACGCCGCGGATGGATTCGCTGCCCTACACGGTGTGCAAGCACGGCCTGCAGGGCATGACGCATCAGCTGACGATGGACGGGCGGAAGTACGGGGTGGTGTCGTCGATCATCCATCCGGGCGCGACGCTGTCCTCGTTCACGACGCGGCGGGGGCGGGCGAAGGCGGGCGCAGGCGCCACGCCGGACGACTACGTGATGGCGGGGGAGGACGTGGCCAAGGTCGCGGTGCTGATGGCCGCGCTGCCGCCGGAGGTGAACCTGTACGAGGGGACGATCCTGCCGAACAACATGCGGAGCTTCATCGGCCGGGGCTGACCGAAATCCCTCTCGTGCGGGGCCGCCGCATGGATGTCCGCGAACTGGTATATTGAACGGCACCGAATCGCGGCCCGTCGGCCGCGCGTCCCCGCGTCCTCGACATCGGAAGGAGAATCTTCATGCGGCTTTCATCCGGATTTCGCGCGGCGCTGGTCGCGTTGACCGCGCTCACGGGCGCGGGCCTGTCGTCTGCCGCCCAGGCCGACAGCGGCAGCGTGACGCTCACGGTGTACAAGGGCGGCTGGGTGATCGGCGGCTCGGCCGGCAGCGGCACGCTCAACTTCCGCGGCAAGCGCTACGGGCTGTCGGTCGGCGGGGTCGACTACGGCCTCGTGTTCGGCGGCTCGAAGACGGTGCTGCAGGGCCGGGTGAGCAACATCAACCGGGCGTCGGACGTGGCGGGCGTCTATGGCGCGGCCGGCGCAGGTCTTGCGGTCGGCGCCGGCGCGCGGGCGATCGTGCTGACCAACCAGAAGGGCGCGGTGCTGGAGCTGAGCGGCCGGCAGGTCGGCTTGATGGCGAACGCCGACCTGAGCGGGCTCGCGATCACGCTGAAATAGGCGCGCCGCCGCCCGATCCGCCGGTTTCCCGCGGGCGATGGAACTTCCGGCGCCCTGGCGCATTGTGGTCCGCGGTCGGCCCATCCGAGGGGGCTCCTGTCGCCGGCCGCGACCCCAAAATCCAGCCCTATTCACAAGGAATTCAACATGCGCATCTCGTCCGCCCTTCGTGCCGGTCTCGTCGCCTTCGTGGCGCTCACGGGCGCCGGCGTCTCGTCCGCGGCGCTCGCCGACAGCGGCAGCATCCGGATCTCGGTGCTGAAAGGCGGCTGGGTGATCGGCGCCTCCGGCGGCAGCGGCACGCTCACCTTCAAGGGGCGGAACTACCCGCTGTCGATCGGCGGCATGAGCGCGGGCTTCGTGTTCGGCGCGTCGCAGACCCATCTGTCCGGCCGGGTGAGCAACATCCGCAGCCCGGGCGACGTCGCGGGCGTCTATGGCGCGGCCGGCGCAGGCCTTGCGGTCGGCGGCGGGGCGCGCGCGATCGTGCTGCGCAACGAGAAGGGCGCGGTGCTGGAGCTGAGCGGCCGGCAGGTCGGCCTGATGGTGAATGCGGACCTGAGCGGGCTCGCGATCTCGCTGCGGTAGGGTTTTCCGGCACGCGGATTTCGGGGCGGGAGGCGGATGACGCCTTCCGCCCTTTTCATTGCCGTCAATTCCAGCGCGGCTGAAACGCCACCATCGCCAGGACGAACAGCCCGAACAGGAGGCCCGGCACCGCCAGGATCGACAGCACGGCGATGGCGGCGCCGCGCAGCCCCCGTGCATTCAACGCCCAGCCGCCGCCGAGGATCGCCGCGATGCCGCCCAGCAGCGCGAGCCACAGGCCGATGTTGAACGACGACACCGAGCCGTCGGCGATGCCGATGAAGAAGAACCAGAGCGCCACGAGGGCAACCGCGGCGTCGATGGCGAGGAGGATGCGGACGAAGGTCATGCGCCGGGACGATAGCGGGATGCGGGAGCGGGGCAAGTCCGGGTTTTTATCGCGCGCAATCCGGGCTACGCTTGCCGGTCTGCGATGCGGCTTCATGTGAAGTTGGAGACGAGATGTCGAGCGAACAGCCTGCCGGATATCTGCCGGGCGATCCGCGATATGGACTGAGCGGGGAGGCGCTGAAGGACTACTACCGCAAGAAGGCGGCGCAGTGGGCGATCTACTGCTGGGACATAGGCGAGCGAAGCGACGCCGTCCTTCGGACGGCTATGCCCGGGACGGCGGACGCGCGGCGCGGGCTGGTGGCGGAGCAGAAGAAATACGTCGCAGGCTTCGGCGAGCGGGTCATCGGCTACGGCCATTTCCTGTCCGACGACGGCCGCGACACGCTGGGCTCGTCGTTCTTCATGCAGCTCGACGACCGTGCGGCGGCAGACAAATTTGTCGCCGACGAGCCGATGAGCAAGGCCGGCGTCTTCGGCAAGGTCGAGATCCACCGCTGGTCGAACAGCTTCGGCAAGCGCGCGGCCGACTATCGCCGCAAGGGTTTGCAGCAGTTCCTGTGCACGGGGCCGAAGACCGGCACGCCGGAGTTCTTCCGCGAGCACCTGCACGCGCATGAGTCCTACTTCGCGTCGTATGCCGACAGCTTCATCTTCCGCGGGCCGATCCGCTCGGCGGATGGCGCGGACAATAACGGTACGGCGCTGCTGCTGGATCTGCCGGACCGCGCCGCGGCGGACAGGTTCTGGAACGAGGAGCCGTTTGCGAAGAACGGCGGGTATCAGGGGGATGCGAAGATCGTGCGGTGGATATGGGGAGATTGACCGCGGTGAGACCCACCGTTCGATGCATCAGCTAGAGCCTTTGATCGGACAGCACGAAGCACCAATCCGACTGCGCATTAGCTCACCATCACTTGCTGGAAAAACCTGAAAGATCGCAATATCCTTCTAGGATTGACTTAAGTTTGATCGGGAATTGGAGTCGAGCATGTTCGATCCGTGGTCTCTTTTTTTGTCTTGGGCCGCGAAAAAGGGGTTCGACAGTCTCTTTTCGAAGGTGACAACGTGGTTTAGGAACCCGACTGCGCGCGGCGTGCTAACCCGAATTATTCACGACTAGCAGGCGGTTGTGCCTTAAAGTACTGATTCAGCGTATGATTTTGGTCTCGAATCAAAACTACGCAATTTCAGGAAAGCCACACCCGCCATGTATGACCCTATGCTGCCGCTGCCGGGCCTGTCAC
>CAMAWG010000199.1 GCA_945861855.1 Rhodoplanes serenus
GGCATCAAGCTCGAGAACGTGACGCTGGCCATGCTCGGCCGCGCCAAGAAGGTGATGATCGACAAGGAAAACTCCACGATCGTCAACGGCGCCGGCAAGAAGTCCGAGATCGAGGCGCGCATCGCCCAGATCAAGGCGCAGATCGAGGAAACCACCTCGGACTACGACAAGGAGAAGCTGCAGGAGCGTCTGGCGAAGCTCGCGGGCGGCGTCGCGGTGATCCGCGTCGGCGGCGCGACCGAGGTCGAGGTGAAGGAGCGCAAGGATCGCGTCGATGACGCGATGCATGCGACCCGCGCCGCGGTCGAGGAAGGCATTCTGCCGGGCGGCGGTGTCGCTCTGCTCCGTGCCAGCGAAGGCCTGCGCAAGCTCCGCGCCGGCAACGACGATCAGAAGACCGGCATTGAGATCGTCCGCAAGGCGCTCTCGACTCCGGCCCGCCAGATCGCCCTCAATGCGGGCGAGGACGGCTCGATCATCGTCGGCAAGATCCTCGAGAAGGATCAGTATGGCTACGGCTTCGACGCTCAGACCGGCGAATACGTGGACATGATGAAGAAGGGCATTATCGACCCGACCAAGGTCGTGCGCGCCGCGCTGCAGAACGCAGCGTCGATCGCGGGCCTGCTCATCACCACCGAGGCGATGGTTGCCGAGGTGCCGAAGAAGGGCGGAGCCGGCGGCGGCATGCCGCAGATGCCGGGCGGCGGCGGGATGGACTTCTAATCCCACGCAGTCAGACTTGAAATGCGAAGGCCCGGGAGAAATCCCGGGCCTTTTGCTTTGAGCGCGCGCAAACCCTCAGCAAGCCCGCCCGTCGTCGAGCGTTCCCTTGATGAGGTCGACGGAGAAGTCGCAGCTCGCGCTTTTCCGGTCGGCGGCGATCGAGCAGATCAGCGTGCCGGCGCGCTTCATCTTCTTGCCGGTCTCGCACAGGTTTTCCTCTTCTCTGGCGCGCATGCTGCGATACATCCGCAGTGCCGCGGGGCCGGTGACCGTGACATAGGCGTGGGTGTTCTTCTGCTCTTCCTTCGGCGGGTCGATCGGGGTCTTCCCGGCCATGAACATCTCGCCGCGAAGCGCCGAGGTTTCCTGCGCGACGGCCGCGCTTGCGCCGGAGCCGAGCATCATCACCGCGACAAGTGCAGCAAGCGGGCGAAACCTTGAACTTGAGTTCGTCATCGTCGTCTCCTCGATCGGATCAGGGCAGGCACCAGAATTGACCTCGGTTTGCCACACGAACCGCAGTGGTCCCGTGCAGCGTACGGCATGCGTCGCCGGGCGAGATGGCAAACTCGTTGGGATAGACCCCGCATTCGTGCCGGTTGCGGTTGATTTGGAAATAGCCCCTCGGCGCACCGCGAAGGCGGCAGGCTCGCCAGATATCGCCAACGACGTCTTCCGTGCGCTTGGGCGCGGTCCGGCAGTAGACGATCGACCGCGCCTCGTATGTTGACAGATACCATCCGGTTACGCCGGCGACGCGCTGGCAGGCGGCCTCTGGATCCATGGCGGCTCCGCCGCAGACCACCGACACTGGGACCGGCCCGTACCATGGACCGCTGTTGGGCGCGTTGTTGTTGACGCGCTTGGTTTCGAACTGCACCCGACCGCAACCCGGTCCTCCGGTCTGATCGTTGACCGGCGTATCCCGGTTGGGATCGGGCTTTCCTCCCGCTGGGCCGGGCCCTGGACCGGGGCCGGGGCCTGGACCGGGGCCTGGGTTGGGTCCCGGGCCGGCCTTCGCCTCGGTCAGCGGCGCGCCGCGGCAGATCACCTGGTTGCCGGAATCGCGATCCCATTCAGGCCGTCCGGTCACCCCCTCGCAAACTTCCTCGGGCGAAACGCGCGCCATGGTGAAACCGTTCTGGTTGACCAGGCGGCAATTCAGCTCGATGCCGTAGGGGGTGACGGTGGTGCGCTCGGCGGTCGCCTGCGGATTGTTGTGGGTGCGCTGGCAGGCGCGGGCGATGTCGTCGCTGGTCACGAGGTGACGGCCCGGCGTCGCGGCCGAATCGGCCTTGGCAACGTCGAGGCACACCGCCTGGGAGCCGGAGCGTTCCCAGGCGTTCGAGCCGGTCAAATGCTCGCAGATCTCCTCCGGCGTGAACTGCACGATGGTCACGCCGGCCGGATTCACCACGCGGCAGTTGAGGATGATCGTTTCGCCCTGGATTGTCGGCGGCGCCGCCATGGCATTGGAATTCGCGTAGCGCTGCTGGCACACCCGCGCGACATCGGCGCCGGCGATCGGCTGTTGTGCCAGCGCCGGCACCACGAGAGTGCAAAGAAGACCCACAGCCGAAACGGACCGGATTAGAGAAAGAGCGGTCATGGGAGTTTTCCTCAATCCGATCTTCGCGAAGATACAGGTTACTCGTAGGTCAGGATGCTGAACTTGTCGGCGTAGAGCAGGGTCTCACCCTTGCGCGCCTCGTGCTGGGCGACCATCAGCGCAGGGTCGCCGCTGAGCCGCTGCACGCTCAGCGCGTCGGTGGTGGCCTCGACCGCCTGTTCGGACATGATGCCGGGGTTCATCACCGCCGAAGCGGTATATTGGCGTCCACGCTTGGACAGCAGCAGCTTGCCGCCCTTCTCGGCGAACTTCTTCAGCACCGCCGGCACGTCCTCCTTGCCGAAGCCGCAGGTCGTGCTGCCGGCAATGCGCTTGTGGAACAGCGACTCTTCGCCATCGGAGCGCTTGACGATGCTGACGACGAATTCGCTGCAGTAGGCGGTGCTGGCCCAGAGATAGGCGCCGATGAAATTCTTGTCGTCCTTGTAGACGCCGAGCCAGGTGCCGTCGCGGCCCGCGTTGTATTCGGCGCGCAGGTCGAGCACGATATCCCAGTCGCCGTTCGGCAGTTCCTTCTTGAGCTGGAAGCGATTTGGGCTGTTGCCGTGCCGGAAGCCCGCTGCGCCCGACACCAGCGTCAACAACTGGCCCTTCTCGACGCCGAAGTTCGCGTCCTTGCGGTTGGCGACGTCCCAGAGTTCACCGAGCTTGGCGCCGTTGAAATCGTCCTGGAAATAGACATTGACCTTGGGAGCGGGCGGCGGAGGCGGCGGCGCGGGCGCCACGGCCGGCTGCTGCGCCACGACGATCTCGCGCACCTCGGCGAGGGTCTGGCGCAGCGCGGTCGCGTCGGTCGCTTCGAAATAGCGGCCGCCGGTGCGATCGACCACGCATTGCAGCGCGTTGCTCTCGCCGGGCTTCAGCGCGAAACCGACGACGTGAACCTTGACGCCGATGCCCAGCGCCTTCAGGCGGTCGGCCGCCGCGCACGGATCGCCGCGGCACTCCTCGACGCCGTCCGTGACCAGGACGATGGAATTCTTCTGGCCTTGAAACGCCTTCATCGATTGGCCGGCACGGTCGAGCGCGTCGGCAATCGGCGTCTCGCCGATGGCGTCAAAGCCCTGCACCATCCGCGCCTGCGTGCGCGAATCGTCGGCGCCGATCGGCGAAACCACTTCGATGTCGGAGCAGTCTTTCGCGCGGCGGTGGCCGTAGGCCAGGAGTCCGGTGCGGACGTTTCCAGGCATCGAGGCCATCGTTTCCGACACGACGCGCTTCGCCGCGTGATGCGGGTTTCGCTGCCGGCGGAACGCTTCATCGAGCCCGAGGCGTCGAAGATCACCATGACGTTGGTGTCCGCGGCGGCCGGACGCGGCGAAAGCATGGTGGCCGAAAGCAAACCCGCAATGACAAAGGACTTCCAGTTCATCGAACCCTCCTGTGAAAGCCGCTCCGGCGTCGCCGCGAGCGCTATTGACGTTCCTCTTCAAGCGCGCCGAATTCCTCGTGATTGAAGTAGAATTTTCCGATGCAGGTGTCGGTGTGACGGTCGCCGGGATAGACATCGATGATCGTCAGCCGGACCCACGACACGTTCGACGGCGGCATCTTGATCGCCACCATTTCGCCGGTGTCCTTCAGGGTGACCGTGCGGGCATAGCCGCCGCTGGTCTCGATCCGCGCCTGCTTGACGCGGCCATTGGCGCGATAGGTCTGCGCTGTTTTGGCGTAGCCGTTCACGAACACCATCGAGCCGATCGTCTGCTCCGGCTGCTGATGCACGATGACGCTCTGGCCGATGCCGGAGCCTGGGACGCCCTCGCACCACGCGCCCTCGCCTGCGCCCGCCATCCGGTCCGGGCCGTAGCTGTTGCGCCCCTGCGAAGGCAGAACGCTGGTGACGCAGGTCCGGGTGTCGGCGTATTGACCGCCCTGGTCGTGACAAATCCCGGCGGCGGCGGAGCCCGCCGGATGAATGGCGACGGCCGCAAATCCGATTGCAATTGCCAAAGCGCGTCCAGACATGACCGTCTCCGTCCGCGGCCGTCAGGACCGCGCACCGCTCGATTTGAGTAGGAGACGTATGGCCGGCCCGGGCCGTTACAGGCGCGGCGACCGCAAGCCAAAATGCCGCGGGCCGGCCGGAATCACGAGAATATTGGAGAGTGCGGCGGGGATGATCAGGTTTGACCAAGCCATCGGGCCAAAAAATAACGACCACAAATGAAGGGGTGCGCGTTCATCCGGCGTCACCAGTTCATCGTGGCCGCTTTTAGCGACGGAACACTGTACTCTCCGTCGCCACTTGCACGAGTGTATGCCATAGCCATGTGACATCACGATGACCGCAAAAAGTCATATCCGCATTGGGATCGGGGGCTGGACCTTCGCGCCGTGGCGCGGCGCGTTCTATCCGAAGGGCCTGCCTCACGCCAAGGAACTCGCCTACGCCAGCGAGCGCCTGACCTCGATCGAGGTCAACGGCACGTTCTACCGCTAATCAAGATAAAATTACGCAGGCAGTTCAAAGGCTCGTGGCGTTTTCAAAATCGAATAGTCGCTATTTAGTCTCCTCACTCACGACTGTCCGCACTGGAAGCCTGCGCGTATTTGATTCCGTAGGTCGAAGGCGGTCCAAACATCATCGCGACGCGACGGCATCGCGTATGAAGCTTGGGAAGCTTCCGTTCTACCATTGAACTACGCCCGCGTTGCCAGACACTTAGCATATTTTGCAAAAACGGCTAGGCACCTCTCAGGCACTCGTATCTCTTGGCGTCCAAGTCGCGATGCCCCGAGGCGTCGTCTGCCGGTCTCTCGCTGAGTCATACTGCACCATACCGCCCCAGGTGAGGAACCACCGGTCCTTCGGGAAAATCTTGCAGGCACACTCCCATGCCGCAATGCCGATGGTGATGTTTGCGCAGACGGCAATGGTGCGACCGCGCGCTCCGGCCTCATCTGTATGGGAAAAAACTGTGAAGCCGAAGTCTTTGGCGACGGTCGGCAAATTCGGATTGCACGCCGATTGCAGCAACTCATGGAATCTGTGGGCGTAGTCCATGTGGCCGTGGCTGATTTCCTCAGCCAAGGCTCGCAGCTCTCTCAGTATCCCCAGTGTATGAGCTTCGCCGTCTTCTTCCGGCTCCCGGCTCATACGGCACTCAAGATTTCACTGCGGGCTTCCTCACCCGGCCCCGCGCAAACCCGGACGAGATTTGACCCTTCAGTCGCTCGTTCTCTTCGTGCAGGAACGCATTGGCGAGAAGAGTGATGCGAAGTGCACGGATGGCGTCCCCGTCACAGATTTCCAGAGCCTGCCGTACATCTTCGTCCACGGCTTGGGCCTGTTCGTCCAGATAGGCTTTGAGCTGTTGGTTCATTGCATCCGAACCGCAGCGGCCATGAAGAAAAACGACAGCGCTAGGGAAACAGTGAGCAACATCCGACGCTCCATCTCACGGGCGCAGAATAGAACAAAACAAGAACAATGAGTCAAGGCCGGGCGATTGTCTGGGCCATTGAACACAACCTAAACTGAACGGATGTGGTTGAAGGGGATAGCTCTAGTCGGGGCGGGCCTGTTCGCAGGCTACATCGCCTTTTCCCCGAAGACACCGGAGCCGATGAAGCCGCTAGCCCTGGTTTCGGCTCCATTTGAAACACCGATTCCCAAGGCAGCACCGAAGCCAGAACCTCCGCGCAAAGTCGAGCCGAAGAAAGAAGCTGCCAAGGCTCTCACCGCCGCAGCGATCGCGGCACTTCTCGTGACGGAAAGCCGGAACGCCTATTACGCGACAGGTAGACCCTGCGCGTGTCCCGACGATGTGATGCGGAATGGCAGGCGCTGTGGTGCCCATAGTGCTTACAGCAAACCCGGTGGCGCCGATCCGCTGTGCTACGTCAGCGATGTTTCGCCAACCCTGATTGAAAAGCACCGGGCGCGACTCTCGCAGAGGTGATGATGCCTTGGGATGATTCACCGGACTACGGCGGCCCCGCCTTCAAACTTTGGCCGTGGGGGCTTGCGGGCTTCCTGTTCTTTCTCGCGGTCTTGGTTTATCGCCTGATCTGATGTGCAACCTCTACAGCCTGACCAAAGGCCAAGCAGCCATCATCGCC
>CAMAWG010000200.1 GCA_945861855.1 Rhodoplanes serenus
CATGAAGGTCATCGTGCAATCCGGTAGCGGCGTCGCCATCGTGCCGCGCCGGTGCGCCGAGAACGAGGCCGCCCTCGGTGTCCTCAAGGTGCTAGCCATCACGCCAAGCCGGACCGTCGCACTCAGCCTTTTCCACCGCAGGCAGCCGCTGTCGCGCCGCAAGGAGAATTATCTCGCAGCGTTGCGCATCGCGCTGAGGGACGAAGCTATCTGATTTTCCGATAACGTCATCGGGAAACGGCTTTTGACTCGTGGCCGCAGCGATATCCATAATTTCCTCGTCAGACTGATTTCTGGAAATCGGAACTCGCGGGTGGCGAGGATTCTTGCTGGTTTGCCCCATCCCAGGTCGAGGCGGTCTATGGCAAAAACGACCAGTCAGGCGCAGTACCGGATCGGCATCGACACTGGCGGCACTTTCACCGATATCGTTTCGGTCGATACCACCTCGGGCAGCATCGCCGTCACCAAGGTCGCAAGCACCCCTGCCAATCCAGGGATTGCCCTGGTTCGCGGCGTGCGTGCGATCCTCGGCCAGGTCGGCGGAACGTCGGCCAGCGTCGTCGGCATGGCTCACGGCACGACGGTTGCGACCAATGCCTTGTTGCAAGGGCAGATCGACTCGCTCGGGCTGATAGTCACCGAGGGCTTCAGGCACATCCTGGAGATCGCCCGCCAGTCGGTACCCGAGGGTTATGGAAATTCGTACTTCTGGGTAAAGCCCGACCGCATCGTGCCACTGCGTTTCGTCCGCGAGGCAAGGGGCCGGCTCAACTTCAAGGGCCATGAGTTGCGCCCGCTGGACGAAACCAGCGTCCGGACAGCCGTTAATTTTTTCCGCGAGCAGAACATCCGCGCCATCGGCGTATGCCTGATGCATTCCTATGCCAATGCGGTGCACGAGCGTCGCGTCGCAGAGATTGTTGCGGAGGAATATCCGGAATGCGCGCTGTCTCTCTCCTGCGACGTGCTGCCGGAATATCGCGAGTATGAGCGCGCGGTAACGACCCTGGTGGATGCGTTTGTAAAGCCGCACATGGAGCGCTATCTCCACCGCGTCCATGATGAACTGGGCGACCTCAAGGACAAGCCGTTCCTGGTGATGCAGTCAAGCGGAGGCGTGGCCAGCGCCGCAGAGGTCATGCGTAAGCCGATCACCACGGCCCTCTCAGGCCCTGCGGCGGGCGCGCTCGGCAGCGCCGTCATTTCCGAGATGGCAGGCTTTCCCAACATCGTTACGCTCGACGCGGGTGGCACGTCGACCGATCTATGCCTGATCGAAGGCGGCAAGCCGCATATCACCAATGGCGGCGCGGTTGGATCCTTTCCGGTGCGAATCCCGATGATCGATATTGAGACGATCGGCACCGGGGGCGGCTCGATCGCATGGATCACGCGCGAAGGGCATCTCAAAGTTGGGCCCAAAAGCGCCGGCGCCGAGCCAGGACCTATGTGCTATCCGAACGGTGGCAGCGAGCCGACCATCACCGATGCCAACATCGTGCTCGGTCGCATTCCAGCCGCCCTGATTGGAGGCGGCATCATTCTGAACGTCGAGCGCTCGCGCGCCGGCATTGCGTCGCTTGCCGTGCGCCTTCCTGGCAACATGAACGCCGAGCAACTCGCCCACGGCATCATCGAGATTGCCAACTGGAATCAGGCCAATGCGATCCGCCAGATGACGATTCAACGCGGCATCGATCCGCGTGGTTTTGCGCTGTTGTCATTCGGCGGCGCCGGGCCAGCGCAATCGCCTGCGGTCATGGATTTGCTGAACATGCAGGCCTGTATCGTGCCGCCCAACCCGGGCAATCTCTCGGCATTTGGGTTGCTGGCTGTAGATTGGCGCACCGACCAGATTGTCACGAAAGTGATGCATCAGGACAACGTTGATCTCGCTGCCGTGGTTGAACTTTATGCGACGCTCGAACGCGAAGCGGTTGAAACTTTAGCGCGTGATGGCATCGAGAATTCACGGATGCGGCTCGTTCGCGAGGCGGATGTTCGCTACGCCGGGCAGTCGATGGAGGTTCGCGTTCCTGCGCCGGGCGGCGCGATCGATGCGGGCTTCCTTGTAAAGTTGATCGACGCCTTCAATGCCGCCCACAAGCGCACTTTCGGCTACAATTATGCCGGCCAGCAGAAGATCGAGGTGGTGAATTTCTGCGTCTCCGGCTTCGGCCTGATTGAACGTCCAGAACTGCCCAAGCTCGCAAAGCGCGATGGCGCAACACCGGCACGCAAGTCGGTGCGCGCGGTTTATTTCGACGGCGCCTTCCGTGACACGCCGGTCTATGACCGCGCCTCGCTTCTGCCCGGATTCAGGCTCGACGGGCCGGCTGTCGTCGAGGAGTTCGGCTCAACCACCGTTGTGTTCCCCAGCCAGTATCTCGAAGTCGATCCGCATGGCGTGCTGATCGTCCGCTCGAGCCGCCGACCCGCGGAGGTCAAGCAATGAACCCTCCTGTGTCCGCCACGCGCGACAAGCACCCATGGCCGGCCGCACCGCAGCGCGCGGTGAAGCCGGTCGATCCAATCGTGCTCCAGATCATCGAGGGGACACTGAACTCGATCGAAGCGGAGATCGAGTACGCCATCGAGCGCACCGCGCGCAGCCCAATGATCCGTGAGGCGCACGACTATCGCGTCGGCCTGTTCGACCGCTACTGCCGCAAGCTCACCGGCCGGTCCTATTCGGCGATGCCAAACGCCGTGGTTCGCGACTTTCCGCACGAGACCATGCGTCCGGGCGATGTGTTCCTGATGAACGATACGTACCTGACCGAAGGCAGCATCGGCCATTTGCCAGACCTTTGCAGCACCGTACCTGTGTTCCACGACGGCGAAGTGGTAGCCTATATCCAGGCGTTCGGGCACCACGATGACATCGGGGGCCGCGTACCGGGCTCAATGCCGGGCACCGCTGTCACCGTGTTCGAGGAAGGTCTAGCGATTCCACCCGTCAAGCTCTACAGCGCAGGCGTGCGCAATGATGCGGTGTTCACCATCGTCAAGCGCAACACCCGCGTGCCAGAGATGCTCGAGGCCGACCTCGACAGCGAGGTCCAGGCTTGCGTGATGGGCGCACGGCGCATGGAATCGCTGTTTGAGCGCTTCGGGCGCGAGACGGTAGAAGCCTGCTTTCAGGCCATCCTCGACAAATGTCGTGACATTTATCGCAACGAGCTGCTGCCCAAGATCGCCGACGGCGAATACATCTGGGAAGATTATGTCGAGCATGACGGCGTCACCGATCCGAAGCTGCACAAGCTTGTGCTGAAGATGATCAAGAAGGACGGGCATATCACGCTCGACTTCAACGGCACCGATCCGCAATCGACAGGCCCGATCAATTGGCCGGCTGACTACGCCGGCGGCGCGTTCCTGGTGAAATGGGTTGCCCCTATTCTTAGAAACCTGGCTGACACGCCGGAGCGCGCGGCTGAAATCCACGTCAACGAAGGCGTGTGCGAGATTTTCGACGTCGTGTTTCCCCCTAAAGGCACGCTTATCACGCCGGAATGGCCAGCGGCGACCAACGCCCGTTCATTCGTTCTTTTGCGCTGCCTCGGGTTGCTGGCCGGCGTCGTTGCGCAAGCAGTCCAAGGCCGCATGCCCGCCGACCAGGAGACAATTCGCTACACGGGATTCTTCGGCAACGACGAGAATGGCAAGCCGTTCCTCTCCCGCGAGGTTCTCGGCGGCGGTTCCGGGGGCCGATCGTACGCCGACGGTAACGACGCAATTCATATTGTGCCAGATTCGCGCAACCAACCGGCGGAGTTTACCGAAACACGTTTTCCTTTGCTGATTGAGAAGCTCGCGCTTCGCACCGATTCCGGCGGCGCAGGCCAGCGCCGCGGCGGTCTCGGGTATGAGAAGCATTACCGAGCCCTGGTCGATTGCCGCACCATCGTCACCGCCGACCGGGTGCGGCTCGGGTGCTACGGTCTCAACGGCGGCAAGGCCGGCCAGCCATTCTGTGTGACGGTGGACGCGACGGGCGCCGGTCGCGATCTTGGCGGATTGGTCGACGGAGAGCCGGTCCTAGCCGGGCAAATAGTCCGTGTCGTGACCACTGGCGGCGGAGGCTGGGGTGATCCGCTGGATCGCGAATCCGACCTCGTACAGCATGATGTGATCGAGGGGAAGGTTTCGCCCGACGCCGCACGCAGCGACTATGGCGTCGTGCTCGGTAGCGATGGCGCGGTCGACGCCAACGCAACCGCGAAACTTCGCGAAACAATCCGCAGCAAGCGCGATCGAATGCCCGCAATGATCGACCGGGGGCCGGGGTATGATGTCATGCTCAGCGGTCAAGCCAAGCCACGTATGAGATCTGGAGTCTAGGAATGGCCATTGAAGTCGCAAAAGTTGAACTCAAGACCGTCAAGGACGCGTCGGGTCTCGATGCATGCATTTCCAAAGGCCAGTTCGCGGCGGACGAAGTTATTGCCGTGATCGGCAAGACCGAGGGCAACGGCGGCGTCAACGACTTCACCCGCATTCTGGCCGACGAAGCCTTTCGCCGCGTATTGCTCAAGAAGGGCAAGCGGAGCGAAGCGGACATCGCGAAAATCCCGATGGTGTGGTCCGGCGGCTGCGATGGCGTCATCACACCCCATGCCACGATATTTGCAGCCAATGGCAAGACCGGACCGACCTCGAAATCGCGGCTCGCAATCGGGACGTCGATGAGTGTCGAACTCTATCCTGAGGATATCGGCCGGCCGGCAATGGTCGAGAAGGTTGCGGACGCCGTAAGGGC
The DNA here is from genome assembly GCA_945861855.1 of Rhodoplanes serenus. Lineage (GTDB taxonomy): Bacteria > Pseudomonadota > Alphaproteobacteria > Rhizobiales > Xanthobacteraceae > Z2-YC6860. The sequence continues at coordinate 4,769 of CAMAWG010000200.1, forward strand.
CGCGATGAAAGACGCCGGAATCAGCAATCCCAAGGACGTGCACTACGTCCAGACTAAGACGCCGCTGCTCACGATCGACTCTGTGATCGACGCCGAGAAACGCGGCCGTCATGTCGCCTGCGAGGTGCACGATTCAATGGGTGTGTCGAACGGCACGACCGCGCTTGGCATCGCCGTAGCGCTTGGCGAGATCAACATGCCGAAGGCCGAGGAGATCTGCAAGAATCTCGATCTCTATTCATCCGTCGCGTCATGCTCGTCCGGCGTCGAGCTCACACAGGCGCAGATTGTGTTGCTCGGCAACAAGCCCGCAGCCGGCGGCCGCTATCGCATCGGCCACGCCGTGATGCGCGACGCTCTCGACATCGACGGCATCTACGACGCGATCCGCGACGCAGGCCTCGACTTGCCGGAGCGCCCGCGATCCGAGGATTTGAAGGGCCTCGTCGTCAACTGCTTTATGAAATGCGAGGCCGACAAACGCGGTACGCTGCGGGGCCGGCGGCAGATCATGCTCGACGATTCCGACGTTCATCATCATCGCCATTCGAAGGCAGCGGTTGGCGGCGTCGCCGCCGCTGCCATCGGTGATCCTGCGGTGTTCGTCTCGGTCGACGCCATGCACCAGGGCCCACATGGCGGCGGTCCGGTGATCGCCATCATCGATGCGGGAGAATGAGGCAGGAACGAAACTTGCTTGGAATTTCAGCGAATTGAATCAACGTGAGTTCCACAGAGGGAGAACCGAAATGAGCAAGCTTACAAGACGCATCACCGGCCTGTTGGCAGGCTTCGCGATCATGCTCTCGGCATTGCCAGTGTCTGCCCAAGACAAGGTCAAGGTGGGCGTGTTTCCGGTCAGCTCGTCGCTGCCGTATTTCGTCGCACTCGAAAAGGGCTATTTCAAAGAGCAGAACATCGAACCGGAGACGGTTCGGCTGATCGGCGGCCCGCCGAACGTCGCTGCGATGATCGGCAACCAGATCGATGCGGCTGCCGTTTTGGTCACCATCGAAGGGATCAACGCCAACATCAAGAAGCCTGGCGTGGCTATGTATATCTCGATCAACAGCCAGAACAAAAAATACCAGATGGAGCAGTTCGTCGTTCGCAAAGGCCTCGAAGCGAAAACACTTGCCGACCTCAAAGGCAAAAAGATCATGTCGGCGCCTGGCCCTGCCAATGTCACTATGGCGAAGGCCGCTCTCGCCGCAGCGGGCCTTAAGGACGGCGATTACACCATCGACCAGCTCGACATGGGCCAGCACGTCAACGCCATGACCGCAGGCACGTTCGATGCGGGCTATACGCTCGAACCGAACGCCTCGACCATGCGCAAGCTTGGTGTCGCCACGACGCTCGAAGCCGGTGTCATCGCGCACTATATCCTTGGCGACCCCAATGCCAACGCCTTCGTCGGCGGTGCGGCGCTGACCTCGGACTTCATCAAGAACAGGCCGGACGTCGCAAAGCGCTTCACGGTCGCGTGGAGCAAGGCGGTGGACTTGATCAACAACAACCCCACTGAGGCGCGCAAGCACCTCTTGAAGAACACATTCACACCCGAAGACGTCGTCGATACTGTTCCAATGATCCGCTATTTTATGGCCAAGGACCTGACGGCAAAGGACAAGGCCGACTAT
>CAMAWG010000201.1 GCA_945861855.1 Rhodoplanes serenus
CGGGCATCACCCGGTCGCCGTTTTTCAGCGCCACGCCGCCCTGATCGCGGATCGCCACGATGGATCGGATCAGATGCTGGTTCATGCCCATGCGCCCGGTGACGCCGTTCATGATGATGCCGAGCCGCTGCTTCGCCATGGATGCCCCCCGGAATTTGTCCTTATTCTGTACGACAGCAGCGCCCTTGGACGGAAGAGCACCGGCATGTGACTATAGACGCAGGGAGAACCCAATGGCCATCAACCAAGACCCGCCGCGCCTCAAGGCGCCGGCCGGCACCTGCGACACCCACATGCACATCTACGATTCGCGCTATCCGACCGCGCCGACCGCGAGCTTCACGCCGCCCGACGCCTCGGTGGCCGATTATCTCCAGGTGCGGACGCGGCTCGGCATCGCCCGAACCGTTGTGGTGCAGCCCTCCACCTACGGCACCGACAACCGCTGCACGCTCGCCGCCATCGCGGCGCTGGGCGACAGCGCCCGCGGCATCGCCGTGGTCGATCAGACCGTGACCGATGCCGAGCTGGACCGCCTGACCAAGGCGGGCATCCGCGGCATCCGCTTCCACATGCTGCCCGGCGGCGCGCTGCCCTGGGACATCCTTGAAACGATGGCGGCGCGGGTGGCCAATTTTGGCTGGCACGTGCAGCTCCAGCTCGACGGCCGCACGCTGCCCGACCGCGAACCGTTATTGAAACGCCTCTCCGGCACGCTGGTGGTTGACCATGTCGGAAAATTCCTCGAGCCGGTGGCGATCGACCATCCGGGCTTCCTCGTGCTGCAGCGCCTCTTGGAGAACGGCCGCACCTGGGTGAAGCTCTCCGCGCCCTACGAATGGTCGAAGGCCGGTCCACCGAACTACACCGACGTCGGGCAGCTTGCGTATACGCTCTCCCGCTGCGCGCCCGACCGCATGCTGTGGGCGACCAACTGGCCGCATCCGACGCCGGGACTGCCAAGGCCCGACGACGCATGGCTACTCGACATGATGCTGGAGTGGGTGCCCGACGAACTGACGCGGAACAAGACGCTGGTCGACAATCCTGCGCGGCTCTACGGGTTTTGATGCGATTGAAGCGAACCGTCCCCGAGGATAGTGTCTCAACACCTCCGATGTCATCGTCCGCGAAGGCGGACGATCCAGTAACCCATCAAACGGCGTGATGTCTCGAAGTGCCCGACTGCAAGGCTTATGGCTACTGGATGCCCCGCTTTCGCGGGGCATGACAGGCCCAATCGCATGAACATCGTTGGCGTCGACATCGGCGGAACCTTCACCGACCTGGTCGGCTGCGTCGATGGCCGCATCGTCACCTCGAAATGTTCGACCGTGCCCGCCGATCCGACCCGCGGCGTGGCGGAAAGCCTCGCGCTCGCCCATTGCGAGATGCCGGCGCTGTCGGAACTGCTGCACGGCTCGACCATCGCCATCAACACGGTGCTGGAGCGCAAGGGCGCGCGCACCGCGCTGATCACCACGCGCGGCTTCCGCGACACCTACGCCATCGGCCGCGGCAACCGGATCGAGGCGTTCAACCTCTTCTTCCACAGGCCGAAGCCGCTCATTCCGCGCGAGCTGACCTTCGAGGTCACCGAACGGATGAACGCGAAAGGCGCGGTGCTGAAGCCCCTCGAAGAGAGCGAGGTGCAGACGCTGGCGAAGACGATCACGGCGCAGAACATCGAGGCGGTCGCGGTGTGCTTCCTGCACGCCTACGCCAATCCGACGCACGAGCGGCGCGTCGGCGAGATTCTGCGCGCGGCGAATGCCAAGCTGTTCGTCACGCTGTCGCATGAGATCGTGCGCGAATACCGCGAATACGAACGCACCTCGACCACCGCGCTCAACGCCTTCATCGGCCCGCGGGTGCAGACCTATCTCGGCCGGCTGGAAAGTCACCTGCACGACGAGAGGTTCGCCGGCAAAATCAACATCATGCGCTCCAACGGCGGCGTGATGTCGGTCCGGCTCGCGCAGGAGCAGCCGGTGTCGATGATGGAGTCAGGCCCGGTCGCCGGCATCATCGGCGCGGGACGGCTCGCTACGCTCTTGGGAATCGAACGCGCCATCGGCTTCGACATGGGCGGCACCACCGCCAAGGCGAGCCTCATTACCAAGGGCGTGCCGGCGATCGAGGACGGCTATGTGATAGGCGGCGAAGCGAGCGGCCAGCCGATGCAGATTCCGGTCGTGGACATCGTCGAGATCGGCGCGGGCGGCGGCTCGATCGCCTGGTGCGATCCGACCGGCGGCATTCACGTCGGGCCGAAGAGCGCGGGCGCCGATCCGGGACCGGCCGCCTACGGCAAGGGCTCGACCGATCCGGTCGTCACCGACGCCAATCTGGTGCTGGGCCGCATCAACGCCGGGCGCTTCCTCAACGGCGCGATGAAGCTTGACGTCAAGGCGGCCGAGCGCGCCATCGAGCAGAAGGTCGCGGGACCGACGCGCCTCGGCGTGAAGGAGGCCGCGCTGGGCATCGTGCAGATTGCCGACGCCGCCATGTCGCTCGCGGTGCGCGCGGTGTCGGTCAAGAAGGGCGTCGATCCGCGCGAGACCGCCATGATCGCCTTCGGCGGCGCGGGCCCACTGCACGCAGTCGCCATCGCGCGGGAGATTTTCATTCCGAAGGTGATCGTCCCGAAGGTGCCGGGCACGTTCTCGGCTCTCGGCATGCTGATGGCGTCGTGGCGGCAGGATTTCGTCCGCACGCTCTACGGCCTGCTCGGCTCGCTCGACGGCAAGCAGGTCGAAGCCGTGTTCGACGAGTTGGCCGAAGCGGGCCAGGCTCAGGTCACCCGCGACGGCATCGCGCCCGGCACCGCCGATTTTTCCTACCTCGCCGACCTGCGCTATGTCGGCCAGGAGCACACCATCGCCATTCCGGTGCGCGACCCAAAATTGCTCTCGGGCGACTTCGCGCCGCTGCGCCAAGCGTTCGACGCCGAGCACGACCAGCGCTATGGCCAGGCCGCGCCGGACGAGCGGCTGGAAATCGTCAACGTCCGCCTCGTCGTCACCGCGGCGCGAAGCGACACGCTGGCCGAACGCTGGCTGTCGGAGCAATGGACGCCCGAGTCGCCGGTCGCCGATGAATGGCGCGAGGTGGTGTTCACCGATCCGGCCAAGCCTATCCGCACACGGATCGTCTGGCGGCCGTCGCAAGCCTCGGGTACGCGCATCGAAGGCCCCGCCGTGATCGAGGAGCCGAACGCCACCACGCTCATCCATCCGGGCGACGTCGCGACCGTGTCCGATGCCGGCCATCTCATCATCGATGTGAAGCTATGATGCACTGTCCTTTCCACTTGTGTCCCGGGCGCAGCGCAGCACGAAGCGCAGCGAAGTGTTGCGCTGCAGACCCGGGACCGTTCCAATCTGTGACGGTCCCGGATCAGCGGTGCACCACTCGCGCTTCGCGCTCGCACTGCACCGCATCCGGAACACGTGCTGCAAGGCCGCGCCCATGACCCGCAACGACGCCCATCCGATCACCGTCGAGGTCGTGCGCAACGCCATTGTCGCTTACGCCGACGAGATGGCGAATGCGCTCTCGAAGGCCGCCTACAACATGATGATCTACGAGGTCCGCGACTACTGCTGCGGGCTGATCGACACCCAGGCGCGGATGATCTCGCAGAACCGCGGCGGGTTGCCGATCTTCCTTGCCGATCTCGGCGTCGCGGTGGCCGACGGCATCGCCCGCTACGGCCTCAAGGGCTTCGCGCCCGGCGACGTCATCATCATGAATCAGGGCGAGATCTGCGGCCAGCACCTCAACAACGTCGTGCTCTATTCGCCGTGCTTCCACGGCGACGAGCTCGTGGGCTTCGCCGCCAACCGCGCCCACTGGGTCGATATCGGCGGCGTGCGGCAAGGCTTCGGCTCCTACGGATCGAGCGACATCTATGCCGAGGGCATCCAGATGCGCTCGCTGAAAATCTACGAGGCGGGCCGGCGCAACGAGACGCTGTGGCAGATCATCCGCGACAACACCCGCTATCCGGATTCGGCGCTGGGCGACATGCGCGCGCAGATCGCCTCCTGCCAGCTCGGCGCGCGGCGCTACGCCGAATTGATCGCGCGCTATGGCCGCGAGACGGTCGAAGCCTGCATCGCCAAGGTCTGGGACCAGGCCGAGGCCGCCGCCCGCGCGGTGATCGAGAAGATCCCCGACGGCGACTACGCGGCCGAGAGCTTCCTCGACAACGACGGCCGCACGCTCGACAAGCCGCTGCGCGTTAAGGTCAAGGTCAAGGTCCGCGGCTCGCAGATGACGGTGGATTTCAGCGAGATGAACCCGCAGGTGCCGGGCCCGCTCAACTCCGGCCGCGGCGGCGGCATCGCCGGTGCGCGCGTCGCCTTCAAGGCGCTGACCTCGCCCGATCTCGACGTCAACGAAGGCTGCTTCCGCCCGCTCGAAGTGATCCTGCCGGAGGGCACCATGCTCAGCGCCAAGCCGCCGTCGGCGCTCGGCCTGTGGAGCGTCGCGCTGCCGACGGTGATCGACACCATCCTCAAGGCACTGGCGCCCGCCGTGCCGCATCTCGTCCCCGCCGCGCACAAGGGCGACATGGGCGGCTGCTCGTTCTTCGGCTTCCGCGACGACGGCTCGCGGTTCCTGCTGATGAACATCTTCGGCGGCGGCTGGGGCGGAAGGCCGGACGAAGACGGCGAGGACGCTTCCGTCTCGGTGTGCCAGGGCGACGTGCGCAACACACCGGTCGAGTTGCAGGAGATCAAGTATCCGGTGCTGGTCGAGACCCACGCGCTGCGGCCCGATTCCGGCGGCGAAGGCCGCACCCGCGGCGGGCTCGGCGTCGAACTGACCTATCAGCTCCTGCAGAAGTGCAAGGCCAACATCAATCTCGACCGCACGCTCGATCCGCCGTGGGGGCTTCATGGCGGAAAATCCGGCGCGATCAACGAGTGCATCATCCAGCACGCCGACGGCGGCAAGGTCGCGGTCAAGAAGGCGACCGAGATCGACATCGCGGCCGGCGACAAGGTCACCTTCCTCACCGCGGGCGGCGGCGGATACGGCGATCCGAAAGAGCGCGCGCCGGAGGCGATCGCGCAGGACAGGGCCGCGGGCGTTGTCACCAACAAGGGCAAGCCATGATCGCCGACGAACGCAAGAATCGTCTCACCGACGCGATGAAGGACGCCGGCCTCGACGCGCTGCTCGTATACGGCAACGCTTGGCAGGGCGATTATCTCCGCTATTCGACGAACTTCGGCATCCTCGAAGGCCAGGCGCTGGCGATCGTGCGGGCCGACGGCCACATCACGCTCTATGTCGACAGCGCGCTGGAGGCCGACCGCGCCGCGCTCGATTGCCCCGGGATCGAATGCGTGCTGGCGCTCGATCTGGTCGGCGAGGTCGATCAGGCCATGAACCGGCTGCGCAACCAGCGCATCGGCGCGGCGCCGCAGCGGCTCCTGCCGCGCCGGATTGCCGCCCGCGCGGGCGAGTTCAAGATCACCGACGAGACGGGCTTCGTCGACCGCCTGCTGATGGGCAAGCTCGACAGCGAGATCGCGGCGATCCGCAAGTCCGCGAAACTCGCCGACGCGGGCTACAAGGTGTTTATGCAAGCCGTGCGCGTCGGCCGCGCCGACTACGAGCTGGTGGCCGAGGCCGAGGCGTTCTTCCGCGCCAACGGCGTCGACGATAACTTCCAAATCATCGGTGTCGGCGGTGTCGAGGTCAAAGGCATGGCGCCGCCGAGCGGCAAGCGGCTGAAGCGCGGCGACATGGTGACGACGGAACTCACCCCCTGCGTCGATGGCTATTACGCACAGATTTGCCGGACGCTCGTCGTCGGCGAGGCCACGCCCGAGCAGAAGGGCGCGCATGCTCTGTGGCGCGAGTCGATGGAGGCCGGCATCGCCACCGTGCGCGACGGCGTCACCGCCGCCGACATCGCCAAGGCGGAGAACGACGTGTTCCGCAAGTACGGCATGGGAAAATACACCACCAGCGAGTTCACCCGCGTGCGCGGCCACGGCATGGGCCTGTTCGCCGATACCAAGCCGCACATTCTCGAGGACGTCACCACGCGGATCGACGCCGGCATGGCGCTGATCGTGCACCCCAACACCTATCATCCGGCCGTCGGCTACATGGTGCTGGGCGATGGCGTCGCGGTGACCCAGGACGGCTGCGAAGTGCTGACCGGCACCGCGCGCGAACTGTTCAGCGTGGCGGGGTAATTCATGCGCCGCGGATTGATGGGATGGAACACCGAGGAACTGCCGCTCGCCACGCTGGAGGCGCGGGTGGCAAAGTTGCGCGCGGCGATGGCGAAGGCCGGACTGGACGCGTTCGTCATCTACACCAACAACAC
>CAMAWG010000202.1 GCA_945861855.1 Rhodoplanes serenus
TCCGCAGCAGGTCTCGTTGCGGCTTCAGGAGCACAGGCCGCCGATCTTCCCGTAAAGGCCAAGCCGGTCGAATACGTGAAGGTCTGCTCCCTGTATGGCGCCGGGTTCTATTACATCCCCGGCACCGATATCTGCATGAAAATCGGTGGTTATGTCCGCTTCCAGGAAAGCTTCGGGCATAATGATTCGACGGGTGGCCCGTTTGCCGCGGCGTCCGGCCTGAACAACCGGGTTTCGACCGCGGACCAGATCTACCGCAACCGGTACATCCTGACCCACGACACCCGCCAGCAGACCGCGTATGGCACGCTGCGCACCTATATGATCCTGGGCTTCTCGACGGACAGCCACAACGGCGGCGCCGGCGCGAACACCGCGAACATCTACTCGACCCGTGCGTTCATCCAGATCGCGGGCTTCACCTTCGGCAAGGCGACGTCCTACTTCGACTTCGTCTCGACCGCGGCGGTTGCCTATAACGCGGGCTCCCTCTCCGCGCCGGACACCGGTGACGGCGGACACATCGTCGCCGCCTACACCGCGCAGCTCGGCAACGGCTATTCGGCCACGCTCTCGTTCGAGCAGGAGCGGACACGCGGCACCAACTATCTCGGCACCGCGATCACCGGCGGCGCCGGGCAGAACGCGGCTTCGAATCTTGCCGGCACCAACCAGCTCCAGGACATCGTCGGCCAGATCCGGCTCGACCAGGCTTGGGGTTCGGCGGCGGTGGCGGTCGCGGCCCACAACATCTCGGCCTCGTACTTCAACACCCCGGTTGCCGGGTTGGCCGGCGCGCCAAACGAAGTGAACGGTCATCCCGACGGTGAGTGGGGCTGGGCCTTCACCGCCGGTCTGCGGCTGAATGCGCCGATGTTCGGACCTGGCGACTTCTTCCAGGTTGGTGCCGTCTACGCCGAAGGCGCCACGCGGTACGCCTCCAACACGCCGGGTGCTGCACTTTCCCGGCAGGGCGGCGAACTTGCCTTCCAGTTCGTCGACGACGCCGGGTTCACCGGCACCGCCGCGGCCCCGGGCATCTTCGAGAGAACCACTGCCTGGAGCGTGATGGCGTCGTACGAGCACTTCTGGACGCCAAGCCTGCGCACGTCGTTGTACGGCTCGTACCTCGACATCTCGCGCAGCGACGCGTTGAACAACGCGCTGTGCGCGGCAAGCGGCGCGGGTCTTGCGTTGAGCGCCGTTGTCGGCCTTGGTGGCGCTGCGGCGAACAGGGCAGCCGGTTGCGATCTCGACAGCAGCTACTGGGTTGTCGGCAGCCGCTCGCAGTGGAACGTCACGAAGGACCTCTACGTCGGTCTCGACGTGATCTACTCCAAGCTCAATACCGCTCGGCTCAACGCCGCGGGCCTGACCACCGTTGCCGCCACGGTCGGCGGTATCCCGGCCTCCAACTATCTCGTGAGAGACCAGGATGCGGTGACGGCCACCTGGCGTATCCATCGCGACATCGTTCCTTGATGATCGCGTGACCAGTTGAACTCAACGATCTGAGTTCAAGCCCCCGGCGGGAAACCGCCGGGGGCTTTTCTTTGGTAGGCGCGCGATGGGAGGGACGCGCTTTCACAAAGCGGTAGAGCCGCGCCCGAACCGGCCGGATGGCCGGCTCAGCGAGCCCGCGCAGGCTCGCAGGAGGCGACGAAGCCAGCGATGCGGCCGATCAGGTCTGCTCCGCTCAGGATCGGCGCGTGTCCCTGGCCGGGCACCGTGACGGATTCAATCGTCCGCCGCGCCCGCATGGCCGCGACGGTCGCTTCCGACAGCAGATCGGAGTTTTCCCCCCGGATCACCATCAGCGGGACGCGCCCGAGAGCGTCGAATTGCGGCCACATCGGCGCCATGGGCCGATCGAAGTCGATGCCTTCCAGCGTCTTGGCGAGCGCCACGTCGTAGGTCGGCACCAGCCGGTGCTGCTCGATCTTGAAGCTGCGGCGCGAGTAGGCGAGCCATTCCGCGTGCGACAGCCCGGTGAACTGCTGGCCGAACAGCCGGCGCAACAGCTCGGCGCCTTCCTCGAAGCTTTTGGGCTGGGGCAGCTTGCCGACATAGCTCTTGATCCGCGCGAGCCCGGTTGGCTCGATCACCGGGCCGATGTCGTTGAGCACGACGCCGGCGATGGCGGTCGGCCAGGCGCTTGCCGCCAGCATGGTGAGAATGCCGCCGCGTGAGGTGCCGACGAACACGGCCGGCGCGACATCGAGCGCGGTGAGCAGCGCCCGCAGGTCCGCAAGCTCCGTGGCAAGGCTGTAGTTGGCGGGATCGCGGTCGTAGCCGGACAGGCCGCGGCCGCGGTAGTCGATCGCAAGCACGCGCCGCGGCGCATCGGGATCGGACGCGAGCGCTGTGGCGAGTTCGTCGAAGTCGTCGGTGGTGCGGGTGAGCCCCGGCAGACAGACCACCGGAAGACCGGGCGCGAGGCGAGGGCCGTAGCAGCGCGCATGCAGCTTCAGCCCGTCGGGCGCGGTGACGAAAACGCTGCTCGATTCCGCACCGCTGCCGCTTTCTGCCATGATTCTCCGCCCCTCCCGACGGCCATGCGTCAATGGCTTTCCCGAGAACAGATAGCCGAAGCCATCCCTCCGGGGAACGGCCTTATGGCGGTCGCAACCAGCCGATCCCGGCGGGCCCTACACGGCGCCGGCGCGGAGATCGCGGCGCCCCGATTTCGCTAGTTGGATTCCGATCCGCGCCGCAGGTCCGCTTCGATCATCAGGCGGGAGGTGCCGCCGAAGCGGACGCGATAGACCTGGAAGTTCTCCATGACGCGCTGCACGTAGTTGCGCGTCTCCGAGAACGGGATGCGCTCCACCCAGTCGATCGGGTCGACCTTGGGATCGCGCGGATCGCCGTACTTCGCCAGCCATTCCTTCACGCGGCCGCGCCCGGCGTTGTAGGCGGCGAAGGCCATGATGTAGGAGCCGCGGTAGTCCTTGATGACGTCGCCCAACTCGGCCGAGCCGAACTGCACGTTGTAGGGCATGTCGCTCAGCAGGCGCTTCTGGTCGAAGGTGGCGTTGAATTTCTTGGCGATGTATTTGCCGGCTGGCGGCGTGACCTGCATCAATCCGAGCGCGTTGGCGCTGGATATGGTTTTCGGATTGAACCAGCTTTCCTGCCGCACGATCGAATAGACCAGCGCCGGATCGACCGACGGCCCGAGCGGCGTGTAGTCCGGCACGCCGATGGTGGGGTAGGCGGCATGGTCGAGCGCGTAGCCGCGCGCCAGCGCAAGCTTGCCGAGCAGCAGCATGCCGCGGGCATCGCGGTACTTGGCGGTCAGTTCGGCCATGACGGCGAGCGTGCCGACGTCGGTCGACTTGTCGCCGAGATCGGCCATCATGGTCCAGGCGAGATCGCGGGCCTCGACGGCGTAGAGCAGCTCAGCCGCCTTCACCACGTCGGATGACATGGCCTTGCTGCGCTCGGCGCTGGAAAGGGCGGGGAAGGGATTGAGGACAAGCTCGCCGAGCCCCGCCTTGGCGCGGGCGATCTGGCCGTAATAGGCGGTCGGGTAGCGCGCCGCCTCCTGGTAGGCCTGCCGTGCCTCCTGCGTACGCTTGAGCGCCTCAGCCGCGCGGCCGGTCCAATAGAAGCCGCGGGCGAGCGCAATCGGGTTCTCGGCGCCCTCCGCGATCTTGATGAAATGGGCGTGCGCGGTGGACGGATCGTTCAGATAGCGCAGCGCGATCCAGCCGCACATGAACTGGTGCTCGGCGCGATAGCTGTTGCTCTCCGGCGGAGTCGCGCCGCGGACCACGGCGTAGGCGTCCTTGGGATTGCCCTCGTCCAGCAGCTTGCGGGCGAGCGTGCGGCGCTCCTTCCACCATTCGTCGAGGTCGTGGCTTTTGTCGAGCGGGTTGGGGACGGTCTTGATCAGCTTGACCGCCTCGGCGGTTTCGTCGGCGCGCCGCAGCATCTGGATGCGGGCAAGCTTGTAGCCGATGTCGTCGCGGGCCGCGGCCGGCACCGCGTCGAGGGCTGCTTTGTTGCCGCCCTTGGTGAGCATCGCGATGCGCGCCTTGGCGATCAGCGACTCGTGGCCGCCCAGCCGCGCAGCGGCGCGTACGCCCGCCTCGGTGTCGTCCTTTTCGTAGAGCCGGCGGTCCATGCGCGCCTTGTGGTCGGCGCGCGTCAGGAATTCGCCGAAGGTGTCGGTTACCCGGGTCTCGACGTCCTGCGAGAAGCTGTCATAGCGCCAGGCTTCGCGAACCAGCGCCTCGGCGTCCTTGCGATTGCTGCTGGCGAGGAGCGCCTTGGCGAGCGCGAAGCGTCCCTTGGCGGACAGCGGCGGATACTGCGAGAAATAGGCTTGGAGCTGCGCGTCGGCCGGCTTGTCGGCAAAAGCCGCCGCCTCGGCCTTGCGGCGCAAGGTGACGATGCTCGGCCAGTTCGGATTGGCGGTGATGAACGCCACGAAGCGCGAGAAATCGGATCCGGAATCGTCGCTGCGCAGGATCACCCATTCCACGAGTTTTTTGGCGGACGGATCGGAGATGTTCTTTCTGATCTCGTTGGCCTCGGCCTGCTTGCGGTTGCGCACCATCTCGACGGCGCGCTTGACGGCGGTAACGTCGATCGCGGCGGCGGTGATGATGGTGTTGGCCGGCGCCGGGATCGCGCTCGGCTGACCCGTGGACGCATCCGAAGGTGCGGCGCCATCGTTTTTTGCCAGCGCAGGCTGGAGTGCGGCCTTGGCGGCTTTCGCGTCAGGTTTTGATCCGGGCTTCGATCCAGGTTTGGCCGCTGCTTTCTTGTCCTTTTCTTTCTTGTCTTTTTCCGGCTTGGCCGCAGCCTTCTTGCCCTTCTCCGGTTTGGCGATGGCTTGCGCCTTCGCGTCAGGTTTGGCCTTCGCTTCAGGCTTCGCCTTGGCAGCAGCGGCGGGCTTTGCGGTGTCCGCCTGGGCGACGACAAGCGGCCGGGCATCCAGGGGCGCGGCAGGCGCGGGACCGGTAATCGTCAGCAAAGCGGCAGCGGCAACAGGCCACAGCGCGGTGGCCAGAGTTCCCCGATGGCTAAACCGTGACGCTCGAATCTGCGGGGCCTGCAATGGGCTTTCCCTTCCTGCGGTTCGACTCATCTCGGTTCCCGGCGCCAGCTATTCCATTGATAACACTGACGAAAGAAAGATCGCCCGGAAACGCGGCCACAGTAGGGCGCAATCATCGATGGGAAGAATGAAGCTGACGTTATCAGGATGCAGGTCTTACATCGACCAAGCCGAGCCGATAATTTGTTGGTATCTTGTCCGCGCAGGCGCCCGCCGGGGACGCCGCAACAGTGAATCGAGGAGTGCCATGACCGCCAAGACGAGGTTCCGGGGATCGTTTACCGCGCTCGTCACGCCGTTCAAGAACGGCTCGTTGGACGAAAAGGCGTTCCGGGATCTTGTCGACTGGCAGATCGCCGAGGGCACCAATGGCCTCGTTCCCGTCGGCACCACGGGCGAAAGCCCGACGCTCACCCACAAGGAGCATGAGCAGGTCGTGGAATGGTGCGTGGACCAGGCCAAGGGCCGGGTTCCGGTGGTCGCAGGCGCGGGCTCGAACTCGACCGCCGAGGCGGTCAGCCTGGCAAAGCACGCCGAGAAGGCTGGCGCCGACGCGGTGCTGGTGGTGACGCCCTACTACAACAAGCCGACGCAGGAGGGGCTTTACCAGCACTTCAAGGCGATCAACGACGCCATCGGCATCCCGATCATCATGTACAACATTCCCGCCCGCTCTATCGTCGACATCAACGTCGACACCATGAAGCGGCTCTACGATCTGCCGAACATCGCCGGCGTGAAGGACGCCACCGCCAACATGGCGCGGGTCTCGCAGCAGCGCATGGCGATCGGCGAGGACTTCAACCAGCTCTCCGGCGAGGACATCACGGCGCTGGGCTTCAACGCCCACGGGGGGCACGGCTGCATCTCGGTGACCTCGAACGTGGCGCCGCGGCTCTGCTCGGAATTCCAGGCGGCGTGCCTCAAGGGCGACTACGCCACCGCGCGGAAGCTCCAGGACAAGCTTGCGCCGTTGCACATCAACCTGTTCGTCGAGACGAGTCCCGCGCCGATCAAGTATGCGATGTCGCTCATCGGCAAGTGCAACAACACGCTACGGCTGCCGATGGTGCCCGCGTCGGAGAAGGCGCAGGCCGCCGTGCGCGAGGCGATGGTGCACGCGGGGCTGATCAACTAGCCCGAATTATTCACGACTAGCAGGCGGTTGTGCCTTAAAGTACTGATTCAGCGTATGATTTTGGTCTCGAATCAAAACTACGCAATTTCAGGAAAGCCACACCCGCCATGTATGACCCTATGCTGCCGCTGCCGGGCCTGTC
>CAMAWG010000203.1 GCA_945861855.1 Rhodoplanes serenus
AACCCGCAAACCCTCTCCAACCCGCACGCTGGCCCGCCGCCGGTGACGAAGAGCCGTGTCCGAGAAGCGGCGAAAGCGCAAACCAGTCAAGCCAAAACGCAGGTTTGCGCGACGGGAGAGTCAATGGGATGAATAATGCGGGTTAGCAGATCGTTCAATTGCACTTTACGCTCCCGCGATCCGCCTACCTCACCAACTCCCGCATCGCCCGATCCAACCCGTCCAGCGTCAGCGGATACATCCGCCCGCCCATGAGCTGCTGCATCATGCGGATCGAATGGGTGTGCGCCCACTGGCTCTCCGGCACCGGGTTGAGCCAGACGCAGGCCGGATAGGTGCGCGCGATTCGCTCCATCCAGATCGCACCCGCCTCCTCGTTGTAGTGTTCGACCGAGCCGCCCGGCGAGGAAATCTCGTAGGGGCTCATCGAGGCGTCGCCGACGAACACCGCCTTGTAGTCATGCGGATACTTGTGCAGCACATCCCAGGTCGCCGTGGTTTGCTGGTACCGCCTTCGGTTTTCCTTCCACACTCTTTCGTACAGGCAGTTGTGGAAGTAGAAATGCTCCATGTGCTTGAACTCGGTGCGCGCCGCCGAGAACAACTCCTCGACAGCCTTGATGTGCCAGTCCATCGAGCCGCCTATGTCGAAGAACAGCAGCACCTTCACCGAATTGTGCCGCTCCGGCCGCATCTGGATGTCGAGATAGCCCTTGTGCGCGGTGCCCTTGATGGTGCCGTCGAGATCGAGCTCGTCGGGCGCGCCGGTGCGGGCGAACTTGCGAAGCCGCCGCAGCGCTATCTTGATGTTGCGGGTGCCGAGCTCGACGTCGTCGTCGAGGTCCTTGAACTCGCGCTTGTCCCACACCTTCACCGCGCGGCGGTGCTTGCTCTCGCCGCCGATCCGGATGCCCTCCGGGTTGTAGCCGGAGTTGCCGAACGGCGAGGTGCCGCCGGTGCCGATCCATTTGCTGCCGCCCTGGTGGCGGCCCTTCTGCTCGGCCATGCGCTTCTTGAGAGTCTCAAGCAGTTTGTCGAGGCCGCCCATCGCCTCGATCTGCTTCTTCTCCTCTTCGGTCAGATATTTGTCCGCGAGCTTTTTCAGCCACTCGGCGGGGATTTCCGCGGCAAGCGCGTCGTCCATCAAAGCAAGGCCCTTGAACACATGGCCGAACACGCGGTCGAACTTGTCGAGGTTGCGCTCGTCCTTTATGAGCGTCGCGCGGGACAGATAGTAAAAATCCTCGACCCGGCGGCCGGCGACGTCGGCCTGCATCGCCTCCATCAAGGTCAGGTATTCGCGCAGCGTCACCGGTACGCCGGCGGATTTCAATTCATGAAAAAAAGAAACGAACATCGCGCCGATCCATATTGCACCGCAACGATCCAGTTCTTTTGTAGTGCGGTCAACCGTGCCAAGCACAAAATGCCGCACCCGTCGCGGCCAAATTCATCCGCCGTTCAGTCAAGGCGGCCAAGATGATCGGCGGCTGACACAAAAATCGCGAAATAGCCAAAGCCGGGGACGGAAATGTCACGAGCGATACGCATCGGTGCCGCCGTGGCGAGCATCCTCATTCTGCTCGCGCCGGCGATCTGGAACCGGTTCCCGCTGCTGCAATACGACACCGGCGGCTATCTGGCGCGCTGGTACGAAGGCTATCTGGTGCCGAGCCGGTCGACGGTCTACGGCCTGTTCCTCAATATCCTCACGCGTCCCGACTTCTGGCTCGTGGTCGTCGTCCAGTCTGCGCTGACGGTCTGGGTGCTGGCGCTGGTGCTGCGCGCCTTTGGCTTCGGCGGGCGGCCTTTGTTACTGCTCGGCGTCACCGCCACGCTTTCCGTGCTGACCACGCTGCCGTGGCTTTCGAGCGTTCTGCTCACCGACATCTTCGCAGGCCTCGCCGTCCTGGCGGTGCATCTCCTGATCTATGCCGACGGCGCGCTGCGCCGCTGGGAGCGCAACGCCCTCGCCGCGCTGATCGCATTCGCGGTCGCGACCCACAGCGCGACGTTCGCGGTGATTGTGGCGCTGCTCGCCGCCGCCGCGCTGGCGTGGTGGCTGTTCCGCGCCGGCAAGGCCGCGGGCATCCTGCGCGGGGCAGCCGCGCTCGTGCTGGGAGCCGCCCTGCTGGTCGGCGCGAACGTCATCGTCGCCGGGCGCGTCGCCTGGACCCCCGGCGGCGTGGCGCTCGTGTTCGGCCGCATGCTGCAGGACGGGATCGTCCACCGCTATCTCGCCGAGCATTGCCCGGACCCGCGCTTTCGACTCTGCGCGCACCAGCACGAATTGCCGACCGACGCCGACGCGTACTTCTGGGGCGAAAGCGTGTTCGACCGGCTCGGCCGCTTCAAGGGGCTCGACGAGGAGATGCGCACGATCGCGCTCGACAGCCTGCGCGCCTATCCCGCCTGGCAGGCGGAAGCGGCGTTCGTCGCGGCCGCGCGCCAGCTCGTGCGCGTGGCGACCGGCGAGGGCGTGGTGCACTTCGCCTGGCACTCGCAAGGCATGATCGAGCGGCACACGCCATCGGTCAATGCCAACATGCGAGCCGCGCGCCAGCAGCGGGGCGAGCTTGGCTTTTCCGCCGTCAACCGGCTGCACCGGCCGGTGGCGCTCGCCTCCATGCTGCTGTTGCTGGCCATCGCGCTGACGGGCTGGCGCCGCGAGAGCTTCGGCGATCTCGGCTCGCTGGCCGCCACGACAACCGTCGTGCTGCTCAGCAACGCCGTCATCTGCGGCGTGCTGTCCAACCCGCACGACCGCTACGGCGCCCGCATGGTATGGCTCGCCCCGCTCGTAGTCACGCTGCTGCTGTGCCGCCTCTATGCCCGGACTGCCCAAAGCCGGATCGCGGCTCCGCTTGCGGTGAAGCCCATCCTGCCGGCCTGAAGGCCGCAAGACGCCGCGCCGCGGGCCTCCGGCGCTCTTATTTCCGCCGCATGGGCAATGCTACAACGCCGCGTTGACCCCGGGATGAATATGCGCCCGATTGCTCTTGCCGCTTTGGCCGTCTCTCTCCTCTGCACCGGTATCGACGGCCGCGCGGCTGCCCAGCCCGCCGACCCTGACGCCGCGCAGCCAGCCGACACCGGCCTTGCGATCGCATGGGAGGTCCGGAACCGCTTCCGCCTGTTCCGCCGCGAAGCCGACTTCCAGCGCCATGCCGCCGCGAGCCGCGCCGGCGGCCAGCTTGCCGCCGAGCATCTGCTCGAGCGCGACACCGCGGGCCGCGGCTGGGCGCAGAGCCAGGTCGAGCACCTTTGCGTCAATGCGGCCGGCGCGCTGCTCGATACCTGCGAGCGCGACGGCGAGCGGGAGAATTACCTGGCACCGAAGAGCCACCCGGTCGTGGTGCGGCTGACCGGCCCGGTGCCGCCCGGCGCCACCTGCAACTGGAGCTTCGACGACGGCACCGTTCCACCCAAGCAGGTGAACGCGCCCTGCACCCAGCGGGTGCAGCCGCGTCTGGCCTTCGGCAAGCCGACCATCGCCGCGGTCGGCATCACGCGGCCGGACAACAGCGTCGAGAGCGTTTCCACCGAGATCGAGGTCCAGGACCTGCTGATTGCGGGATTGGGCGACTCCGTCGCCGCGGGCGAAGGCAATCCGGACCGGCCGATTGCGCTCGCCGACGAGGGCTTCTGCTTCCGGCGCTTCCTCGGCGCCGGGCGGAGCGAGTATTTCCGGCCGAGCCGTCTCGGCTATGAGGGCGACAAGGCCTGCGACGACAGCCCGGCCGCCTCTCCCGCCTCGGCGGCCGAGTGGAACAAGCTCGGGACCCGCTGGATGTCGGCGGCCTGCCACCGCTCGCTGTACGGCTATCAGCTCCGCACCGCGCTGGCGCTGGCGGTCGAGAACAAGCACGCCGCCGTCACCTTCCTGCCGCTCGCCTGCAGCGGCGCGACCATCGAGAGCGGCCTGTTCGGCGCGCAGGGCGCGAACGAATGCCCGCCGACCGGCCGCTGCGCCGGTACGGTGCCCGGCCAGATCGCGCAATTGCAGCAGGCGCTCGCCAGCGCCCGCAAGCAGATCCCCGAGCGCCAGCTCGACCTCGTCCTGCTCACGGTCGGCGCCAACGACATCAAATTCTCCGGCTTGGTGGCGGACGTCATCGTCAGCGCCGGCGTCGAGCGCCTGCTGTTCAGTCAGGGCGGTCTGATCGCAAGCGTGCCGCAGGCGCAGGCCATTCTCGACCGCGAATTTCCCGCAAGCTTCGCCAAGCTCCGCGCCACGCTCAAGCCGCTGGTCGGCGGCAGCCTGTCCCGCGTGGTCTACGTGTCCTACGGCCATCCGGCGATGCAGGGCGATGCGCCGTGCCCCGGCGGGCACGAGGGTCTCGACGTGCATCCGGCCTTCGCCGCCGACGGGGCTCGCTTGAAGAACGTGACCGATTTCGTGCTGACGAAATTCCTGCCGAAGGTGAAGGCGCTGGCGCGCTGCGAGGCCGGGCCGAAGTGCGCCAATCCCGAAACCGACCGCATGACCTTCGTCGATTCCCATCAGGCGGAATTCGCCAACCACGGCATCTGCGCGCGGTCGCCGGACGATCCGCAGTTCGATCGCGAATGCTTCTCGCCCGAGGGCAAGAGCTTCGAGCCCGATCTCGTGGCGTCGGCGACCTCACCGCTGGTCTGCCCGCTGCGGCCGAGCGAGTTTCGCCCCTATGCGCCGCGCGCGCGCTGGATCCGCACCGCCAACGACAGCTACTTCACGGCGATGACATACCCGCGCGCGCTGCCGTCGACGGCGCAGCCGAGCAACATCCATGACGCGAGCTGGGGCGCGCTGTCGGCGGTCTATGGCGGCGCCTTCCATCCGACCGCCGAGGGCCACGCGGCGATGGCCGACGCGGCGCTTCCGGCGGCACGCCAGGCGCTCGGCCTCACGGCGCCGCCCGAAGTGATCGCGCAACCACTGCCGCCACCGGGGCAGCAGGCCGCGCCGCCGCAGTAGAAGCGGCGAAGCGCCCGCGAGCCGTCAACAACGGGCTCGCGGGACGGGTTTTAACGGATGCCGGACTCAGTTAGTCCGGAAGCAGTAGATCAGGCCGGCACCGCCCGAAGCCTTCAACTGGTCCTGGCTGCACCCGCGCGAGCCGTGTGCGGAATTCCAGGACGTCATGTGCCGGGTTGTTTTTTGCAGACCGGCGCGGTCGTGATGGCCAACGATCGCAGAACCGTCTCCACTCTTTGTCCAGTTGCCGCACGTGGTGTCGCCGCCGGCGGTCGAGTATTGGCCTTGCGGGTCCGAACCGGTCAGAATGTCGTGCATGTTCGGGGTCTCGCCGCTGCCGGCTATCCCGTCGCCCTTTTCGTTCAGGGCGGTCTGCTTGGTGATATTGGCCGCGGCCGAGTGGAGATTGTCCAGGTTCGTTGCCACCACCACGCCCTTGGCGTTCTTCCACGGTCCGCTGCCGATACGGTCGCGCGCATTGACGCCCGCGTTGCCGCCCGGTTCGGTGGTGCTCAGATAGGCGCGCCACTCGGTGCTGGTCGAGCCAGCAGCCCTGGCGAGCGCCTGACAGTGTGCGTCGGCTCCGGCGAGACCGCCGAGATCGGCGCCATTGCCCTTGCCGACGCTGCTGATAAAGAACGACATGTCGGCCTGCTGAGCCTGCGCGGCCGTTGTCAGGCCCATCACGGCCGACGCAACGGCGGCCAAAAGCAGCGATCCAATTCTGGTCATCTGGAAAATCCTCCCCGATCTGCACAAGTGCATTGGTGGAACCCGTGGCCGCGTTCAGGCTGGGCCACGGTCCATTTTTAACATCCTGGAATCTGAGGGACCAGATCGTTGCGAAGTCCGCCACGCGATTGTGATGCACGAAGCGCGAGCGTCTGCACGCCGCGCGGCCGTCACGCCACGCCGAGCTTCTTCTGCAGGCTCGACGACGAGGTCGTGTACTGGAAGGTCAGCTTCTTGTCCGGATAGACGTAGCGGTGCGCCTTCTGCGCCGCCAGCGCACCCTCGTGGAAGCCGGACAGGATCAGTTTCAGCTTGCCGGGATACCAGTTGATGTCACCGATGGCGAAGATGCCGGGGATGTTGGTTTCGAAGTCCGCGGTGTTGACCGGAATGTATTCGCCATCCTTCAGCTCGAGGCCCCAGTTCGTCACCGGGCCGAGCTTCATGGTCAGCCCGAAGAACGGCAGCACGGAATCGCACTCGATCTCCGACATCTTGTTGTCGTTGCCCTTGACGATGGCCTTCGAAACCTGACCGGCCTCACCTTGC
>CAMAWG010000204.1 GCA_945861855.1 Rhodoplanes serenus
CCGGCCTTCATTCCCATCACGCCCTGGCTGCATGAGTTGAGCGTGTAGCGATCCTTGGCCTTGTCGAAGCTGCCGATGGCGGCCCGCGGTTCGATCGTGTTGACCACCAGCCGGCTGTTGATGAGCTTGAGCTTGACCTTGTGCGCGGCTTGGGCGAAGGCGGCCGCAACCTTCTCGGCGTCGCCGTAATGGAAGTCGAGCGCGACGTTGCCCGGCACGTCCTCGAAGATCGCGGGCGCACCCGAGGCGACCGCTTGATCCGCCGTGGTCACCACCGGCAGCGACTCGATGTCCACCTCGATGGCCTCGGATGCGTCCTTGGCCTTCGCGATCGACGTCGCCACCACGCAGGCGATCGGATCGCCGACATAGCGCACCTTGTCGCTCGACAACATGAACTTGCCCGGCTTCTTCATGTCCGAGCCGTCGCGGCTCTTGAACGGCAGCGCCGACTGCAGCGTGCCGTATTGCTTCATGTCGGCGCCGGTGTAGATCGCGAGCACCCCCGGCATCGCCTTGGCGGCCTCGATGCCGATCGACTTGATCCGGCCGTGCGCGACGGTGCTGCGCAGGATGTACGCATAGGCCTGGTTCGGCAGGTTGATGTCGTCGGTGTAGCGGCCTTGCCCGCGCAGGAGCTGGGCATCCTCCTTGCGCTTCACCGGCTCGCCGATGGCATAGCTGGAGCGGGTGGCGGGGGTGTCCTGGATGTTCATGGCGTTCCCGGATTGATCGCGAGGGCCTTTCGTTCGTCATGCCCGGCCTTGTGCCGGGCATCCACGTCTTTCTTTGCGAGGAGCAAGACGTGGATGGCCGGGACAAAGCCCGGCCATGACGATCATTTCGACTGCATTTTACACCAGATATCGGACCAAGCCCCATTTCACAAGCACAGCCGGCGGTTCTCGCCATGTTCTGCCGGCTCCCCAGAGTTGCGTCGTGCGCCGCCACTGCTACACTTTGCCCCGAAGTGAGAGATCACCGCCGTACCGTTGAGCCGAGCCCAGAGCTCGCTTCGGTGTGGGGAAAGGTTTTCGATGGACGACGAGGCCCGGGCGACCGGCCTCGCCCCCGCGTCTGACCGGGACCCCAAGGAGCAATCCAAGGGGCCTCGGCGGGGCCGGCGGTCGCCGTATCGGCACCCCCGCCACGATGGCGGCGGGCAAGGCGGGCTGGATGTGTCTGGCCCGACCTACGCAGCGCTTGATCTCGGCACCAACAACTGCCGGCTGCTTGTGGCGCGCGCCACCCGCGACGGCTTCCGGGTGATCGACGCGTTCTCGCGCATCATCCGGCTGGGCGAGGGCATCACCAGCTCCGGCCTGCTGAGCGAGGCCGCGATCCTGCGAGCGGTCGATGCCTTGCGCGTGTGCCGCGCCAAGATGCGCAACCGCGGGGTGACGCGGAGCCGCCTGATCGCCACCGAAGCCTGCCGAGCCGCCGGCAACGGCCTGCAATTCCTGGAGCGCATCCGCAACGAGGTCGGCATCGAGCTCGATATCGTCGATCGCGAGACCGAGGCGCGGCTTGCCGCGACCGGCTGCACGCCGCTGGTCGATCCGGCGTCCGAAGGCGTGATCCTGTTCGACATCGGCGGTGGCTCCTCGGAGCTTGTGCGGCTCGGCCGCTGCGCGCCGATGCAGCACGGTCCGCCGCATCCGGAGATCGAGGGCTGGATTTCGATGCCGATCGGCGTCGTTACGCTCGCCGAGCGCCACGGCGGCGTCACGGTAAGCCGCGAGTCGTTCGAGGCGATGATCGCGGAGGTCGCGGTCTACGTCGATCGCTTCGCCGCCGCGCATGGCGGCACGGCAGGGCTGCATCTGCTCGGCACCTCCGGCACGGTGACCACCATCGTCGGCGTCTACCTCGATCTGCCGCGCTACGAACGACGCCGCGTCGATGGCTGCTGGATGACCGATACCCAGGTGACGGGCGTGGTCGAGCAACTGCTGGCGATGGGCTACGAGGGCCGCGTCGCCAACCCCTGCATCGGCGCCGAGCGCGCCGACCTGGTGCTGGCCGGCTGCGCGATTCTCGAGGCGATCCGCCGCGCCTTCCCCTGCGAGCGGCTGCGCGTCGCCGACCGGGGCCTGCGCGAGGGCATGCTGGTGCAGATGATGCGCGAGGACGGCGTCTGGGGGCACGCCGTGGCACCCGCGCCGTGACCAAGAAAGTCACCAAGAAACCCGCCGGCGGGCGCGGCGAACGCGAGCTCAAAGTCCGCGTCAAGAGCAAGCGCAAGTCACAGTCGTCGAAGCTGTGGCTGGAACGCCAGCTCAACGATCCTTACGTGGCGCGCGCCAAGCGCGAGGGCTTCCGCTCGCGCGCCGCCTTCAAGCTGACCGAGATCGACGACAAGCATCATGTGTTCAAGGGCGGCGCGCGGGTGGTCGATCTCGGCGCCGCGCCGGGCGGCTGGAGCCAAGTGGCGAAGAAGCGCGCGGGCGAGCGCTGCCGCGTCGTCGCCATCGACATCTTGAAGATGGATCCGATTGCCGGCGTGGACTTCGCGCAGATCGACTTTCTCGATCCCGACGCGCCGGACAAGCTCAAGACTATGCTCGGCGGCCCGGCCGACGTGGTGCTGTCCGACATGGCGGCCAACGCCACCGGCCACCGCCCGACCGATCATCTCAAGATCATGGCGCTGGTCGAGGCCGCGGCGGAGTTCGCCCGCGAGGTGCTCGCGCCGGGCGGCGTGTTCCTCGCCAAGGTGATCCAGGGCGGCACCGAGGGCACGCTGCTCAAGTCGCTCAAGCGCGACTTCGCGGCGGTGAAGCATGTGAAGCCCGCGGCGAGCCGCTCCGACTCGGCCGAGCTTTACGTCCTGGCGACCGGATTTCGCGGTTGATCTTGCGGTCGGCATTTGTCGCGTAAGACTGGGCCGCAGCGCTCTGGAACTTTTTTCGACAATTGCGAGTTAAACCTGCATCGAAACCGATAGGAGACCGACTATGCCAATCCTTCTATGGCTGCTGGGTGTGCCGCTGAGCCTCGTGATTGTTCTGTGGCTCCTGAACGTCGTCTAGCGAACATCATGTTCAAAACGGCTAAGGCCTGCATCAAAGCGGGCTTTAGCCGTTTTGATTACCGCGCGGCGCCAAGCCGCAGCAGCGCGTCGATCGGCTGGGGCAGACTGGGGTCGAGCGCCGACGCCCGCCGCAGATCGGCGATGGCCGCGTCCCGCGCGCCAAGCTTCTCCTGGATCAGCCCGCGGAGACTGAGCGCCGCGGCCGAATTCTCATGCAGCACGGTGGCCTTATTTGCATCGGTCAGCGCCTCGGTGAAGCGGCCGGCGAGGTAGTGCGCCTGCGAGCGGTTGTAGAACGCGAACGCGAAGCCCGGCGCGAGCGCAATCGCCTTGTCGTAGTCCTCGATCGCGCGGTCGAACCGGCCCCGGTTGCGCCAGATGCTGCCGCGGCTGTCGTAATAATTCGCGTTGTTCGGTTCGAGCGCGATGGCCCGGTCAAGCTCGGCCAGCGCCGGGTCGAACTCGCCCTTGGCGTCGAGCGCCAGCCCTCGGGCGTTGTGGGCGGAGGCGCTGTCCGGCGAAAGCCGCACCGCCTTGTCGAAATCGCCAAGCGCGCGGTCGTAGTCCTTCCTCGACTGCCAGAGCAGGCCGCGATTGAGATAGGTGGGCGCGTAGTTCGGATCGAGCTTGATCGCCGTCTCGTAGTCGGCGGCGGCGCGGTCGAAGTCGCGCTTATCGGCGAGCGCGATGGCGCGATTGTTGTAGGCCGCCGTGTCCCTCGGGGTGAGCTTGATGACCTGATCGAAGTCGGCGATGGCGCGGTCGAGATTGCCGCTGCGGCGCCAGGCGAGGCCGCGATTGGTGAGGGCCGCGGCCGAATTGGGTTCGAGCTTGAGCGCCCGGTCGTAGTCGGCGATGGCGCGCGCGAAGTCGCCTTTGGCTTCGAAGGCCGTGGCGCGGCTCATGACGACGGTTGCGTTCCGGGGCTCGATCCGGATCGCCTGGCCGAAATCGGCGATGGCGCGATCGTAGTCGCGCTTGGCGAAATTCGCATTGCCGCGGTTGATATGGGCGCGCACGTGGTTCGGGTTGCTGCGCAGCGCCGCGTCGAAATCGGCGATGGCGCGGTCATAGTCGCCGGCCTTGACGTAAGCGATGCCGCGGTTGGAATGCAGGATCGCAAGGTTCTGCCTGGAGTGGCGGCCGCTGCCGATCAGCGCGGTGCAGGCCGCGACCTGCATGTCGGGCGGCACGCCGGCCTGTCCGGTGCAGCGCTGCTCGTCGGACGGCCTGGACGCGCCCGCCGCCGGCTGCTGCGCGCCGCCGGGATGGGGCACGACCGCCGCCAACGCCACGGCCAGAGCAAAGGATTGATGGAAACGAGCCATTTCCGAATTTTACTTTCGATGCCCCCGGCAAGCCAGTGTCGTCATCCCATGCGCTGATCCGACGCGCCGTCCGGCGCCGGCACGCGGTTGGCCATTTCCGCGCCGGCGTTCGGCGGCAGCAGCCAGAAAATGAGCGCGGAACTCGCCGCGACAAGGCCCACCAGCAGGAAGCCCGGTGGAAAATCCGACGCCATGATGGCGGGTTGCCCTTTCATCCGCACGACGATCTCCACCGTCAGCGCGCCGATCGCCACGCCGGTCGCGAGCGAAACCTGCTGGCCGACCGCGGCGAGCGCCGTGGCGCGGCTCATGCGCGACGTCGGCACCTCCGCGTAGGCGAGAGCATTGATCGAGGTGAACTGCAGCGAGCGGAAGAAGCCGCCGACCATCAGCACGGCGATCATGACCGGGAACGGCGTCGTGCCGGTGAAGCCCGCGCAGGCAGCGATGAACAGCCCGCCGAGGATGGCGTTCCAGATCAGCACGGTGCGGAAGCCGTAGCGCTTGAGCGTCCAGGGCGCGACGGCCTTCATGAACAGCGCGCCGAGGGTGGAGGTGAAGGTGATGAGGCCGGACTGCAGCGGCGTCAGGTCGAACCCGACCTGGAGCAGCAGCGGCAGCAGGAACGGCATCGCGCCGACGCCGATGCGGAACAGGAAGCCGCCCACAAGGCTCGCCCGGAACGTCGGAAGCCGCATCAGTGTGAAATCGAGGATCGGCGCCGCCACCCGCCGCGCATAGGCCGTGTAGAGCACCGCGGCCACCGCGCCGACCAGAATGATCGCCACGACCGCGGGCCAGGGCACGATCTCGAAGCCCGCGACCGACAGCCCGAACGTCAGGCCCGCGACCGCGGTGCCGGACAGCACCATGCCGACGGCGTCGAACCCCTCCCGCGCCTCGGCGCGCACGTTCTCGATGTAGCGCGTCACCAGCACGATGCCGATCAGCCCGATCGGCACGTTGATCAGGAAGATCCAGTGCCAGGAGAAATATGTGGTGATGAAGCCGCCGAGCGGCGGGCCCATCAGCGGCCCGATCATCGCCGGGATCGACACCCAGGCCATGGCGTTGATGAGTTCCTTGCGGTCCACGGTGCGGACCAGCACCAGCCGCCCGACCGGAGTCATCATCGCGCCGCCCATGCCTTGCACGATGCGGGCGATGACGAAATCCGAGAGTGAATTCGACAGCGCGCAGCCGATCGAGCCCAGCACGAACACGCCGATGGCGGCGCGGAACACGGTGCGGGCGCCGAACCGGTCGGCGGTCCAGCCGCTCATGGGGATGAAGACCGCGAGCGACAACAGATACGAGGTGACCGCGAGCTTGAGCGTGAGCGGATTGGTGCCGATGTCGGCGGCGATCGCCGGCAGCGATGTGGCGATCACCGTCGAGTCCATGTTGTCCATGAACAGCGCCACCGCCACGATCATGGGGACGAGGCGCTGATGTTTCAACATGTTAGGCCAGTGTCATCGTTATAACCGAGACTAAAACCGGCACAGAACGGCACCAAACGGCACCCAAAAGTGGGGAAAATCCGGGGAGTGCAGGGCCGCGTTCTAGCCCGAATTATTCACGACTAGCAGGCGGTTGTGCCTTAAAGTACTGATTCAGCGCATAGTACTCGACGCAGTTGGATAAGGCGTTGAGTTGATTCATAAAAGCGATTCTTTGTCTGGCAGCGAAGGATCGCACTCATGCAATCGATATTCTCGAGCGCCTTATCAACGGCGGTAGCAAAACACATCGACCTGTCGGTCACA
>CAMAWG010000205.1 GCA_945861855.1 Rhodoplanes serenus
CTTGGAGAAATAGCGCTGCGCCGCCGCCTCGATGCCGTAGGCGCCGGCGCCGAAGTAGACGCGGTTGAGATACAGGTCGAGGATCTGGGTCTTGCTGAATTTGCGCTCCAGCCAGAACGCCAGCGCCAGCTCCTGCACCTTGCGGGAGACGGTGCGCTCCTGCGTCAGGAACAGGTTCTTGGCGAGCTGCTGGGTCAGCGTGGAGCCGCCCTGCGACACGCCGCGACGGACGATGTTGGCGACGGCGGCGCGGGCGATGCCGATGGGGTCGATGCCGTGGTGCGAATAGAAGCGCCGGTCCTCGATCGCCACGAAGGCCTGCGGCACGTAGCGCGGCAGGTCTTTCAGCGGCACCGCGGCACCGCCCATGTCGCCGCGCGTGGCGAGCAGCCGGCCTTGCAGGTCGACGATCTTGATCGAGGGCGGGCGCTTGGGAATTTCGAGCGATTGGATCGGTGGCAGGTGGGCGCCCACCCATATCGCCCCGCCGATTGTGGCGATCACCAGCCAGAGGCCTACGACGGCACCCCAATAGGCCACCCGTCCGGCGGTCCATCGCCCGCCGCCGCGTTTGCCGCTACCGCGGCGCTTGCGCTTGGGGCGGCGGGGAGCCTGGGATTCCGCGGCCGAATTGGAGGCGGGGGCCGCGTCGAACACCGGTTCGCGCCGTTCCCCGGAGCGTTCTCTGGCCTTCGGCGCTCCCATGTCCCCGTCCCGCAACCCGCCCCGGCGGTCCCTGCCGGCTTGGTTACGGCGCAGGCTACGGGGGCGGCTTTAAGGGGCAGTTAAGCCCCCAGCTGGTCGCTCCCGAAACCCTAGGCTGTTCTTGGATTTGCGGCTGCCCCCGGACTGTTGAGATAGCTTTCGGAGCTATTTCCAATCGCTGCAAATTTGTGCATCATCCGACCATACCGGGGAATCCGGTGGGTCCAAGCTTGGGGAATTCAACATGCGTAAGCTCGCGCTCTTGGCTGCCGTTGTGCTTGTTGCCGCGCTTTCTGCTCAACCGAATGTAGCCGTCGCCCAAACCGTACAGAGCCTGAATCCGAATACCGATAAGCTCCTGCGGGATGCGGCGAACCCCTATGGGGCCACGTCCAAGGCCGCTGCACCGGCAAAGGCCGCGAAGAAGGGCAAGAAGAAGGCCAAGAAGAAGTAATTCCGCGTCTTTCGGAATTCTTCGCTTCGGGCCTTGTGACGCGCGCTCCGCGCGGGTCATTTCCGATTTGAATGGTATCGGCGTCTGATGCACTTGCAGCCAGACACCGGTTCCATTCGATCGGCCTTCGGCATCACCCCATGTGTCGATTGCGATGCGTGCCGGCGCAGGCCGGTGGCGCGTGCGATCTGTTCGAGCGCCTCGGTGTGGCGCCGCGAACCCACAGGTGGAAAAATTGCATGGATGGCCTATCGGAAACGGGTTATCCGGCGCCACAGCCCATGCTATCGTTAACCGATCGACCGCCACCGGAAGGTGGGGCGTAACAGGGGGAGTTGGACTATGAAGAAGATTGCACTTGCCGTTGTCATCGCTGTGGTCGCCGCTTCGCCGGCCCTGGCGGCAAAGAAGAAGAAGGCGCCTGCCACGCCGCCGACTGCGTGGGAGCTCAACGAGCCCGGCCGTCGCTTCGTCATCGACAGCCTGCCGATTTATTTGCCGACCGCGCTGATGGTGCTCGTCTATCACAACCCGAATCAGCCGAAGAAGTAATCGAAGCGCCTGCGGCCGGCCTTCGACGAGGACGTCCTAGGTTTGCTGCGGACGTGGGCCGAAGAGATTCTGTCTTGTTGGTCTTGCTCGGCCGACGGGCTTCTCCTCTGTAGCGCCATCGGTGACGCGGTCGTTCCACGGCTGCGTCACCGTTTTTTTGACGGGACGGCTTCCAGAATTTAGCGCGCGTTCGCGGCCTTCGCGGCCGGCTGCTCGGCGGGCGCGAACAGTTGCAGCAGCGAGCCCTTGATGGCGGTCTCGCGCGTCGGCGACGCGATCTTGGCGCCCAGCAGATCGGTCACGTAGAACACGTCCACCACGCGCTCGCCGAAGGTCGCCACATGCGCGGAGGTGATGTTGAGGCTGAGCTTCGACAGCGTCGCCGTCAGTTCGTAGAGCAGGCCGGGCCGGTCGAGCCCGGTCACCTCGATCACCGTGTAGCGGTTGGACCATTGGTTGTTGATCGTCACTTCCGGCTCGATGGCGAAGGCCTTGATCCGTCCCTTCGACGCCAGGCGGCGTGACACCACATCCGGCAGCTTGAGCGTGCCGTTCAACGCCTTCTCGATCGTATCGGCGATCCGCGCGCCGCGGCGCGTCTCGTCGTCGTCCTGCTCGAACTCGCGCGACACGGCGACGGTGTCGAGCGCGCGCCCGTCGGTGGTGGTGAAGATCTGCGCATCGACGATGTTCGCGCCGGTGGCGGCGCAGGCGCCGGCCAGCGTGGACAGGAGCCAGGGATGGTCGGGGGCGATGATGGTCACTTCGGTGACGCCGCGCGCGACGTCCAGGGCGAAGGTGGTGGCGATCGGCTTTCCGGCGGCCTCGGCCTTGTCCATGAAACGGGCGTGCTCGACGCGGTGCGGCAGATCGACCTTGAGCCAATAGGCCGGGTAATGCCGCGCGATATAGGCGTCGATCCGTTCGGCCGGCCAGTCCTTGAGCTCGGCCGTGAGCTCGCGCTGGGCCATCGCGACGCGCTGGGCGCGGTTGACCTCGGAGAAGCCGCCGGTGAGGACCGGCTCGGTCTCGTAATAGAGCGTGCGCAAAAGCTGGGCCTTCCAGCCGTTCCAGACGCCGGGGCCGACCGCGCGGATGTCAGCGGTGGTCAGGATGGTGAGGAGCTTCATCCGCTCCAGCGACTGCACCACCGCGGCGAAGTTCTCGATGGTCTTGCGGTCGGACAGATCGCGCGACTGCGCCACCGTTGACATGACGAGGTGCTGCTCGACCAGCCAGGCGACGGTGTCGGTGTCCGCGGCCGACAGGCCCAGCCGCGGGCAGAACGAACGGGCGATGCGGGCGCCGGCGATCGAATGGTCCTCGATCCGCCCCTTGGCGATGTCGTGCAAGAACAGCGCGACATACAGCAGCGTGCGATGCTCCGGCAAAATCTTCCGCATCAGGTCGTTGGCGAGGATGTATTCCTCGTTGCTGCCGCGCTCGATCTCCGCCAGCACGCCGATGCAGCGCAGCAGGTGCTCGTCCACCGTGTAGTGGTGATACATGTTGAATTGCATCATCGCGACGACGCGGTCGAAGGCGCGCACGAAGCGGCCGAGCACGCCAGTCTCGTTCATCCGCCGCAGGATGATCTCGGCGTCGTGCGAGGTGAGGATTTCGAGAAATAGGCGGTTGGCCTCGGGATCCTGCCGCAGCTTCTGGTCGATCAGTTTGAGCGATTTGTTCACCGCGCGCATGGCGTCGGGATGCAGCACCAGAGTGTGCTTCTGCGCGAGCTGGAACATCCGGATCAGATTGACCGGATCGCGCGTGAACGCGTCCTTGTCGACGATGGTGAGGCGGTTGTTGTCCTCGACGAAATCCTCGCTCTCGGGGAGGGGCCTCCGGCCGCGCGGGCGGAGCTTCGCCATCATCCGGCTCAGCACCGGCGCGGGCTTGGTCTGCTGGTCTTCGAGCTCCGCGCACAGGATTGCGGTGAGATCGCCGACGTCCTTGGCGATCAGGAAGTAGTGCTTCATGAAACGCTCGACGTCCTTCAACCCCGGATGCTCGGTGTAGCCGAGCCGCACCGCGATCTCGCGCTGGATGTCGAACGACAGGCGCTCCTCGGCGCGCCCGGTGAGGAAGTGCATGTTGCAGCGGACCGACCACTGAAAGTCCTCGCAGCGGCGGAACAGCTTGAGCTCGTCTTCGTCAAACACGCCGCGCTCGATCAGATCCTCGACGTCGTGGACCCGGTAGACGTATTTGGCGATCCAGAACAGCGTGTGCAGGTCGCGCAACCCGCCCTTGCCATCCTTGACGTTGGGCTCGACCAGATAGCGCGACTGGCCGGCGCGGCGGTGGCGCTCCTCGCGCTCGTTGAGCTTGGCGGCGACGAACTCGGGGCCGGTGCCCTGGATCACGGACTTGTCGAAGCGCGTCATCAACTCGTCGAACAGCTTCTTGTCGCCGAGCAGGTAGCGGGATTCCAGGACCGCGGTGCGGATCGTCATGTCCGCCTTGGCCTGGCGGATGCATTCGTCGATCGAGCGCGTGGCGTGGCCGACCTTGAGCCCGAGATCCCACAGGCAATAGAGGATCGCTTCGGCGACCGACTCGCCCCAGGCCGTCTGCTTGTAAGGCAGCAGGAACAGCAGATCGATGTCGGAGCCGGGCGCGAGCAGGCCGCGGCCGTAGCCGCCGGTCGCCACGATCGCCATGCGCTCGGCCTCGGACGGATTTTCCGACGGATAGAGATGCGCGATCACCACGTCGAACAGCACGCGGATGATCTCATCCATCATGAAGCAGAGCCGTTCGGTGCAGCGGCGGCCCTGGCGGTCCTTCAGGAGCATTTGCTCGGCTTGCGCGCGTCCGTCGGCGAGCACGGCCTTCAGCCGCTGCGCCACAGCGCGCCGTAGCTCCTGCTCGGAGCCGGCGTGCTCGGCGGCGAGTCCGGCAAGCTCGGCCACCAGCGCGCGCTCGTCGAACAGTTCGGCGTCGTGGTGGCGTGGCTTGTCGGAGGTGAGCATGTGGCCTTTCGGATAGCGAAGCGCGCGTCTTATGTCACGGCGCAGCGCAGTATGGTGAGAAAACAAGAGCACTCCAAAGGTTGCTCCAGAGGGAAGCAAATTTCCTTTCCAGCATGCAGCAGACTATAATTTTCTCTTTGACAAACAATGGGTTAGGTCGTATCAAAGGGCAGCGCCGATTTGAAGCGAACAGCTTGCGGGCGCTTAACAAATGCAGCTAAAGCGGTCGGGGCCCGCCCCGTCGCAAGAAGCTGACGGGCGGGCAAATCGTTTGTCCGCCTCCATGAACCTGCGGCTTGGCGTCAAAGCGACGCGAAGACCGCGCAACGTGTGGAGGTACTCATGTCTATCCTGTCTCGACGTTCGCTCCTTGCTTCTGTGCTCGTCGTCGGGCTGCTGCCGACGGCGAGTTTCGGCGCTGACAAGCCCAAGACTATCAACATCGACTGGGCGACCTACAATCCGGTCTCTCTGTTGCTGAAGGAAAAAGGCTTGCTTGAAAAGGAGTTTGCCAAGGACGGCATCGGCATCCGCTGGGTGCAGACGCTCGGCTCCAACAAGGCGCTGGAATTCCTCAACGCCGGCTCGATCGACTTTGGCTCTACCGCGGGCTCCGCGGCGCTCGTCGCCAAGATCAATGGCAATCCGATCAAGTCGATCTACGTCTACTCGCGGCCCGAATGGACCGCGCTCGTGACGGGTAAGGATTCCAGCATCGCCAAGATCGAGGATCTGAAGGGTAAGCGGATTGCAGTCACGCGCGGTACCGATCCACACATCTTCCTGGTGCGCGCGCTATTGGGCGCGAAGCTTACGGAGAAGGACGTTACGACGGTGCTGCTGCAGCACCCGGACGGCAAGACCGCGCTCATTCGCGGCGACGTGCAGGCCTGGGCCGGCCTCGACCCGATGATGGCGCAGGCGGAGGTGGAGGACGGCGCCAAGTTGTTCTACAGGAACAAGGACGCCAACACCTGGGGCATCCTCAATGTACGCGAGGAGTTCCTCAAGGATCACCCCGATCTCGTGAAGCGCGTGCTCGCCGTCTATGAGGAGGCGCGCAAACAGTCGCTCGCCAACTACGACGAGCTCAAGCGCATCTTCATCGCCGCCACCAAACTCCCGGATGCGGTGGTCGGCAAGCAGCTTAAGGAGCGCACCGAGCTCACCCACAGCAAGATCGGCGCGGCGCAGCGCGACTCGATCCTGACGGCCGGGCTTGCGCTGCAGCAGGCGGGCGTCATCAAGGCCGATGTCGACGTAAAGGCCGTTGTGAGCGCACTGATCGACGATCGCGTGCCGCTGACGAACTAGCCGATCGGCGGCCTCGGCCTTCCCCCTGGGGCGGGGCCGAGGCTTTCCATCCGTCAGGTGTTGATATGTCCCTTGTATCCACGACTCTCGCCGCCGGACAGGTCACCGAGGATCGGCCCAAGGCC
>CAMAWG010000206.1 GCA_945861855.1 Rhodoplanes serenus
GCCCGACGCGACCGCGATGATCGAGGTCACGCCCGGCACGCCGGACGGTCCCTGCGCCTGGCCGTGGCCGTGCGTGTGCGCCGGACGGGCCGCGGCCGGAGCGCCTTGCGCCGGACGGGCGGCCGGAGCCGCCCCGCCTTTGCGCTCAGCCGTCAGCGCAACCATCGCCGACTGCACGCCGGGCATCGCCTTGACGACCTTTTCGGCGAGCTTTCGCACCTCC
Organism: Rhodoplanes serenus; assembly: GCA_945861855.1. GTDB lineage: Bacteria > Pseudomonadota > Alphaproteobacteria > Rhizobiales > Xanthobacteraceae > Z2-YC6860. Next base: position 224 of record CAMAWG010000206.1, read on the forward strand.
TCCCAGGCCTGCACCACGCCGGCGTCCACGGTGATCGAGAAGAACACCTTGCCGTCGCTTGCAACGATGTCGGACAGCGTGCCGGTCTTCGGCAACGGCCTGCCGTCGGGCGCTTCGACCTGGCCCAACACTGCAAGCACATCGTCCTTGGTGACCGGCATGATTTTGTCCTGTGGAGGTTGGGCGTCACCATAGTCGCGCCGATGCTATGGTCAACGCCACGCCCGCAAGATATTGGTCGGGGCAACGCATACATAGTGCAAACTTTGGAGGAAACGATGGCGAAAGTGGCGTTTCTCGGTCTGGGCGTGATGGGGTTTCCCATGGCCGGGCATCTCAAGAACAAGGGCGGCCACGAGGTCACCGTCTTCAACCGCAACGCTGCGAAGGCCGACCAATGGGTCGCGCAACATGGCGGCAGGAAAGCCTCGACGCCGAAGGAGGCCGCAACCGGCCAGGACTTCGTGATGATGTGCGTCGGCAACGACAACGACGTGCGCGAGGTGACGCTGGGCGCCAACGGGGCGTTCGACGGCGTGGCCAAGGGCGCGGTGTTCGTCGATCACACCACCGCCTCCGCCGAGGTGGCGCGCCAGCTCCACGCCGAGGCGAAGAAGCGCGGCTTCGATTTCGTCGACGCGCCGGTGTCCGGCGGCCAGGCCGGAGCCGAGAACGGCGTGTTGACGGTCATGTGCGGCGGCGACGCCGGGCCTTACGGCCGCGCCGAGCCGGTGATCGGATCTTACGCGCGCATGTGCAAGCTGCTGGGCCCGTCCGGTTCGGGGCAGCTCGCCAAGATGGTCAACCAGATCTGCATCGCCGGACTGGTGCAGGGTCTCGCCGAGGGCATTCACTTCGCCAAGAAGGCCGGCCTCGACATCGAGGCACTGATCGCCACCATCTCCAAGGGCGCGGCGCAGTCCTGGCAGATGGAGAACCGCTACAAGACCATGACGGCCGGCAAGTACGACTTCGGCTTCGCGGTCGACTGGATGCGCAAGGACCTGTCGATCTGCATCGCCGAGGCGCGGCGGAACGGCGCGAACCTTCCGGTCGCCGCGCTGGTCGACCAGTTCTATGCCGAGGTCCAGAAGATGGGTGGCAGCCGCTGGGACACTTCGGCGCTGCTCGCGCGGCTCGACCGCTGATGGACGGCGTTCGGAAAATCCTGTTCGTGCAGGAGCGCGTGTTTGCCGAGGCGGGCAAGGCCGTGCCCGAGCCGATCACCCGCGTCGCCGGCATCGCAGTGCTGAAAAATCCGTTCGCGGGCAAAGGGCACGTCGCTGACCTGTCGCCGCTGTTCGATGTCGGCAAGGCGGTGGGTGAACGCCTCATGCCGGAGGTGGTGAAACTCCTTGGCGGCGCGCCGCATTCCTACGGCAAGGCCGCGATCATCGGCGTCAACGGCGACCCGGAGCACGGCGCCGCGATGATCCATCCCAGACTCGGCGCACCGATGCGCGCGGCGCTTGGCGGCGGCGAGGCCATCATCAGTTCCAGCGCCAAGATCGCCAGCGCCGGCACGCCGATCGACGTCCCCCTCGCCCATAAAGACAACATCTGGTCGTTCGATCATTTCGACACCATGACGGTGATGGTGCCCGACGCGCCGCGGCCGGACGAGATCGTGGTGGTGATGGTGGCCACAACCGGCGGACGCGCCAATCCGCGCATCGGCAAGGGCCGCGTTTAGCATTCACGCGGCCTGCCGCTTTTTGCGTCACGGAACCGCATGCGCGACAAAGCAGCGCGGCTAATCGGCTGATTTCGCGCGTCAATCGACTTGGCACATCCGATGCATTAGCCTCCGTAACAGTGCGCGGAGACTGGCAATGCCCGTGAAAGTGCACCTCGATCATATCGGCATGGCATTCACAACGCCGGGCGGGGTGTTCCGCGCGGTCGCCCCGCTGAACCTGTCGATCGACAGCGGCCGCTTCGTCAGCCTGGTCGGACCATCCGGCTGCGGCAAGAGCACGCTGTTCAACATCATCGCCGGCCTGCTGGCGCCGACCGAAGGCCGCGTCCTGATCGACGGCGAGGATGCCACCGGCACCATCGGCCGCGTCGGCTATATGCTGCAGAAAGACCTGCTGCTGCCATGGCGCACGGTGCTCGACAACGTCATCCTCGGCATGGAAATCCAGGGCAAGCCGCTCAAGGAGGCGCGCGAGCGCGCGCTGCCGCTCCTGCAGAAATACGGCCTTGCGGGCTTCGAATACCTCTATCCCAATTCGTTGTCCGGCGGCATGCGCCAGCGCGCGGCGCTCTTGCGCACGCTGCTGTTCGACACCGACGTGATCCTGCTCGACGAGCCGTTCGGCGCGCTCGACGCGCAGACCAAGCTGCAGATGCAGGAATGGTTGATGCAACTCTGGAGCGATTTCAAGAAAACGGTGGTGTTCGTCACTCACGACGTCGAAGAGGCGATCTACCTTTCCGACGAGATCCACGTCATGGGCACGCGGCCGGGCCGCATCCTCGAAACCATCCCGATCGCGATCCCTCGCCCGCGCGTTCGCAAGAGTTCGTTGTCGCCGGAGTTCATCGCCATCAAGGAGCGCTGCCTGAACCTTTTGACGACACCGGCGCTTGAGGAGGCCGCCTGACATGGCCGTTCAAGACACGCCGCGAGGTGCGGGAGTTCCCATGCTCGATGCCGCGCAGGAGCCGCCGGCCAGGGCCGCGCCCACGCCTGCCGGAAAGCCGGTCCGCCGGCTCCCGGTGCAGAAGGACTGGCCGACCTGGGCGATCATCGCGGCGCAGATCGGAATCCTGGTCGGCATCCTCGGCGCCTGGGAGATCGCCGCGACCACAGGAATCATCAGCGCATTCTTCTGGTCGCAACCGAGCGCAATCTGGAAGACGCTTATCATCTTTTTCACCGAGGGCGACGCCTGGACCGACATCAGCTTCACTTTCCGCTCGACCATCTTCGGCTTCCTGATCGGCACCACAGCGGGCTCACTGCTGGGCCTGTCGTTCTGGTGGTCGCGCAACTACGCCGCTGTGGTACAGCCCTACATTATCTGCTTCGAGTCGATCCCCAAGCTCGCGCTCGCGCCGCTCATCATCCTGGTGTTCGGTCTTGGCCTCACCTCGAAAGTCGCGATCGCCACGGCACTGACGCTCGTGGTCTCGACGCTCACCACGTTCGCGGGCGTCAAGGCGCTCGACCCTGACGGCGAGAAGCTGTTCTATTCGCTAGGCGCGACCCGCTGGCAGGTGTTCAGAAAGCTTGTCGTGCCGTTCTGCCTGCCCTGGGTCATCTCGGTGCTGCGGGTCAACATCGGCCTCGCTCTCACCGGCGCGATCGTCGGCGAGTTCATCGCCTCGCAGCACGGCCTCGGGCGCCAAATCCTCTACGCCGGCCAGACCTACGACATCGCGCTCGTCTGGGTCGCGGTGCTCGTGCTCTCGACGCTCGCCATCATCATGTACGCCACCGTCTCGTGGCTCGAAACCGTTCTGCGCAAAGGCACTCGGCAATAGCAAAATCGGTTCAACAGGAGGTCATCATGGACAGGCGCAAGTTCCTCGGCACCACCGCGGCCGCCGGCGCGGCACTGATCGCAAAGCCCTACGTCGCACGCGCAGCCAAGCACGAGTTGCTGGTGGCGGAGCCGGTCCATTCGACCGGCTATCTGCCGATGTACATCGCGATGGCGAAAGGCTACTTCGCAGAGGCCGACATCGAGGTGAAGATCGTCACCATCGAAACCGGCGGCGGCCACACCAATGCGGTCCTGTCGGGCCAGGCCTTCGCCTTCATCGGCGGGCCCGAGCACAACGCCTTCGCCAAGGCCAAGGGCGCCGAGTTGCGCGCGGTCGTCGGCTGCGTCGATCGCGGCAACGTCTACATCTGCGCGGCGAAGGGACAGGAGCCGAAGGACCGCAATTTTCCAACCTATTTCAAGGGCAAAAACATCGCCGTCAGTGCGTTCGGCGCCACGCCGAATTCGATCATGCGCTACCTGCTGGCGAAGTGGAAACTCGACGCCAAGAATGATGTCACGCTTTATGAGATGCCGACATCGGCGGTGCCCGCGGCCGTGCGCGCCGGCAAGGCCACAATCGGGCTGAGCGTTGAGCCGCTGGTCACCCGGGGAATCAAGGAGGGGTTCTGGACCGAGCCGTTCTTCAATGTGCCGAAGGAGCTCGGCCCCTACGCCTATTCCACCATCAACATCCGGCAGGAATCGATCACCAAGGATCCCGGAGTCGTAAAGGGCTTCGTGCGCGGCATGATGAAGGCCTCGAAATTCCTCTACTCCAACCCCGGAGAATCCGCCGAGGTCGCCAAGAAGCAGTTCCCCACCATGGCCCTCGAAGATCTCAAGGCGACGATGGACCGCTCGTTCGCCGATCAGATGTGGAGCAAGGACGGCTCTATCAGCCGCGAAGCCTGGGACACGGGCAAGGCCGTGGTGATGGGTGCGGGCATCCTCAAGACCGATGTCAAGTTCGAGGAGATCATCGACATGAGCTTCGCCGACAGCCTGCGGCCGACCATTTGATATGCTAGGCTGCCGCAAGCATCGGAGTGAATGCAAATGTCGGAACCGATCTGGAACAAATTCCTCACCGAGCGCGACAAGGCCGTGTTCGGAAATTCGGGCTACGGCGCGCGCCAGGGCTTCGGCAAGCGTCCTGCGCTGCTCATCATCGACGTGAACTACGCATTCTGCGACGAGCGGCCGATGCCGATCCTGGAGTCGATCAAACGCTGGCGCAACTCATGCGGCGAGGACGCCTGGGTGGCGATGCCCTATCTCAAATCGCTGATCGACAAGGCGCATGAGAAGGGCATCCCGGTGATCTACACCACCGGTGTGCGGCGCGCCGACAACTGGGACGGCGGAAGCTGGAACTGGAAAAACAGCCGCTCCGAGGAAGACCGGTCGAACCGGCCCAACACCAATGTCGACGGCAACGAGATCGTCGCCGAGATCGCGCCCGGCCCGCAAGACATCGTGATCTACAAGCAGAAGCCGTCCGGCTTCTTCGGCACCAACATGACGAGCTACCTCACGCTGCTCGGCTGCGACAGCGTGATCGTTACCGGAACAACCACCTCGGGCTGTGTTCGCGCCACTGTTCTCGATGCTTTCAGCCTGAACTACCGCATCTCGCTGGCCGAGGAGGGCTGCTTCGATCGCTCGCAGGCGAGCCACGCCATCAACCTGTGCGATATGAACGCCAAGTACGCCGATGTGGTGAAGACCTCGGAGGTGCTGGAGTTCTTCGACGCCGTGCCGGCGGGTCAATATGACCTGCCGAAGGGCGCGCCGGTCGAGCCGCATCCCTCAAAGCGTTGATATTATTCTGCCGATTGTAGCGCCGCGCCGGTCATCCGGCGCGGCGTTTTTCTTAGCTGCAGGCACCGGTCGTGAACGTCTTGCCCGCCGGACATGCGGGCGGAGCCGCTGCTGCAGGTTTCGGCGGGGGCGGAGCGGCCGGCTTCGCTGCGGCGGCGGCAGCCGGTGGCGGTGCTGCGGGACGCGGCGGCGGTGGCGCCGGTCGCGCGACGGGCGCAGCCGGTGGCGTCGGACGCGCGACCGCGGCCGGAGCTTGCGGCGGCGGCCGGTTGGCCTGCGGCGGCGGTCCCTGCGGACGGGGCGGAGGCGAGCCGGATTGCGCCGGCGGGCCGGATGGCGGCGGACGGTTCGCAATGCCTGGAGGCGGTCCCTGCGGACGCACTGCTCCCGGCGGCGGACCGTCTCCCGGCGGACGGCCGGCACGAGCAGGCGGCTGATTGCTTGGCGGCGGCGCAGCCGAAGTC
>CAMAWG010000207.1 GCA_945861855.1 Rhodoplanes serenus
CTGCTTTTCTTCCAACGTCCAGCGCCGCCGAGCACCTGTCGAGATGACCTCAAGCCGAGAAACCTTCGACATAGCCGTATGGTCAGTCATACGCCTATGTCTTCATCGAAAGACCGCATCAGGCAAGGCGGTCCTCGGCGGAGGGATACACTGCAAACAGCTCTAGCGACTGACAAAGCGCGTTTCGGAACGGATTGTTGCGACCAACGTTGGCGGGCAATTCTTCAGTTTAACGTGTCGCCCGAGACTTACGATGCATTCTTCAATTCGCGTAGCGGATATCGAGCTCAGTATTGGCTCAATCCATCGCAAGGAATTGCAGCGGACCGCCAACTGGCACTAGCTTTGACCTCTGTAATCTCCTCACTTCCAGATGCCATCACGGCACGGCAATCACGGCACGGCAGATCGAATTCGGAACAGGATATACGCGCGAAGACATTGATGTCGGTGAACAAAAAGTTAGTCGCACGTTTTTTGAGGCATCATTGAAATCAGACCTATCCAAGGTTTGGATTTGTGAAAGGCTGATAGGAGCCGTGCCTGGCCCATTGCGGAATTTGATCGACGAAATGTTGATGTCGGCTATTCGTCTAGATGTTCAAAAGTGGGGACCCACCGCCCTTGCTCCTTATCCGAACTGCGAGTCGGCTTGGATCGATTTTAAAGGCGCGTTTATCAACGGGGGCCACTACCAACCGAAATCTCCGCAAAGCAGGGCGAACGAGATATATTCACGCGGCTGGAGCTGATGGATTTGACGAACTCGGGTTAGCCCTTTCATTTTGCTAATGTGTGTCGTTATCCCATAGGAGCCACCATGCCCACCAACCGCGTCTATCGCATCGCCGTGATTCCGGGCGACGGCATCGGCAAGGAGGTCGTGCCGGAGGGCGTGCGCGTGCTGGAGGCCGCGGCGAAGAAATTCGGCTTCGAACTCCGCAACGACGATTTCGATTTCGCCTCCTACGACTACTACGCGAAGCATCAAAAAATGATGCCCGATGACTGGAAGGAGAAAATCGGCAAGCACGACGCGATCTTCTTCGGCGCCGTTGGCTGGCCCGCGAAAATCCCCGACCACATCTCGCTGTGGGGCTCGCTGATCCTGTTCCGCCGCGAGTTCGACCAGTACATCAACCTGCGCCCGGTGCGGCTGATGCCCGGCGTGCCGTCGCCGCTGGCCAATCGGAAGCCCGGCGACATCGACTTCTGGGTGGTGCGCGAGAACACCGAGGGCGAGTATTCCTCGATCGGCGGGCGGATGTGGCCCGGCACCGACCGCGAGATCGTCATGCAGGAGACGGTGCTCTCCCGCGTCGGCGTCGACCGTGTGCTGAAGTTCGCCTTCGAGCTCGCCAATTCGCGGCCGAAGAAGCACCTCACCTCCGCCACCAAGTCGAACGGCATCTCGATCACCATGCCGTACTGGGACGAGCGCGTGCGGGAGATGGCGAAACACTATCCCGGCGTGAAGTGGGACCAGTACCACATCGACATCCTCACCGCGCAGTTCGTGCTCAACCCCGACCGCTTCGACGTCGTGGTGGCGTCGAACCTGTTCGGCGACATCCTCTCCGACTTGGGCCCCGCCTGCACCGGCACCATCGGCATCGCACCGGGCGGCAACATCAATCCCGATCGGCTCTTTCCCTCGGTGTTCGAGCCGGTGCACGGCTCGGCGCCGGACATCGCCGGCCAGGGCATCGCCAACCCGATCGGCCAGATCTGGTCGGGCGCAATGATGCTGGAGCATCTCGGCGAGAAGGAAGCAGCCACAGCGATCGTCGCCGCCATCGAGAAGGTGCTGGCGGAGCCGAAGCTGCGCACCCGCGACCTCGGCGGCCCGGCGAACACCGTCGCCTGCGGCAAGGCGGTCGCCGAGGCGCTGGCCTGAGAACGGCGCGTGCTGCCTATTCCAGCAGCTTCCCGCCCTTCGCCAGCTTGCCCTCGATCCAGGGCACCGCCACCAGAAGCACCAACGTGACCGGGACGGCGACCGCGACGCTGCGCCAGGCTCCGAGCCCGCAGGCGATGCCGAGCGCCGCCGTCACCCACACCGTCGCGGCCGTCGTCAGGCCCTCGACGGTCTTGGATTTCGCGTCGCGCAAAACGACGCCCGCGCCGATGAAGCTGATGCCCGTCATCACGCCCTGGACGATTCCCTGCACCACGCGGCTGGCGGCATCCGGGTTTTCAGCCATGCCGGGAAACTGGATCGCCGAGACCGCCACCGTTGCCGTGCCGAGCCCGACCAGGCCCAGCGTGCGCGCCCCGATCGGCTTGTCCTGCATGTCGCGGTTGACCCCGATCAGCGCGCCGGCCAGGGCCGCGGCTCCGAGCCGGAGCGCGATATCGTCAAAATCGAGAACCATGATGAATTTCCTTGTGTGAAATGAGCTTGGCCGATTCTTGCGCCGGCACGAGCGGTGGAAAACGCCGGACGGTTCCATGCGTTCCCTTTCCGCCGCCGTGACGTTGCGCCGCGCTCGCCCACCCATGCCAGCGGGATTGGCCCGACGCCGCATTTGTCGTTTATGCTCGCCGGCCTTTATGGAGAGCCCGATGTCCCGCCTGCGCATCTACGGCATCGCCCGCACCCGCGCCTTCCGCGCGCTCTGGATGGCGAAGGAGCTGGGGCTGGACTACGAGCACGACCCGATCGAGATCGGCGACGCGGGTGCGCGCACGCCGGAGTTTCTCGCCATCAATCCGAACGGGCGGCTGCCGGTGATCGTGGACGGCGATTTCGTGCTGTTCGAGTCGCTCGCCATCACGCTCTATCTCGCCAAGAAACATTCTCCCGGCCGCCTCTATCCCGGGACGCTGGAGGGCGAGGCGCGGGCCTGGCAGTGGAGCCTGTGGGCGGTCGCCGAGGTCGATCGCGGCGTCAACATCTGGTCGCTGCATGCCGTCCGCCTACCGCCGGAGGAGCGCGACGCCGCAAGGCGCGCCGAGGCGCTGAAAGTTTTGGTGGCGCCGTTCAAGGTGCTCGACGCCGCGGTGAGCGGGCAGCCCTATCTTCTCGGCAGCGACTTCACCGTCGCCGACCTCAACGTCGCTGCCGTCATCAGCCGCGCCGTCGAGATGGATTTGAGTGCGGTGCCGAACCTGCGGGCCTGGCTGACCCGCTGCCTGGAGCGGCCGGCCGCCCGGGAGGCGCTGGCGCTCAAGACCCGGGCCGACAACGAGACGCCGGTGGACGTGACCCGCCGAATCGCGCGGATCAATCGCCTGTGAGCGCCGCGCCCGGCCCGTTCAATCTCGGCCAGACGATTCGCGACGCGCTCGCGCTGCACCAGCGCGGGCGTCTGGATGAAGCCGAGAAACTCTATACCCGCGCGCTGAAGGCGCAGCGCGACAACTTCGACGCGCTGCACCTGCTCGGCATGCTCAACCACCAGCGCGGCAAGGCCGGCGAGGCCTACCGGCTGATTGCCGCCGCCCTCAAGGTGCAGCCGCGCTCGCCGGATGCGCTGTCGAACCTCGCCCTGGTGCTGCACACGCTCAAGCGCAGCGTGGAGGCGCTCAGCACTCTCGACAAGGCGCTGGCGCTAGCGCCGGGCCACCCCGACGCACTCAACAACCGCGGCAATATCCTGCTCGATCTCAAGCGGCCGGCCGAAGCTGTCGCCGCGTTCGACGCGGTGCTCGAAAAGGCGCCGCGCCATGTCCAGGCTCTGGTGAATCGCGGCAACGCGTGTGTCGCGCTGGGCCAGGCGGAGGCGGCGCTCGCGGACCATGACGCGGCGCTCGCCATAGCGCCCGGCCATCCGCTTGCGCTCTACAACCGCGGCAATGCCTTGCATGCGCTCGGCCGCGAGCCGGAGGCGCTCACCGCCTACGACAGCGCGCTCGCGGGTGCGCCGAACCATGCCAATGCCTGGCTCAACCGGGGGATGGTGCTGGCGGCGCTCAACCGACACCAGGATGCGCTTGCAAGCTACGCCAGGGTGCTCGCGCTTCAGCCCGGGTATGCCGACGCCCATTTCAGCGCGGCGCTGTCGCTCCTGACCGTCGGCGACTATCCGCGCGGCTTTGCCGAATACGAATGGCGATGGAAGCGTGCCGGCATGACCGCGCGGAAGGACCTTCGGAAACCGTTGTGGCTCGGCGAAGCGCGGCTTGCGGCCAAGACCATCCTGCTGCATGCCGAGCAGGGCCTGGGCGACACGGTGATGTTCGCGCGCTACGCGCCGCTCCTGGCGCGGGCCGGGGCCCGTGTGGCGATCGAGGCGCAGCCGGAGCTTAAAGGTCTGCTGACAGGGATCGAAGGCGCCGTGTCGGTTGTCGCGCGCGGCGAGCCCCTGCCGCCGTTCGACTTGCACTGCCCGCTGGCGAGCCTGCCGCTCGCCTGCAAGACCGGGCTCGCCGATGTCCCCGCGCCCATTCCCTATCTTCGCGCCCCCGAAGTACATGTCGAAAAATGGCGGCCGCGTCTGGAGGCGCTGGGCGGACGGCGCGTCGCGCTCGTCTGGTCCGGCCGAGCCACGCACGTCAACGACAGCAACCGGTCGCTGTCGCTCTCTCAGCTCGAGCCGCTGCTGTCGGTGGACGGCCTGCGCTTTGTCAGCGTTCAGCGCGAGCTTCGCCCGGCCGACGCCGAGGCGCTGGCGCGGGAATCCCGCATCACGCATCTGGGTGACAAGCTCGCCGACTTTGCCGACACCGCGGCGGTGCTGGCGCTTTGCGATCTGGTCGTTTGCGTGGACACCGCCGTCGCCCATGTCGCCGGCGCGCTCGGCCGCCCGGCCTATGTGCTGCTGCCGTTCCAGCCGGACTGGCGCTGGACGCTCGATCCCGACCGCAGCCCCTGGTACCCGGCCATGCGCTTGTTCCGGCAGCCGGCGCCGGGCGACTGGTTGAGCGTCATCGCGCGGGTGCGGTCGGAGCTCGCCGGGGCGTTCGCGTCTTAGCGGCTCGCGGCCATTCCGTCCCACATCGCTTCGAGCCGGTGGCGGAACGCCTTCGGCCGTTCGGCGAACAGCCGGCCGGCGATACTTCGCGCCGCCGCGACGTGCTGCGCCTGCCGCTGGCTGACCACAGACAAAAGCCGCGAGCGCCAGCGCGCCAGCGGCTGGTGCGGCTCGGCGTAGCGTGCAAGCACAACCAGATCCTGGTACGAGCCGAGGCGATTGCGCAGTTTCTGCGCCTGCCGGACCCAGGTCTCGCCGAGCCTCGGCCAGAGCGGCAGGACCAATTCCATCTGATAGCGATGCACCACCACGCGCTGCCGCAGTTCGTGGAGGTCATGCGCGCTGGCCGCACGCCAGTCATCCGGGATCGCGTGGCGGGCCCGCTGGTAGTCCTCGCGGAGAGCCTCCACCACGTCGGAAAACGAGAGCTTGTCGAGTGGCCAGTTCTCGATCCGCGCTTCTGCTCGGTCGAGCGCCGCCGAGATCCGCCGGCGGATGGCATTGGTCAGGCTCGCGGTCTCCGCCGACGCGCGCAGATCGTCCAGCTTGGTTCGGATCGTGTCCCACGATTGCGACGACAGCCGGTGCGACGGCGCATGCTGTTCGACGTCGTCGACGGCATCCAGCGCGGCTTGGGCATCGCGGGCGCCGGCCAGCATGCGGGCGAGATCGCGGGCCTCGGTCCGCCAGCGGCGATCGTCCTCCTCGAGGTGCGGCTCGACCAGTCGTAGGAAAGCGCGCCAGGATTTCATCGTTGCACGGAAATCGTGAACCGCGACCGCCTCGACGCGCTTCCTATCCTCCACCGCCGTCCGGCCTTCGGCCAGAATGTGGCGTGCCATGGACCGCAACGCTTCTCCGACCGCGTCCTGCGGCCGTAAACCCGGCATGTCGCTCATGCGTCATCTGTATTACGGCGGGGAATGTCCCGATCAATGTTGAAATAGGAGGAGCGGCGTTGCTCGCCTTGAGCCGGTAGGCTCGGGGTGTCGAATCCACGAAAGGAAAGCAACGCCATGAAGAGAATTACCACGATTGCGACTGGATTGCCGCCTGTCCCTGTGGG
>CAMAWG010000208.1 GCA_945861855.1 Rhodoplanes serenus
GTGACAGGCCCGGCAGCGGCAGCATAGGGTCATACATGGCGGGTGTGGCTTTCCTGAAATTGCGTAGTTTTGATTCGAGACCAAAATCATACGCTGAATCAGTACTTTAAGGCACAACCGCCTGCTAGTCGTGAATAATTCGGGTTAGCCAACAACGTGCCGCCATCCGAAATTCTCGCGCTGACCTTTTCGAACAAGGCGGCGGCGGAGATGATCGAGCGCGTCGAACGGCTCAATCCCGTAGCGGCGCCGCTGATGTGGATCGGCACGTTTCATTCTTTCGGCCTTGAGCTGCTGAGGCTCTACGGCAGCCACATTGGCATCCGCCAGGATTTCGATATCGCGGATGAAACGGAAGCGCTTGCGCTGCTGGAAAGCATGCTCGCCGATCTGCCGCTCCGGCACTACCAGAATCTCTGGGACCCGGCGCTGGAGCTGCGTCCCGTGCTGCGCGCGATCTCGCGTGCCAAGGACGAGATGGTCACGCCCGAGGAATATCTTGCGGCTGCCGAAGCGACCGAGCAGGCCGCCAAGACAGAAGAGGAAATCGAGCGCGCCGAACGGGCGAAGGAAGTCGCCGGCGTCTACGCGATCTACCAGCGTGCTCTGAGTGACGGGAATAAGCTCGATTTTGGCGACCTGGTTGATCGCGCCGCCCGGCTGCTGAAGGAGAATGAGGCGGTTCGCAACACGGTACGCGGCCGCTTCAGCCATGTCCTGGTCGACGAATATCAGGATGTGAACTTCGCGAGCACGCAACTGTTGAAGGCCGTGCGCGGCGACGGCGAAGGGCTGTGGGTCGTTGCCGACCCGCGTCAATCCATCTACCGCTTCCGCGGCGCCGCGCCGGCGACGGTCGCCGGCTTTACCTCCGACTATGCCGGCGCGCGGCGAAAGCCGCTGGAAACGAACTACCGCTCCGGCCGTCCGGTGGTCGGAATCTTTCAGCGCTATGGCGCCGGCATTGCCGCCGCACCCAAACCTGCGGCGAGCTGGCATCCGCACCGCGGCGCGGTCGGCGCAGTTCATTACCTGCATGCGCCAGACCTCGCGTCGGAGGCGGCCGGTATCGGGCGGCAGATCGCCGACCTGAAAGCAGCCGGGGTTTCCTACCGGGATCAGGCGGTGTTGGCGCGGACGCATTTGTCGCTGGCGCGGTTCGCCAAACATTTGGAGGACGGCGGCATCCCCATCCTCTACCTCGGCGACCTGTTCGAGCGCCCGGAAATCCGCGACCTGCTCTCGCTTGTTGCGATCGGCGCGGAGCCCGGCGGCGCCGGGCTCGTCAGGGTGGCACAATTCCCTGAATATGGCGGGACGCGCGGCGACGCGCTGGCCGTCATTACCGAAGCCAAAAGAACCGGCGAAACGATCATGGCGGTGTGCGCCCGGGCGGCTGCATTGCCCGGGTTGAGTGCTCAGGGGAAGCAGGGCCTCGTCAAACTCGCCGCGCATCTCGACGACGTGCAACCGCATACCTCGGCCTGGCGCCTTCTCACCAGCTATCTCTTCGAGCGCAGCGACTATCTTTTTTCGTTGGTGGAGGCCGGCGACGTGCCGTCCCAGCAGGCGCTCATCGCCATCTATCAGCTGCTGAAGTTCTGCCGCGAGCATCTCGATCCCCATGCGGGGATCGGCGAGCGACACCATCTGCTAGAAACCATCCGGCGGCTTGAGCGCCTGGATGATGATCGTGCCTTCCGGGTCGTTCCGCCCGAGGCCGATGACATCGACGCGGTGCGGTTCATGACCATCCACGCGAGCAAGGGCCTGGAATTCGACGCGGTCCATCTGCCGGTCGTGGCTTCGCGTTACCTTCCCGGCAGTCACCGGCCGTCGCGCTGCCCGGCGCCGCTCGGTCTCGAACGCCTCGACATCAGCAAGCTGGAGCATGACGCTGAAGAGGAGTGCTTGTTCTTTGTAGCGCTGTCGCGGGCACGCGACGTGTTGAGCATCAGCCGCGCCGACCGGTACACGCCGAACCAGACCTGCGGCCCCTCAAAATTCCTGAAGGAGCTTGGCACGGTCCTGCCGCAGGCGCGCAAGCTCGCACAACACACAGTGACGGCAGGCGAGCCCCCGCCCGCGCCTCCGGCGCCGAAAGCGGAGTATGAAGAACGGCATCTGCAACTCTACACAGACTGCCCTGCGCGCTACCGGTACGAAGTGGTCGACGGCCTTCGCGGCCCGCGGGATGCAAGCGCCTATCTGAAATTCCATGGATGCGTGCGGCGCGTCATCGCCTGGATCGAGGCGGAAAGACAAGCGGGCAAGACTGTCGGTGCCGACGCGGCGGCAGAGCAGCTCGGCATGGAGTGGAAGGACAGAGGCCCCGTCGCTAGCAATGAGGCGGTGTTTTGGCGCGCGGCGGAAGAGATGGTGCGCCGCGCCGCCGAAGCGATTGCCTTGGATTACGGCACGCCGGTTGACGCAGCGTGGCGTCTGACTATCGCCGGCTGCGCCGTCACCGCCATACCCGACCGCGTCACGCAAACCCCACAGGGAGCCGTTATCGCTCAGCGCATCAGAACTGGCCGGAAGACCAAGAGCGAATCCGGAAAAGCTATCTGGGCGTTTCTTGAAGCGGCCGGCCGCGCGGTGTTTTCAGGGCAGCGCGTGCAATTGGAGGCTTTTTATCCGGCGACTGGCGAGCGCGTCGAAATCGTTCCGGACGACCGCGACAAATCATTGGACATGTATGCCGCCGCCATTGCCGGGATCCAGCGCAGCGCTTTCGCGCCCAAACAGTCGCGCGACTGCCCTTCCTGCCAGTTCTATTTCATCTGCACGTCGGAGACGCCCCGCTAGGACTACCGGAATCCGCAGATCCATTTCGCTGACCTGGTTAGAGGGGATGATCCCCACAAGCGAGGTCCGAAATGTCCAAGATTGTCGTTTTTCTTCAGCGGCACGGCTCTGCCGAAGCCGAAGAGCTGGAGATCGCCGCCGCAGCGACCCTTGCGGAGTTGCTGGCCGCTTCCAAGGCCAGCGGCGTTCCGGACGATGTGCTGATCTTCATCGACGAGCGCGAGGAGCCGGTTGGCAAAGAGCTGTGCATTGAGCACAGCGGCGCGAAGCACGGCAGCCGTGTGCATGTGAGCCATTGCCGCAGCGTCGAGGTCACGGTCCACTATCAGGAGAAGACCGAAGTCCACCGCTTCCCGCCCGGCGCCAAGGTTCACCGCGTCAAGCAATGGGCGGTCCATAAGTTTAAGCTGGCGGAAACCGACGCCACCGAGCACGTGTTGCAGATCTGCGGCGGGACGGAGCGTCCGGCGGGCGATACCCCCCTGCATACGCTCCTCGCACACGGGAGCTGCGCGCTCTGCTTCGACCTCGTGCCGGAAAAGCGGGTCGAGGGCTGACCGTGAACGGCATCGTCCGGCCGGACCAGCAAGCCTTCGAGGTGCATTGCGCCAGGGCGGATTTCCGCCTTGGCGTGATCGAGGGCCGCTGGAAGCATCTCGCTACCACGTGGCCATGCGCCATGATCGAGATCACCGCGGCTGCGCGGCCGAATGCACCGGAGCGCTACGCCTTCCGGTTCGATCTTGCCGGCTATCCCGCGGCGGCGACGGCACGTCCTTGGGACGCTGAAAAAAGCAGCCCACTTGCCTTCAACTTGTGGCCGACGGGGAAGACGATCGTACCGTCGATATTCCGCCGCGAGTGGAACGGCGGCACCTGCCTCTATTGGCCCGTCGACCGGGTTTCAATGGAAGGCCACGACCAATGGCGCCACGAACATCCCTCGCGGCTCTGGCAGCCCAAGCGCGGCATCATCTGTTATCTGGAGCAACTTTATGACCTTCTCCATTCGTCGGACTATTCGGGCGCTTGCGGCGCCTGACCACCGGATCAGTTGTCGGCGCAGCCTTTGGAACTGGACGCTCTCCGAACTCGACCGGCGCGGTGGGCGTCGCCACGAAGCCGGCGCCTTTCTGCTCGGTCAGGACGTCGATGGGCGCGCAGAAGTCTCGCAGATCGTCTTTTACGATGAGCTCGATCCCAACGCCTACCGCACCGGCATCTGCATCCTTCGCGGCGATAGTTTTGCCAAACTGTGGGCACGCTGCCGCGAGAGCGGCCTGAAGGTCGTCGCTGACGTGCACACGCATGGCGGCGCGGCGCGGCAGAGTGAATCCGACCGAACCAATCCTATGGTCGCGCGCGCGGGGCACGTTGCGGTCATCGTACCGGACTTTGCTGTGGCACCGATCGCGCACCATCGTCTTGGCATTTACCAATACCGCGGCGATCACACCTGGATCGATTTTAGCGGAGTGCGGGCGGGCTTTTTCTACCACGGTTTCTGGAGCTGACCATGACGATGATGCCGACGCCTGAGACCATGAACCGCACGGCGAAGCTGTTCATGGACCGCAATGAAGTCGCCGACTATGGCGAAGCGCTCGCGAAGTTGGAGGGTTTTCGCCTCGCGATCGTGTGCGGACCGGAAGTCCTTGCTTCCGCAGCGCATCAATGCGCCCTGCTCACCTTGGTCAATGCCGGCCGGCGCACGTCCCTCGGCGGCATCTGCGTCGAACTGCCCGGTGACGGTCCGCTGCTGGTGCCGCTTGCAAAAGCGAAGAGTCTGGCCGCAGCAATCGTCGCATTTGGCGGCAAGACGGGTACCGCTGCTGCGGAAATCCCCCGTATCGCCATCGGCGCGGTCGGCCCCGCCGCGATGTCACCATCGTGGCAAGTGACCTGGGATGGATGGCGCGCTGGCGTAATCCCCTTGCGTGAAGGTGCTCGCCTTCAGGAGCGCGGCAATCTCCATTTGGCCCCTATCCTTGCCAGCGCCGTGGCGCTTTCCGAAGCCTTTCAATATTTTGACGGGCGGCCGTTTGCCGGAAAGCGCGCTGCCGGCATCTCGCTCTGGAGCCCTGGCAGCGATTGGCGGAACTACGACCCGTCCGAACCGCCACTCCTCTATCTGCCGCGGTGCCTATGGATGCTAGGCCTCGGTAACCTCGGGCAAGCGTATCTTTGGATGCTGGGCGCTCTCCCGTTTCCCGAAGGACAGAAACCGGAGCTCGTTCTGCAAGATTTCGATATCATCTCGGCCGCGAACGACAGCACCTCCGTGCTGAGCAATGAGACACTGGTCGGCTTCCGAAAGACCCGGGCCATGGCCGTCTGGTGCGAAGACATCAGCAGCAAGACGTCGATCGTTGAACGCCGGTTCGGAACTTCCACGAGACGAACCGATGACGAGCCTGCCATCGCGCTCTGCGGCTTCGACAACGCGCTGGCGCGCGCCGCGCTGGAAGATGCCGGCTTCGATCTTGTCGTCGAAGCCGGCCTCGGCGGCGGTCCGGCCGCCTTCATGAACTTCGCGCTGCATACGTTTCCGGCAACGCGCAAGGCGCGCGATATTTGGAAGCAGGGCAGTGAGACGCCGCGCCCGGCGACCGCGACGGGTCGTGCCTATGCGGGGATGCTTGAAAAGGGAGCTGTGGATGCTTGCGGCCTTGCCATGCTTGCATCGCGCTCGGTTGGCGTCCCCTTCGTCAGCCTCACCGCCGCCGCTTTCGTCATCGCGGAACTGCTCCGCCGGCTTCACGGCGGGATCGCATGCGAGGTGTTGGCGGGTTCGCTCCTCGACCTCGCGTCACTTGAGGCCGTAGAGCAGGAAGCGGGACTATTTCCAGCAGCATTCGCAACCTTGAACTGAGATTCGAACTCCTGACCCCTCGATTCGTAGTTCGAGATCACTTAAGCAAACGGGGCCTGGGTGGAACCAGGCCCCTCGCCCTTAAGAAGGAGATGTTTGAGCGCGGTTAGCGACTCTCTCCTCGATCCAGTTTTCCACCTCTTCAGCTACCCACGCCACCCTGCAAGCTCCGAGCCGTACCCGGGAAGGGAATTGGCCGGCGGCTTCGAGTCGCGCGATGTGAGCGAAACAGTATGGGATACCGTAAACCGATTTGAGTTCCTTCT
>CAMAWG010000209.1 GCA_945861855.1 Rhodoplanes serenus
ACAGGCCCGGCAGCGGCAGCATAGGGTCATACATGGCGGGTGTGGCTTTCCTGAAATTGCGTAGTTTTGATTCGAGACCAAAATCATACGCTGAATCAGTACTTTAAGGCACAACCGCCTGCTAGTCGTGAATAATTCGGGCTAGCTCCTGCTTTGGCTTGTTCTACCTTCTCGCGTAGACGCGCTTGAATGACGGTATCGTTGCCCTTGTCTGTTCCCGAAACCTCCAGGCGAAGGCTCGTTTCTAGATCATCGGCCGCCGTCTCAGGACTTCCCAGGTAATAGTCCGCACCTGTGCGGGTCTCTGCTCGTCGAACTGCGACCATGCCTCGTGTCAGTTCTACCGCAGCAAGTGCTAATCCGTACGCCCCAGCCTCGGTCGCATCGACTTCGTTGGCCCAGCCGTCCAATATTCGTTTATCTGGCGCCTGCCACTCGGCGAAGCTTTGTCGATCCCCATTGCCATCTTGCAAAATGACATTTTGTGGAGACGAATGGTGCCTTGCGAAGCACACAGTCGCTGCTTCGGCGTACGCGGCTGCAATGCCGGGTGTTACGCCGAAATGGCGCTCGCTCAGGTTTGCAAACTGCAACTTGCTTTCTGACATGATCGCATCCACCGCCCTTTCGCCGGTGTCACATTTTTTCAAGCCCGCTTCTGCTGCTGACGTTTTGTCGGATGCGTCTGCTCGCGCTCCGCCCGGCTGCGCTCCAACAACACGCTTGCCGGTTCGTCGTTTGGGTCCTGTGGCGCTAGTTCACCTTGGAACGCCTTGGCGAGGATAGCTTTGTCCAAATGATCAATTAGCTTGCGGGCGCTGGTTGCTTTGCCTGCAAGCCGGTCGATCCATGCGAGAGCAGTCTCAACACGTTTGACGGTGGCAGCCTGAGTGACTTGTGAAGGCACTGGAACCCGGACAGTTCTTATGTCGTCGAGACCAAGCCCGGCGCGCGTTGCTCCGCGATTTCCCGCAAGCAACTGTTCTTGGCCCACATCGCTCGCTAGATACCACGCAATAAATGGAGCGTTTTCCGGTGAGTTGAGCCGGATTAGCGCAACATGCTGGTTGACATAGGCGGGTCCTATATCTGCCGGTATCAATCCTACGCGACCAAGGTCGGCAGTAATCGTGACAACCAAGTCATTGGGCCTAACGCTTGTTCTTTGGCCTTCTGTCCCTTTGGGGGGAGCTACCCTCTGCGTATCACTCCAATCTAGAGCGATATTTGCACGCTGCACATTCCCAACGCGAATAAATCTCGCACCGCTTTCCGAATAGAACTTCGCCCAGCCACGTGAACCACTCGTGATGAACTCCGAGCAATCGCCTAGCGACGTTATTTTTTCTTCATGCAAGTATCGTCGGAACTCAGCCGCCAAGATGGCTTGTTTGTATTTCTCCACCACGCGCCGTAGCGTTTACCGATCTTCTTTTCGCAGGCGGTTGCAAGCCATGTCGGTGCCTGTTCAGCGCGGCCAACCCAGTCTTCCACCGGATCGTCCTCGATCTCGCCCGTACTCTCGGAATATTCGTCGCCACGGCGTCGCTTCGGATCGTCGGCTTCAACAGCCTCGAATGCCTCGACCTGCTGGTCCGCTCTGAGTTCAAAATCGGGATAGATATCGGCGACTACGCGCACGTGCTGTGCTTGTCGCGCGCCATCGAACTCTGCCGCGGTCCAGGCATCACGCAAGAATGCCAGTTCTTCTTGGCTGAAAAAATCCTTTGAACCTACTTGGTCCTTAGTGTCGTCCACGAGCCGCGACATGGCATCGGGCGTTTGCCATTGTCCGAGCCGATGTTTCAGATCAGCGATTTCGTGGGCGCTGAGCCACAGCAGGGGTCGTAGACGCGCCCCTTGTACGGCTCCAACATTTCGACCAGCACGCGCACTACCGAGCGCGGCGTGTAGAACTCGCCGCCGCGCTTGCCCTCGGAGCCGGCGAAGCCCCCAAGAAAATACTCGTAGACGCGGCCGAGAATGTCCTTGGCCTTATCGCCCGGCTCGCCCATCCCGATCCCGGAGACAAGGTCGATCAATTCGCCCAACATCACCTTGTCGAGCGCGGGGCGATTGTAGTCCTTGCCTTTCGCATCGGCTCCATCCGATCGATGCAGCCGGGTTTGTGCAGCAGGTCGGAACCCGCACAGTAGTTCTTAGAGCCGACCTTGAGCAGTGTTTGATGAGCCAGCCGGCGATTGCCATAGCCCGATTCAGAACGTTGAAGCCGGTGGCGACATGGTGGCGACATAAGCGCAGTCGCAATTTGAGGCCTAAGGGACCTAACGCTATCTAATTGTTGTTATTTGCTAAAATGGTCGGAGCGGCGAGATTCGAACTCGCGACCCCCAGTCCCCCAGACTGGTGCGCTAACCGGGCTGCGCTACGCTCCGACGCGGCAACGTGTACGACGCGCCCCTTGGGCGTGCAAGGGCTGGGCGTTCAAGGGCCGGGCCGCCGCCCTCGAAGAGCAGGTGATCGTCCGCGGCCAATGCGCGGACCCGCGCGGAATGCGTTCGCGCAGCCGCGATCAGACCCCACATCAGGCCGAGCAGCAGGAACGTGTGCCGCCAGTGGTCGGTGTCGATGATGAAGCTTTCGGTCGCCACCCCGAAATAGCCGGCGAACACCACGATGGTGGTCTGCTGCCACGGCGTGCGGACCAGCGTGGCGCGCAGCCCGAAGGCCAGCGTCAGCGCGACCAGCGTCGGATAGCACGCCCCGGCGAGCCAGCCGCCCGCCATGAAGGCGTTGAGATAGGAGTTGTGCGGATCCTCGGGGAAATACTTGGCGAATTGCAGCGGACCTATTCCGAACGGCTTGTCGAGCGCCAGGACGGCGCCGAGGATATGGCGCGCGAAGCGGCCCTGCTCGCCCATGTCGTAGCTTTGGCTCAGGCTGGCGCGCTGCTTGAACAGGTCGGCGACGATGTCGATGGAGATGAGCGCGCCGATGAAGCCCGCGAGGATGACCACGCCGGTGACGCTCAGGAGCACGATCCGCAGCCGCTGCGAGGGCGAGCGCGCGGTGATGAAGGTCAGCGCCAGCACGACCAGCGCGGTATAGACCATCTGGCCCCAGGCGGCGCGCGAGAACGACAAGAGGATCGCCGGCACCAGCAGGCCGAGCAGCATCGCGCCCTTGAACGCCTTCTTGACGTTGCCGGAAATGACCGGCTGCAGCGCGAGCAGCGCCGGAAAGATCAGGAACGCGCCGAGCACGTTCGGATCCTTGAAGGTGCCGCGGGCGCGATCATACAGGAGCAGCAGGTCGTTCAGGCCCGGAAAGATGCGGAAGTAGCCGACGATGGCGGCGAGCGCCGCGATCGCGCCGCCGATCATGCAGCCGCGCGTCAGCGCGTTGAGGCGGGCTTCGGTGTTGGCGCCCAGCAAGGCTGCAAAGAACAGCGCCGTGAGCGCCAGATACCAGGAGGTGAGGACCCAGGTCACGATGCCCTGCTCGTCCAGGAAGGACCAGGCGGAGATGCTGTAGCCGATGTTGATCAGCACCAGCAGCACGCCGAGCGGCATCAGCGCGGGTGACAGCGTGAGGCCGCCGATGACGAACACGGCGAGCGTGAGGAACGACACGATCTCGTAAGGGCTCGGCTCGATGAAAACGATCGCGCCGCTCGCGCCGGTCAGCACCAGCAGCAGGCAGCGCAGCCGTTCGGCGGAAATTCTCAAACTCGGTGCGGCACGGATCAGGCCCGGACCCGCCATCGCCCCGAACGGCGGCGCGGCAGGGTGGCTCTGCATCAGTAGGCGTTCTCGGACTTGAGCAGCGCCAGCGGCGTCCGCGCCAGGATGTAGGCGTCGAACAGGAGCGACCAGTTCTCGATGTAGTAGAGGTCGTGCTCGACGCGCTGCTTGATCTTGTCGGGGCTGTTGAGCTCGCCGCGCCAGCCGTTGATCTGCGCCCAGCCGGTGATGCCGGGCTTGACGCGGTGGCGGGCGAAATAGCCGTCCACCGCCTCGTCGAACTGGCGGTTCTCGATCTTCTGGTTCACCGCATGGGGCCGCGGACCCACCAGCGACAGGTTGCCTTTGAACACGACGTTGATGAGCTGCGGCAGTTCGTCGATGCTGGTCTTGCGGATGAAGCGGCCGACGCGCGTGACGCGGGGGTCGTCCTTGGTGACGCTTTTCTGCACGGTGTGATCGGCCATGTCGGCGCGCAGCGACCGGAATTTGTAGACCTCGACCAGTTCGTTGTTGAAGCCGTGACGGCGCTGCTTGAAGAACACCGGCCCGCGGCTGTCGAGCTTGATGGCGATGGCGACGAGGGCCATCAGCGGCGCCGCGAACAGCAGCGCAACGCTGCCGACGACTTTGTCGAACAGCCATTTCATCACCACGTCCCAGTCGGTGATTGGCCGGTCGAACACGTCGAGCACCGGCACGGTGCCGAGATAGGAGTAGGAGCGGGGGCGGAAGCGCAGCTTGTTGGAATGCGCCGAGAGCCGGATATCGACCGGCAGCACCCACAGCTTCTTGAGCATCTGCAGGATGCGGCCCTCGGCCATAATCGGCAGCGAGAAGATCACCAGATCGACGCGCGTGCGCCGCGCGAACTCCACCAGGTCGTCGACGGTGCCGAGCTTGCGCGCGCCGGCCACGGCGTTGGGCGAGCGGTCGTCGCCGCGGTCGTCGAACAGCCCGATCACGCGCACGTCGGAATCGCCCTGATCCCGCATCGCCTGCACCAGCGCCTCACCGGCCGCCCCGCCGCCGACGATGGCGGTGCGCCGCGTCAGCCGGCCTTCGCGGGTCCAGCGTCGCACCAGCATGAACAGCCCGCGGCGGAACACGAGCAGCGTCACCAGCCCGATGACGTAGAAGCTGCCGAGCCACACCCGCGAGAACTGGTCGCCGGCCTTGGCGAAGAACGACACCCCGATCAGGATGAGGAACACGACCGACCAGGCGGAGGCGAGGCGGAAATACTGCTTCTCGTGGCCGCGGAACGCCTGCACCTGGTAGATGTCGGCGATCTGGAACGCGAGCATGGCCAGCACCGAGACACCGGCGATGGCGGCGAGGTAGCGCCATTCGACGCCGCTCAGCGGCACGACGTAGACGGCGTAGATCAGCATGCCAATCAGCGCGACGAGCGCGAGTTCGATCATGCGGACGGCGCCGGCCAGCACGATCGGCGACAGCGCGGGCACGACCGGCTCGGCCGCGGCCGCTTCGGCTGCTTCCGCGAGATGATGCGGCGCGGCTCTTGCCGCGGTGGCAACGCCGGCCGCGGAACCCGCGGCGTCGATCATGCTGCGTGCGTCGAATTGCGCCATCGGTCAACTTCCATGGCGGCGCACATCGCGACCGCCTGCTGCTTTGCGATTGGCGTCCGAAAGTAGTTAAGAAAGTTCAAAAAACCGTTAGTGCGGGTGCATAAACTTGCACCTAAAACTTGGCCTCGATTGCAGCGCCATATCCGACGAGAATGCCCTCGACCATGGCGTCCTGGGAAAACAGCGTCCGCACGCGCTCGCGCAGGCGCTCCGCCCTGGCCTTGGCGTCGGCCGGATCGTCGAGCGCGGCAGCGATGGCCTGCGCCAGGCGAGAAGGATTTTCCGGTGGGACCAGATTTCCGTCCGGACCCAGAATCTCAGGAATCCCACCCACCCCGCTGGCAATCATGGGGATTCCGGCGCCGCCAGCCTCGATCACCACATAGGGCAGCGAGTCGGCGCGGGACGGAACCACCAGCAACCTGCCGTGCGCGAAAGCCGGGAATGTCCCGATCAATGTTGAAATAGGAGGAGCGGCGTTGCTCGCCTTGAGCCGGTAGGCTCGGGGTGTCGAATCCACGAAAGGAAAGCAACGCAACGCCATGAAGAGAATTACCACGATTGCGACTGGATTGCCGCCTGTCCCT
>CAMAWG010000210.1 GCA_945861855.1 Rhodoplanes serenus
AACAGGTGACAGGCCCGGCAGCGGCAGCATAGGGTCATACATGGCGGGTGTGGCTTTCCTGAAATTGCGTAGTTTTGATTCGAGACCAAAATCATACGCTGAATCAGTACTTTAAGGCACAACCGCCTGCTAGTCGTGAATAATTCGGGGTAGTTGACGATCCGCGTTGCGCCGGTCGCGGGATCGATCTCGACCTCGGCCAGATGCGTGCCGTTGGGATAGGTCGGCGCGGGCGGCGTGAAGGCGTCCGATGTCGTGAGTTTTTCTGCCGTCGCATCCGGTCGCTTGGCAAGATCGGCCAGCGCGATCGAGCGATCGGTGCCGGCGATGCGGATGGCACCATCGGCGAATTCGAGATCGCGGGGGCTCGCCTCCAGCGCGTCGGCGGCGAGCCGCCTGAGATTGTCGGCGAGCTTCTCCGACGCGCCCGCGAGCGAATTGCCGCCGCAGGGGATCGAACTTGAGCCTCCTGTTCCGGTGCCGGTCGCAACCCGATCGGTGTCGCCCTGCACCATGCGAACGCGCTCGGGCGCGACGCCGAGATGGTCGGCGACGATCTGCGCGTAGGATGTGGCGTGCCCCTGCCCGCTTGACTGCGAGCCCATCAGCGCGGCGATGCCGCCGTCCCGCTCCAGCGTGACGGTCGCCGTGTCCGGCCCCATCGTGCCGCAGGCCTCGATGTAGGTTGCAAGCCCGATGCCGCGGATGACCCCTTTGCGCCTGGCGGCGGCGGCGCGCTGCTTGAATCCATCCCATTGACCGATCTCCTGCGCGCGCGCCATGTGCGCGGCGAAATCGCCGGAGTCGTAGACCTTGTCGGTCGCGGTGGTGTAGGGCATCGCCTTCGGCTTGATGAAATTGCGCCGCCGCAGCGCGTCCGGCGCGAGATCGAGCTCGCGGGCAGCGGCATCGACCAGCCGCTCGATCACATAGGACGCTTCGGGGCGCCCGGCGCCGCGATAGGCATCGACTGGCACGGTGTGCGTGTAGGCGGCGCGCAGCCGCACAAAGCATACCGGAATGTCGTAGACGCCGGGCGACATGCCTGCGCCGAGGAATGGAATGTACGGCGCATAGGCCGACAGATACGCGCCCATGTCGGCGACGATATCGATGTCGAGCCCGAGGAAGCGACCCTTGCCGTCGAGCGCGAGCCGAGCGGTGGTGATGTTGTCGCGGCCCTGGGCGTCGCCAAGGAAATGTTCGCTGCGCTCGGCGATCCAGCGCACCGGGCGTTTGAGCCGCCGCGCGGCGACATCCGCCAGCGCATATTCGCGATAGGTGAACAGCTTGGTGCCGAAGCCGCCGCCGCCGACGTCGGGTGTCACGACGCGCAGCCGATCCGGTGCGATCCTGAGCACGTCGGCTGTGAGCGTGTCGCGGACAGCGTGGCTGCCCTGGCTGCCGAGCGTCAGCGTGACCCGGTCGCGCGCGGCGGCGTATTCCGCGATGACGCCGCGGGTGTCGAGATAGTTGGTGACGAGCCGCTGGTTGACGAGGGTGACCGAGACGGTGCGCGAGGCCTCCTCGAATGCCTTCGAAGTCGCGCCGCGGTCGCCGAGTGTGGTTTCGAAGGCGAGGTTGCCCGGACTCTTCGCCCACACCTGCGCCGCGCCCTGCTCCAGAGCTTCCACCGCGCCGATGACGTGCGGCAGCGCCTGCCACTCAACCTCGATCGCCTCGGCAGCGTCCTTCGCTTGGTCAAGCGTGTCGGCGACAACGAAGGCGACCGCGTCGCCGACATGGCGGACCTCGTCCCTGGCCAGCACCGGATGCGACGGCACCCAGATGTCCACGCCCTCGATGCCGGCCTGCATCGGCAGCGGCCCCAGCGCCGCGACATCGTCGCCGGTCAGCACGAGGCGCACGCCCGGCATAGCCCGCGCCGGACCGGCGTCGATCCGGAAGCGGGCGTGCGCATGCGGCGAGCGCACCATCACGGCATGCAGCGTGCCCTCCGGCCAATGATCGGCGACGTAACGGCCGCCGCCGCGCAGCAGCGGATCGTCCTCCTTGCGCCGCACCGACTGGCCAACGCCGAATTTCGAGGGGGTCATGGCACGCGCCCGCCGTTCACTCCGCCGGATGAACCGCCGGCTCGCTGGGGCGCCGCGGCGCCCGCGACGCAAACCAGCGCGTGAGGACATAGAACACCGGCGTAAAGATCAGGCCGAAGATCGTGACGCCGATCATGCCGGAGAACACCGCAGTGCCCAGGGTCTGCCGCAGCTCCGCGCCCGCGCCAACCGCCCAGACCATCGGCGACACGCCGAAGATGAAGGCGAGCGAGGTCATCAGGATGGGACGGAAGCGGAGCCGCGCCGCCTCGACCGCGGCGGCGAACCGGTCGCGGCCCTGGTCCTCAAGCTGCTTGGCGAACTCGACGATCAGGATGGCGTTCTTCGCCGCCAGCCCGATCAGCACGATGAAGCCCACCTGCGTCAGGATGTTGTTGTCCTGGCCGCGCATCACCACGCCGACAATGGATGCGATGAGGCACATCGGCACGATCAGGATGACGGCGACGGGAAGCGTCAGGCTCTCGAACTGCGCAGCGAGCACGAGGAACACGAACACCACCGCCAGAACGAAGGCGAAGATCGCAGTGTTGCCGGCCCGCAACTGCTGGAACGCGAGCGTGGTCCATTCGGTGGAGAATCCGTCCGGCAGCGTTTCGGCCGCCATCTTCTCCATGATCTGCATCGCCTGCCCCTGGCTGTAGCCGGGGGCCGCGGCGCCGTCGAGCTCGGCCGAGGGATAGAGATTGTAGCGCGGCACGCGATACGGCCCGGACACGTCGCGGATGGTCGTGAACGAGCCGAGCGGCACGGTGTCACCGCTGGAGTTTCGCACACGGATCGACAACACGTCCTTGAGATCGGTCCGCGCATCGGGCCTCGCCTGGGCGACGACGCGGAAGGTCCGGCCGAACAGATTGAAGTCGTTGACGTAGGACGAGCCCAGATAGATCTGCAGCGCCGAGAACACGTCGGTGACGTTGATGCCGAGGAGCTGCGCCTTGGTGCGGTCGATGTCGAGATAGAGCTGCGGCGTCGAGGTCTCGAACAGCGAGAACACCTGGACCAGCCCAGGCGTCGTCGCCGCCTTGGTCATCATGGCGGCGGTCGCGGCCTGCAGCGCCGCCGGCCCCTGCCCGCTACGGTCCTCGACGATCATGCGGAAACCGCCGGCGTTGCCGATGCCTGCGACCGGCGGCGGCGCCACCACGAAGACCGAGGCCTCCTGAATTCCGGAAAGTTGACTGAACAGCTTGCGCTGAATGGCCGCCGCGGATTGCTGCGGATCCTTGGCACGGTTCTCGAATGAATCGAGCACCAGGAAGGCGGCGCCTGCGTTCGGCGCGTTGGTGAAGGTCGCGCCCGAGAAGCCAACGATGTTCATGGCGCCGGTCACGCCGGGCACCTTCAGCGCGATGTCGACGATGCGCCGCTGCACCTCGTCGGTTCGCGAAAGCGACGCGCCAGGCGGAAGCTGGGCCACGACGATCAGATAGCCGCGGTCCACCGCGGGGATGAAGCCGCGCGGCGTCTTGGCGAACTCATTGAGGCCGAAGGCAATGATCCCGGCATATACCAAGAGCATGATCACCGCGTAACGGACCACGCGCACGGCCAGCCAGCCGTAGCCCAAGGCAAGCCGGTCGAAGCCCCAGTTGAACCCGCCGAAGAAGCCGCGCAGCGGACGCTGCCACCAGCCCACCTTCCGATGCGCGTCGTGCGGCTTCAGCAGCAGCGCGCAAAGCGCGGGCGACAGTGTCAGCGAGGTGACCAGGGAGATCACCGTCGCACCGGTGATGGTCAGCGCGAACTGCCGGTAGAACTGCCCAGAAATTCCGGTGATGAACGCCGACGGCACGAACACCGCGCACAGCACGAGCGCGATCGCAATCAGCGCCGCGCCGACCTCGTCCATGCTCCGCCGCGCGGCGTCGCGCGGGCTCAGGCCCGCCGCGATGTTGCGCTCGACGTTCTCGACCACGACGATGGCGTCGTCGACGACGATGCCGACGGCCAGCACCAGCCCGAACAGCGACAGATTGTTGAGCGAGAAGCCGAACGACGCCATCAGGAAGAAGGTGCCGATCAGCGACACCGGAATGGCGACCAGCGGAATGATGGCGGCGCGCCAGGTCTGCAGGAACAGCACCACCACGAGGACGACCAGGAGGATCGCCTCGAGGATCGTCTCCTGCACCGCCTCGACCGACTGCTGGATGAACTGGGTCGGATCGTAGACGATGGCGTGCTTGAGCCCGGACGGAAATCGCTTGGACGCTTCCGCCATGGTTGCGCGCACGGCCTGGGCGGTCGCGAGGGCGTTCGATCCGGGGCGCTGGAACAGCGCAATCGCCACAGCCGGATCGAGATTGAGATAGGAGTTCGACGAATAGTCGAGCCCCGCCAGTTGGACCTGCGCCACGTCCTTGAGGCGCACCACGGCGTTGGCGGTCTGCTTGACCACGACATTGGCGAACTGCTCGGGATCGGCGAGCCGGCCCAGGGTCTGCACCGAAACCTGGAACGCGCCGGGCCGGTCGACCGGCGGCTGATTGAGGATGCCGGAGGCGACCTGGATGTTCTGGCCCTGCAGCGCCAGCGTGACGTCGTTGGCGGTCATGCCGAGCGACTGCAGGCGGGCGGGATCGAGCCAGACCCGCATCGCATAGTCGCGGGCGCCGAACACGACGATGGAGCCGACGCCGTCGACGCGGGTCAGCGCGTCCTTGATCTCGAGCAGGGCGTAGTTGGAGATGAACAGCGGGTCGCGCGACTTGTCGGGCGACAGGACGTGCACGACCATCATCAGGTCGGACGAAGCCTTGGCGACGGTGACGCCGATGTTGCGCACGTCCGCCGGAAGACGGGGCAGCGCCGTCGCAACGCGGTTCTGCACCTGCACCTGGGCGATGTCGAGATTGGTCCCGACGTCGAAGGTCACGCCGATCGAGAAGCGTCCGTCGCCACTCGAATTCGACGACACGTAGAGCATGTTCTCGACGCCGTTGATCTGCTCCTCGATCGGCGCCACCACCGTCGAGGCAACGACCTCCGCGTTCGCGCCGGGATACTGGCCCGACACGTTGATGACCGGCGGCGCGATCTCGGGATACTGCGCGATCGGAAGACGGAAAAACGCAACGGCGCCGGTGATGACGAACACGATCGAGACCACCGACGCGAAAATCGGACGGTCGATGAAGAAATGCGAAATCCGCATGTCCGGCGCGCCCTGCTAGTTCTTGGCCTGCGGGCCGGAAGGCCGGGGGGCCGATCCCTGCTCCTGCGGGGTCACCTTCTGTCTCGGACGGACGCGCGCCAAGCCGTTGACGACGACCCGGTCATCGGATTTGAGTCCGTCCTTGATGATGCGCAGATTGCCTTCCAGCGGACCGAGCGTGACGTATTTCTGCACCGTGGTGTCGTCGGGGCCGACGGTCAGCACGAACTTGCGCACCTGCTCGGTGCCGATGGCGGCGTCCGGCACCAGCAGAGCGTTATAGGTCGGCGAGCCCGGCACGCGGATGCGGCCGAACATGCCGGGGGTAAGCACTGTGCCGGAATTGGAGAACACCGCCCGGCCGCGGATCGTGCCCGACGATCGGTCGATCGCGTTGTCGACGAAATCCATGTAGCCGCGATGGCCGTAATCCTTTTCATCGAGCAGCTTGAGCGCGACCACGACGCCGCCTTCGCGTCCCGTCACCTCCTTGCCGCTGCCCGAGAAACGCTCGTAGCGGAGATACGACGCCTCATCCATCGTGAACTCGAAGCGGATCGGGTCGAGCGAGACGATG
>CAMAWG010000211.1 GCA_945861855.1 Rhodoplanes serenus
TATCCGCGCCATTGGCGACATCATTGCCATATGCCCCCCGCTGATTATCTGCGGCGACGAGATCGAGACGCTGGCCCACCGTCTCGCCCTTGCGGTCGCGGATGTGGAGGCGACGCTGTGAAGGCAACGCCCCCACGGACGTGTGCCGAAATGCGTGGTGGCGGACGCGTTCGTGGTCGAACCCGTCTCCGCTGTCGGCGCATATTAACGTCCCGACGGGATCGCCAGAACGACGATGCGTGGCGATATGCACAAATAGAGCCTAACGACCGGGCCGGCGCGCGTCCGCCCGCAAGAGGCGGCCAGACTAACGACGACGTCATCGTGGTTTAAGATGATGCCATCCAGCGGATAAACGGCTTTGTAGATGGCCTCCTTTGCCGCAAAGAGGATACGACCCGCCAGATGCCGGCTTGCTGTTCCCAGCTCGTCGCCGGCCGTCATCACGAGAGGCACCGCATCGTCTGGCAGGGGCTCGGCCGGCTCGACGTCGATGCCTAGCGACAAATTAGCTGGACCAGAGACAACGGCAGCCACCGCCATCACGCGGTCATGCGCGAGCGACCCCACCACACCAGCGGGCCATATGGGCTGGCCGAAGCGCCCGCGGCCGATTGCGACGACAGGATGCCCAAGTTCTGCCATGAGGTCGCGCGCAAGGTGTCGCGCTGCACCGCTCGCGCGGCGTGCCTCTAGGTTGCGCGTCGTCACGGCGTGCTGTTCCTCGGGCAGCAGAAGGTCCTCGTCGCCGACGCGAATGGTGCGGCAGCCGAGGCGGATGCCCGGGGGCGCCATGCTCATCATTGCCGAGAGAAGTGAGGCTTCGGAGCGATCGCTTGGTGACCTGCTAGTCATGGCGGTCATGGACGGCGCGTCTGACGTACGAAGCGCAATCGCGCTATCATCTCGCCGTCGGCGTCGGCTCGTTCGTCCACGAAACCGGCCGATTGATAGAGGCGACGGGCTCTCTCGTTCTCAGACATGTAGCAAACGAGGACATCGCGCACGTGGCCGAGCGCGCCGATCTCTTTGAGCAAGGCGGAAAGCGCGGCGCGTCCGTAGCCGCGTCCCTGGTTGCGGCAATCGATCATGAAGCGGTAAATCAACGCCTCGCCGTCGTTAACACTGGCATCGTACATCAGGAAGCCCACCACGCGATCGCCGGCGACTACCGCGCGCGGTCGGGCATCGTCGTCGCCCGCGGCTTCCTTGAGAGAACTGGCATTGTCTGCGAGAAGGTCCTGCTGATCCTCGGCGAGTTCCAGCGCAAGAACAGCTTTCTTGTTCGAGGCCTGGATAGGCTCGAGCCGGATCTCGGAACCAGAGGCCTCCTTGCCGGCGCAGTTGGTGCCGCCCTGCTCATGGAGTCGCGACTGCCTACCCCGGGCCATGATCATCCCGCTCTTTTCGAGCTGCCGTTGCCGTCCACCGGAGCGAGGACACGATGCAGCTTTGCCGGATTGCCGCGCCACGCTGTGTTGGTTTCGATGGTCTCCCCTTTCATAACGAATGAATCCGTGTCGATCAGGGCACCTTCGCCGACAACGACTCCATAGTGCACGAAGGCCGACGGTCCGAGCGACGCCCGCTCGCCGAGTTTAATCCAATCGGACTTGAAGGCCCCCTCCTCGAGTGAGTGTGGTTGCAGAACGCTGCCCTCGTTGAGAGTCACGTCGTCGCCGATCTGCACAAGCGAGCGGTCCGTGATAATGCAGCCGCCGTCATAAACCCGACGCCCGACTTTTGCGCCCAGCAGGCGCAGGATGATCGGCCTGAGCGGGGTGCCGGCAAAGTATGTCACAATCGGCGCGTCGGAGAGTTTCCAGTGTCGCTCATGGGACCAGAAGTAAGGATCGTAGATGGTCGCCATGCTCGGTTTCAGACGTTTGAACCCAGTGCTCGCGCGCTCGATGAACGTGTAGTAGATGACCGATCCCATCACCGTCATGTTCAGCACGACGAACAGAGACCAGACCCCATACTCGCTGTAGTAGTTAAGCGCCCGATCCCAGATCACCAGCGAAAGGAAGAGTACGAGCCAGTGGATCGTCAAGAACAGTACCACGGTCACCGCGTTATGCAGGTTCTTGCGCACGAGTCGCTTGCGCTGCTCGGTTGCACCGACCGAGTCGAATAAATCCTTGTCACGTGCCACCATGCGGGGGATCTCGAAGGCCGGCGAGCCGAGAAGTCCGACATTCTCGCGGACCAGGCCTTCAATCGGGATCATGACCTTGGTGCCGAGCAGGCAATTGGCGCCGACGCGCGCATCCGGCGGGAAGTAGATGTTGTTGCCGAGGTAGCTACTCTCGCCGACCTTGGTGTGTTCCAGGCGGAACGCAGTGGCGGACTTGTGCATGTTGATCATCGACAAGCCGTCCGACACCATCGTCCCGCTGCCGATCTCGCAGAACAGAGGATTGTCGTGCTGCTGATTGGTGCCGAAGTTCGAGCCGGTCTGGTGGACCTTGTTGAGTTTCCACCCAATGGCACGAATGTAGTGGACCGCCGCCGAGCTGTCGCCGAAGACGAGGTTCAACAATCGGTTGTTGCTGCTTCGTGACACAACAGTCTGCAGCCAGTGGTTGACGCTGTAGATGGAATAGGTCCGCCCCTCGCGCAAAAAGGGCCGCAAAAGGCGCGGCAGGAGCACAGCAGCGAGCAACGACAGCAGGAGTCCCCCGAACATGCTGTATGCGGAAATTTTCGCCAATAGATAGATGGTCTCTTCGAGATCATCGCTGTTCAACTGCCAGTAGCTGAGCAGGAGGAAGGGCAGCGGCACCACGAGCGTCAAGAAACCGATGATCTGGGTGCCCTCGTAGAGGACACGACGTAGCCTCGTGCAAGGCAGGCCGGTCACCTTGCAGTAGTCGGCAGTGGTCCGCATGGCCGGGGAACCATGCCAGCGCTCACCCGCCGGGATCGACTGCCGACGCTGCAGCGAAGAAGAATGGCCGAGTTGCGAGCGGTCGCCCATCTCGGTGTTGATGTCGAGCACGCTCCCCTCGCCGACGAATGCGTCCCGACCGATCCGCACCGGGCCGGTGTGGATGTAGCCGGCCTCGGCGCGAAAGCCGAGCACCGTGGACTCCTTGCGCAGGATGGTGTTGTCGCCAATCGCAATGAGGTCCGTGCAGACTGGCACGGCGCGCGACTCGATGACCGTGTTGTGACCGAGCTTCGCGCCAAGAAGCATGAGGTAGAGGCTGTAGAACGGGCTGCCCTTAAACATCACGACAGGAGCGCTACGGATCAACGTTTTAACGACCCAGAAGCGGTAGTAGCGCCAACCCCAGATCGGGAAGGATTCCTCTTTCCATCTGCCGACGAGCGCCCACTTGCCGATGACGGAGAAGGCTGTCCAGCCGAAGAAGAAGACAATTGCCAGCACAGAGCTGCGGACGTAGAGCCAGAGCGGCTCACTGAGCATCTCGTTGACCCACTGCAGCCCGTAGTTGGAGCACCACAGCAAGATGAAGCTGTAGCCAAGATGAAACATCAACTGTGCCGCGCCGCACGTCCAATAGGTCAGGCTGGAAGCGCGATGGGTAGGCTGTGACTCGGTGATGGTCGCCGCTCCGCGGGCTTGGCGCTGCATGTGAGCGCCGAGCTGTGCCGCGGTGGGGTAGAGGTAGATATCCCGCATCGACGCAGTGCCCCACCCGTCCCGTTTACGCAGCCGCGCACATAGCCGCGCCATCAGTAGCGAGTTGGCTCCGAGGTCGTCGAAGAAGTGGGCCGCCACGGAGACGTCGTCACGCGTGAGCACGTCGCAGATTGACTTGACTATGAACCGCTCCGCGTCGTCGCGGGCGGCGATCAAAGGAGCTCCGGCGGCGACGCTCTTTGTTGAGGGCGGAGGAAGCTGTCGCAAATCGATCTTGTCAGAGGCCGTCATCGGAAGAACAGGCAGCTCTTCAAGGTAGTTCGGCACCATGTAGTCGGGCAATCGCTTTTTGAGCTCGCGAGCGATCTCGATCCGGGACAGAGGTGGTGCGTTGCTCCTCAGAGCGTAGTAGGCGACCAGTTCCAGGCGTTCTGGATCGGGTTGCCACGTCGTCACCACCGCTTGTCCGATCGACGGCAGCTCAAGCAACACGGCCTCAATCTCGCCGAGCTCGATGCGGTGTCCGCGAATCTTCACCTGGCTGTCGACGCGTCCGTGATATTCGATTTCTCCGTCGTCACTCAGCCGTCCGAGGTCCCCGGTGCGGTAGATGCGCCGGGATGGATTGTTCGGCAGGTCGAGGAAGTCGGGTATGAATTTTTGCTCGGTCAGGTCGGGGCGGTTGAGGTAACCGACTGCCAGCCCGACTCCGGCAATACCGATCTCCCCCATCTTCCCGGGCTCGGCCAGCGCCGGCCGCTCAGGATCGAGGATGGCGATCGAATAGCTCGGCAGCGGGCGGCCGATGGTAACCGGCTTGGCAGGATCGAGTACGCCCATAGTCGCGGTGACCGTCGTCTCGGTCGGGCCGTACGTGTTGAGTAAAGTGAGGCCCGGGCGCGAACAGCGCACGACGAGATTGTGCGGGCAAGCTTCCCCACCCACGAGGATCAACCGCAGAGCCGGTACGTCGCTCTCGATCGACGACAGCAACGTCGGACTGCAAGCTAGGCAAGTGACGGCATTATCGAGAAGGAACGCCGCTAGCTCTTCCCCGATCAGCGCCTGCTCGCCCGGCGCCGGCACTAGCGTGGCACCGCCTGCGAACGGCACCCATATCTCCTCGACCGAAAAGTCGAAGGCGATGGTCATGCCCTGATAGACCCGATCACCTGACCTATAGCCGTAGCTTTGGGCGGCCACGCGCACGAAATTGCAGACGCTACGGTGCTCGATGACTACGCCTTTCGGCCTACCCGTGGTCCCGGATGTGTAAAGAATGTAGCAAATATTGTCGGAAGGCATCACAGCCTCGCTGGCGCGCAATGGCGCTGCCGACATGGACTCGAGTTGCTGCCCAACTTCATCAATCAGCAAATGCGGCACAGACAGGCTCTGCACTTTGTCTCGGTAGGGCGTGATCGAGAGCACCAGCCCCAGTCCGGCATCCTCGATGATGAAAGCGATTCTCTGCTGCGGGAAAGCGACAGCTAGCGGCACATAGGCCGCGCGCGCTTTCATAACGGCGAGCATTGCCACGTAGGTGTTGGCTGAGCGGTCTAGCAGCAGGCCGACACGGTCGCCGGGCTTCACGCCGCGCTCGATCAGCAGTCGAGAAAGCTGGTTGGCGCGGCCATCGATCTCGGCGTAAGACCATATTCTGCCTTCGCAGATAACGGCTGGGCTCGGTCCGTTGCGCCGCGCGATCTCCTCGAAGAACTCATCGAGGCGTTCTCCGGTCGCCCCAGGATAGCGCGGGGCTTCTCCGACAATGAACTGTGGTGCGCGCGCCGACAAATTCACACTCGCGTGCTCGGGCGGGTAGACGGCTGCCCCGTCCCGACGATCATTAGCCGCGTTGTCCTGCATCGAGCCACTCCAGCCTTGCCGCGAGTTCGGAAAATCGACCCGTGACCCGAGGTCGAGCGGCGGGATCTTCGGCACGTTGTTACCGTCAGCGAGCGATGCTGAAGATCGAACCAGAGCTATCGCCTAAAGTTGGTGACGGCCTGATCTTTTAGGCGGCGGTTTCGTCCTGAAGGTCGCTCGCCTTGGCGATGACCTCCAACCCGTTAGTGAACTTTACCCCCAGGATAAGTTTTGGCAAGAGTGCGTGGCCATCAAGGCGA
>CAMAWG010000212.1 GCA_945861855.1 Rhodoplanes serenus
GCGATGATCGACAATGACGTGATCCGCCAGATGGGCCAGGCCAACGCCGAGCGCCCCGGAACCGGCAGTTCGTCGCTGCTCAACAATCAGCCCGGCATCCTGCACCAGCACGCCTGGGGCCGCATTCCCCACCAGCAGGCGCTCTTGGAGAAGGTCGAGAAAACGAGCGGCTCGCATCACTTCACCGAGCTGGCGCGGCGGTCGATGGACGCGCTCGGCCTCGACTATCAGGTCGTGTTCCCGACGCCGATGCTCACGCTCGGCATGCACCCGCAGGACGACATCGAGGCGGCGCTCGGCGCGGCCTACAACAAGTGGCTGGTCGAACGGATTCTGCCGGAGGACGACCGCCTCAAGGGCATGATCTACCTGCCGTTCAACACGCCCGAGGCGT
Source organism: Rhodoplanes serenus (assembly GCA_945861855.1). GTDB lineage: Bacteria > Pseudomonadota > Alphaproteobacteria > Rhizobiales > Xanthobacteraceae > Z2-YC6860. The sequence goes on from CAMAWG010000212.1 coordinate 395, forward strand.
GCGTCGAGGAGGTCAAGAAGTATGCCCACATCGACAGCATCATCGGCTATTCGGTTTGCTCGACCCGCAACAAGCCGGTGCATCACAACAACTACATGAAGCTCTATGCGATGATGGAGGAGAGCGGCAAACCGTTCGCCTTCCACTCCGGCTTCAACTGGAACGATCCGTCGTTCCTCCAGCTCAACCGCTTCATCTCGATGCATGCGCTTTCCTTCGTGCATTACAGCCTGATCCACATGACCAACTGGATCATCAACGGGCTGCCCGAGCGCTTCCCCAAGCTGAAGCTTTTGTGGATCGAGAGCGGGCTCGCCTGGATTCCGTATCTGATGCAGCGGCTCGACCACGAGTTTCAGATGCGTTCGTGCGAGGCGCCGATGCTCAAGCGGCTGCCGAGCGAGTACATGCGCGACATGTTCTACACCAGCCAGCCGATGGAGAAGACCAATCTCAATCTTCTCAAGGCGACCATGGAGTCGTTCAACGCCGAGACGCAGCTCATGTACGCCTCCGACTGGCCGCACTGGGATTTCGACGCGCCAAGCTCGATCACCACGCTGCCGTTCCTCGACGAGCAGGCCAAGCGCAACATCCTGGGGCTGAATGCCGCGCGCGTCTTCAATCTCGAGGTCAAGCGCAAGCGGCCGAAGGCGAAGGACGTGCTGGCGGCGCGGCCGGGCGTGTCCTGACGATGGCGCTCCCGGCGGAAGCGCAGGCGGGTTTGCTCGGCGACGACTTCGTCGCAGCGGCCGAGCGTGCGCTGTCGTCCGGCCAGCCGGGGCAGGTGTCCGATGCCGATCTCGAGCGGGTGATGACGGCGGCGGTGCGGCTCTACGCCGCCAAGACCGAGACCGACAAGCCGCCGGTGCAGCCGATTACACCATCCAGCGTGACGCCGACCGAGATCGTCGTCACGGCGAGCGACATGATCAAAGCGGCGGGTCTCAATCTGTGGGACGTGTCGATGTGGTTCAATCGAAAAAGAGGTTGAGGGAGAATTCCATGCGCGAGGTGAACATCGGTGCGGCGTCTGAATTCACCGACCCGGGCCGGAAACTCATCGGCTTCGACAATTTCGAGGTGGCGGTGTTCAAGGTCGGCGGCGAATTCTTCGCCTATCTCAACCATTGCCCGCACATGGGCGGGCCGGCCTGCCAAGGCAAGATGATCGCCAAGGTCGAGGAGGTCATCGCCGAAGACCGCACCAGCAAGGGCATGATGTTCTCCAAGTCGAAGCTGCATGTCGTGTGCCCGTGGCACGGCTTCGAGTTCGACATCCGCACCGGCATTCACCCCGGCAATTCGAAGGCGCGGCTGCGGAAGATCAAGCTCGCCGTCACCGATGGCGACGTCGTCATCACCGTGCCGGACGCGCGCGAGCATGTGCCGGTGATGCAGGAAGCCGATATTACGGCTTCGCCCTGATCACTTGCCGACCGGGCGGAATTCGCCGGTTTCCCGGTCGAGCACCGAAAGCTCGCCTTTTGCCACGCCGAAATAGGCGCCGTGCACCGTGACAGCACCGCGCTCGATGAGCTTGCGCAGGCGCGGAAACGTCATCAGGTTGTCGAGCGTGTTGACGATCGAAGCCTTCTCCATCCGCTCCAGATAATCCGCCCGCGATAGGCTTCCGCGCTCGCCGACCTTGGCGGCGGCCGGCTCCATCAGCGACATCCACCGGCCGATGAAATCGCCCGGCGAGATCGGCTCGGCGTCCTCGGCATAGGCCCGCACGCCGCCGCAATGGGCGTGGCCCAGCACCACGATGTGCTTCACCTTGAGCACACCGACGCCGAATTCGAGCGCGGCGGAAACGCCGTGGTATTTGCCGTCCTGCTCATACGGAGGCACGAGATTGGCGACGTTGCGCACGACGAACAGCTCACCGGGCCGGGCGTCGAAAATGACCTCCGGCGACACCCGCGAATCGCAGCAGCCGATCACCATGATTTCCGGCGTCTGGCCGCGCTCGGCGAGCTCCCGGTAGCGGCTCTGTTCGGACTGCAGCCGGCCTGCGGTAAAGGCGTCGTAGCCGTCGATCAATCGCTGCGGGAAATTCATGCGCAGTTCCTAGCAAACCTCATGCCCAGATGGCCATCGCCAATCCGAATGAGTCGCGCGGCGGCGGGTTCGGAAACGGCTGCGCGGTCCCGGCATATATCCGCCGCGCAATGGCGGCGCAGGCCAAGGCATCCAGCAGGTCGTCGGCAGCAGCGCCGCTGGGCGGCATTGCGTTCACGACGAGTTCCGGAATGCCCGCGGCCAAGAGTAAATTCCGGCGCAGCGCAAGGCCGGGCTCATGCGGGCGGCTCTTCACCTTCTTCGGCTCGTTCAGCGCGCGATCTCCGTTCAGCCGCCAGAACGCTAGCTCGGGATGCACCTCGAACACCTGCGCAGCCCCATCCGGCGCGGCGCGCAAGGCTTCGTCCACCTCGCGGATTTTCGCCGCGATGTTGAAAAGCTGTTTCGAAATCTTTCGCGGCGGCTCGGAGGTGGCCTGCGCGATGCGGCAGGCTTCGCCGTAGTCGCCGGCATAGATCGCCGGCCGTGACGGCACCGAGAATACCGACGATTGCCGGGCTCCGAGCAAGGGCCTGACGCTGTTCTCGGTCTCCCGGCCGCCCGCGCCAACCCGTTCGGGCAGGCCGATCGGCATATCGACCGCCACCACGGCAGGCTGCTCCGGCGCGGCCAACAGCTCGGTGAAGCGCGCCACGATCCTTATCCGAACCTCGCCGCCCTGCGGGCGCACGAAGGCCGCGATCCATCCGGCGGCGCAGCCGTCCGCGCCCGCAAGCCACGCATTTTTGTCGGTTTCTTGCATTGCCCCTACGCTGGCACAGCTTTTGCGACATCGCTACGCTGTCCATTCAGGAGATTGCCCATGACCTTTCGTCCGCGCCGCAGCGTGCTCTACATGCCGGGATCGAATGCCCGCGCCATCGAAAAGGCTCGCACTCTGGAGGCCGACGGTGTGATCCTCGACCTCGAGGACGCGGTCGCGCCCGAGGCCAAGGAGCAGGCGCGCAAGCAGGTCGCCGACGCGGTGAAGGCCGGCGGCTTCGGCCGGCGCGAGGTGTTCATCCGGGTCAATGCCCTCGACACACCCTGGCATGCCGACGACCTAGCCGCCGCGGCGCAGGCCGCGCCGGACGGCATCCTGATGCCCAAGGTCGGCCGGGTCGAGACGCTCGAACGGATCGGCCAGCGCCTGCTCGACATGCACACCGATCACAAGACCCGCGTCTGGGCGATGATCGAGACGCCGGAGGCGATCTTCAACATCAACGCGCTCGCCGCGGAGGCGCACGATTCCGAGACGCGGCTTGCAGGCTTCGTGATGGGCACCAACGATCTCGCCAAGGAGACCCGGGCGCGGCTCCTGCCCGGCCGCGCGCCGATGGTGTCGTGGCTGGCGATCTGCGTGCTCGCGGCGCACGGCCACGGCATCGATATTCTCGACGGCGTCTATAACGATCTCAGCGACGCCAAGGGCTTCGAGGCCGAATGCGCGCAGGCGCGCGACATGGGATTCGACGGCAAGACGCTGATCCATCCGAACCAGATCGAGCCTTGCAATACGATGTTTTCGCCGAGCGCGGAGGAGGTTGCGCAGGCCAAGAAGATGATCGCTGCCTTCGATCTGCCGGAGAACAAGGGCAAGGGCGCCGTGCAGATCGACGGCCGCATGGTCGAGCTGTTGCACGCCGAGATGGCGCGGCGGACCGTCGCGATCGCGGAGGCGATCGAGGCGAGCAAGGTCTGAGACGAATTCGGCCGCCTTCTGATAGGATTGCCTTGCCGCAATCGCCATTCAGCCGGGGACCTTCATGCGATCTCGTTCATTCCTCATCGCGGGTTTTCTGTTGGCGCTCACCGCTTCGGCGCTCGCGCAGGCCGATGTCGCGCCGACCGGCACGCTGCGCGCCGCCTATCTCGCTACCAACCCGGCGCAAGCGACGAAGGACCCACAGACCGGCGAGATGCGCGGCGCGTCGTTCGATCTCGCGCGCGAGCTCGCCAGGCACATCGGCAAGCCGCTCGCCTTCAATCCGATCGCCAGCCCGCCGGCGGTGATCGAGGCGGTCAAAAGCGGCCAGGCCGACATCGGCTTCGTTGCTTACGAGGCGACGCGGCTCGGCATCGTCGAGTTCTCGCAGACCTACATGCTGGTGCACCAGAGCTTCCTGGTGCTCGGCGACTCGCCGATCAAGGCGATCGCCGACGTCGACCGGTCCGGGCAGAAGATCGCCGGCACGCGCAACGATTCGATCGCGCTGTGCCTCAAGCGCGTGCTCAAGCAGGCGACCCTGGTCGAACTCGAGAACAATCCGGCGATCATCGTCAAGGCGCTGATTAATCGCGAGATCGACGCGCTCGGCGCCAACCGCCAGCGCCTGACGACGCTGATGAGGAGCGTGCCGGGCTCGCGGCTCCTGCCTGACAACTTCTTCAACGTGCCGCAGAACATCGTCGTGCCGATGGGCAAGCCGGAGGTGCTCGCCGCGGTCAGCGCGTTCATCGACGACGTTCGCGCCTCCGGCTTCCTGCGCGATGCGGTGGCGAAGGGCGGCGCGATCGGCGTCGAGGCCGCGCCGAAGAGTCCCGGCAGCCAGCACGGCTGTCCGGGGTGAGGCTCAGTTGGCGAGGAGTTGGTCGGGCAGGGTGTAGATGAACACCGCGTTCTTGCCGACGCCGCCGTGGAGACAAATGAAACGTGTTGGGCGCGGCCCCCGGACGGAGTCGTAAGTCGCCTTGCCGTTGTAGATCGTGGAAATGAAAGTATGGCCGACCATGTCGGCGAACCTGTCGACCGCGATTCCGGCGCGATCGATGACGAAACGCTTGAACGCCGGATCGTGACGCCGGAACTGCACCGCGGCCAACCGCTCGCAATCGCGGATACGGTCGAACCGCGTCTTGGCGCGCGGCGCGGCGTCCGCAGTCAGCGTGAGCGCCAGCAGCAGGGTGCCAATCAGCAGGAGGTATCCACTCGCGCCGGTCTTCATAGTCACCTAAGACCGAACCGCATTACGTCTTCCTTTTGGCTAAGCCCAATTCTTTCGAGAAAATCAATTTGATATCGAGGCGCAACGAAGTCATACACCGCGGGTACTCTTTCAATGACTCGATCAGCATAGCTGATGTAGTCTTCTTGATTACCATTGCTAAGTTTGGTAAGTTCCTCATCGCTCAGAGTCCGTCCGAGAACATCAAGCAGGATTACAAAGTTTTCGGAGCATGAGGCGGATTGATGCGAGGCGCAAGAATGCCAGCGCCTTGCGATTGAGGTTCTCCCAATCCTTGGCAAGCCTTCGGCAGCGGTTGAGCCAAGCAATGG
>CAMAWG010000213.1 GCA_945861855.1 Rhodoplanes serenus
CAACCCGCAAACCCTCTCCAACCCGCACGCTGGCCCGCCGCCGGTGACGAAGAGCCGTGTCCGAGAAGCGGCGAAAGCGCAAACCAGTCAAGCCAAAACGCAGGTTTGCGCGACGGGAGAGTCAATGGGATGAATAATGCGGGCTAGCCGACCTGCGTGAGTGGAAATCAAACGGGCCGGATCGAACGATCCGGCCCGAACGATTCAAGCCGCGGACGCAAGCTATTTGATCTCAACCAATCCGACCTGATTGGTTAGGCTGTTGGCCGTGACTGGATTGCCATCCGGCGTCACGTCCATCTTGCGGACGATATCGCCGCCGCCGGGGATCGCCCAGGTCTGGAATTTTTCCGTCGCCGGATCGAAGCGTACGATGGTGTTGGGCTTGGCGAACGACTCGTTGTACCAGATCGCACCCTTGGTGAAGACGATGCCGTAGGGCTGCGAATTCGCGCCGCTCGGCGAGGGCCATTCCTTGTGCGCGCCGGTCGCCAGGTTGAGACGGCCGAGGAAACCGCGTGAGAAGTCGGCATACCAGACCTCGTCGCCGGTGATCGCGATGCGGCGCGGGCGTGAGGTCGCATCCGGCAGCGTGTATTCCTTGACCACCATGGTGTTCGGATCGACGGTCGCTAGCTTATTGGTGCCGAACAGGCACAGTGTCGGGATGCCCTTCGGGCTGACCAGAATGCCGTAGGGCCGCGAGCGCGGCGTCGGCATGGTGACCAGCTTGATCTCGCCGGTCTTGGGGTCGAGACGACCGACTGTGTTGGATTGCTGGGCGGTGAACCAGAGCACTCCGTCGGGCGCGAACGAGAGGCTGTGTGGATCCTTTACCTTCGGGTCCGGGATCTTGTATTCGGTGACGACGCCGGTCTTGGGATCGAGCTTGCCGATCAGCGCGGCGTGGTTGCCGGTGAACCAGATGTTGCCGTCCTTGTCCTCGACCAGGCCATGCGGCCCGGTGTGCGGTGTCTTGAGCGTGTACTCCCGGATCGTGCCGGATTTCGGATCGACCCGGCCGAGCTTGTTGACGAGCTGTCCAGTCCACCAGATCGCGCCGTCTTTGGTGGCGAGGGGATCGTGCGGGCGCGAACCGAGCGTTGGAACGTCCCACATCTTGATCGAGGCCTGCACCGGTCCGGCGATGATCGCAGCCGGCGGCCGCGGCCGCTCCGGAAAATTCTTGATCAGGTAAGCGGTCACCGCCGGCCAATCTTCGGGCGCAATCGGCGTCGCGAAGTTCTGCATCATGTGCTGGAGCGTGTTCCAGCCGGTGGGCGTATAGCCGGCACGCGCGCGGTTGATGTCATGGCACCCGCCGCAGGTGGCGACGACGATGTCCTTGCCCGGGCCGTCCGGAAAGGGCGGCGGAGTCTGCTGGCTCCAGGCCGCAGACGACGAGCACAGCAGCGCGGATGTGAGTATAGGCAGCATTGATCTGTTCGGCATGACGCCTCCCCAACGGCGCGCCTCTTTGGATGGTCCGGGCGCGGTGTTGGAGCGATCTTGTCGGTCGGGTGGGCCACGCGCAAGGTCTGACGGGGGCTGGCGGGGTCTCGCTATCGCCCGAACGCGAGCACCGTGCCGGACACCAGCAGCAGGGTCAGCACGACCTTGCGGAACTGCGCCTCGTCGAGCCGGCCGTAGAGCTTCCAGCCGAGCCAGCAACCCAGAGCCAGCGCGGGCAGGCCGAGCGGGATCAGCCAATACGTGTCGGGCGGGATTTCGCCCCGGCCGCCGAGCCATGCGCCGCACATCACGAAGCTCGCGACGCCCACGGGCTGGAACACGGCGCGCTGGCGGTCGCGCGGGCCGCCGCGCAACTGGCACCAGATCGTGGCGAACACGCCGGCCAGGCCGGTCGTGCCGCCGAGCAAGCCATTGACGAAGCCCGCGCCGACGTCGGCGGGAACTCCACCCGCGGTCAGAGGCTTCATCGCCGGGCGCGACAGGCCGTAAAGGCTGTAGAGGACCAGAAGCGCGCCTACGCCGGTGCGCAGGTGCGCGGGATTGGCCGCGGTCAGGATCGCGATGCCGATCGGGATGCCCAAGGCCGAGCCCAGCACCAGCGGCCAGATGCGCGGCCAGTCGAGCGCGCCCCGCTGCACCCAGACGGCGTAGCTCTGCACCAGGAAACCGAACGCGAGGATCATGGTTGCGGTCTGCACCGGGGTCAGGATGTAGAGCCAGATGCCGGAGGCAACGAGCCCGAAGGCAAAGCCCGCAAGCCCGACCACGGTCGCTGCGACGAAGGTGGAGAGCAGGAAAATGGCGGCAAACAGCGCCGGATCGAGACCGCGGGTCATGAATTTGCTTGATGAGTTTACGCGCCGGGACGGCCGGCGGGCGTGGCGAGCGGGGAAGAGAGCGGTGGCTCCGATCAATTCATGATATGGAGTTCCGCGCCGACAATCACCCCTCCTTGCACCCGCATCTCGCCGTGCCCAAGTCTGGACCGCCATGGCCGCGAAAGCCGATCCCAGGTTCAAGGTCGTCGCCGACAACCGCAAGGCGCGGTTCAACTATGCCATCGGCGAGGTGTTCGAGGCCGGCATCATGCTGACAGGTAGCGAGGTGAAGTCGATGCGCGCCGGCAAGACCAGCATCGCCGAATCCTACGCCTCGGCGCGCGACGGCGAGCTGTGGCTGATCAACTCCAACATCTCGGAATACAAGCAGGCCGGCCGCTTCAACCACGTTCCCAAGCGGCCGCGCAAGCTCCTCTTGCACAAGCGCCAGGTCAACAAGCTGATCGGTGCGGTCGAGCGCGAGGGCATGACGGTCGTGCCGCTGAAAATCTATTTCAACGAGAAAGGTCGGGCCAAGGTCGAGATCGCGCTGGCCAAGGGCAAGAAGCTGCACGACAAGCGCGCCTCGGAGAAGGAGCGCGACTGGTCGCGCGAGCGCGGCCGGCTGATGCGCGACAAGGGGTGAGCGCATGATCCCGAAAAGTGGGAACCGGTTTTCGGACAAGATCATGCGCAAGACTAAAGGATAGTTCATGGCTGAGCGGCTGATCGGAATGCTGATCTTCCCGAGGCTCACGCAACTCGACATGACCGGGCCTTACGAGGTCCTGGCGCGGCTGCCGAACACCAGGGTGCATCTCATCGCCCACAGCATGGCGCCGGTGAAGACCGATCGCGGCATGGAGATCGTGCCGACCGTGACCCTGGCCGACTGCCCGCAACTCGATCTCGTCATGGTGCCCGGCGGTCCAGGCCAGCAGGATCTGATGGAAGACGCGGCCGTGCTGGAGTTCCTGCGCAAGCAGGCGGCCGTGGCGAAGTACGTCACGTCCGTTTGCACCGGCTCGCTGGTGCTCGGCGCCGCGGGGCTGCTCAAGGGCAAGCGCGCGACCTGCCATTGGGCCGCGATCGAGCATCTGAATCCGCTCGGCGCGATCCCGGTGAGCGAGCGCGTCGTCATGGATGGCAACATCATCACCGGGGCGGGTGTCGCCTCCGGCATCGATTTCGCGCTGGCGGTCGCGGCCATCCTCGAAGGCGAGGACGTGGCAAAACAGATCCAGTTGCAGATCGAGTACGATCCGTCGCCGCCGTTTCAGTCCGGCTCGACCCGGACCGCCTCGGCGGAAACGGTCGCGCTGCTGCGCAGCCGCGGTGCTGCGCTGAACGAGCAGCGGCGCGCGGTCTCCGAGCGCGTCGGCAAGAAGCTTGGTGTGTGAGAGGCTCACAATGTCTGTTCCGACAAAGCTCGATCACTGCGTCATCCATGTCTCGGACTGGGAGCGCTCGAACGCCTTCTACCGCGACGTGATGGGCGCGGAGCTGGTTCAGCGGCCGGTCGGCTGGGCCTATCGCTTCGGCGACAAGCAGCTCAACGTCCACGGCAAGGGCGTCAACCCAGCCGAGGTCGCACGGCTTCCGGTGCAGCCGGGCAACAGCGATCTGTGCTTCGAATGGTCGGGCCCAATCGAGGATGCCATCGCGCACCTGAAAAAGCACAATGTTCCGATCCACGCCGGGCCGATGCAGCGGTTTGGCGCGAAAGGCGAGGGCACCAGCGTCTATTTCCGCGATCCCGACGGATCGCTGATGGAATTCATGTCCTACGGGCGCTGAGACGATGGCCGAGGTGCTTCACGATCCCAACGTGCTGCCCGAAGACCTGCCGGTGCCGCAGGACGACGGTGCGGCGCGCCATCTCGCCGGCATGCCGATTCCCGATATCGCGCTCGCCGCGACCGACGGCGCGCAGGTCAGCCTGTCGAAGCTTCCGGGCCGCACCGTGGTCTATGTCTATCCGCGCACCGGACGGCCCGGGCAGGCGCTGCCGACCGGCTGGGACGCGATCCCGGGCGCGCGCGGCTGCACCCCGCAGTCCTGTGGGTTCCGCGACCACTTCGCGGAGTTGAAGCGGCTTGGGGTGGCGGCGCTCTATGGGCTTTCGACCCAGGATTCGGCCTATCAGCGCGAGGCAGTGGAGCGGCTGCATCTGCCGTTTGCGATCCTGTCGGACGCGGAGCTGAAGCTCACCCGCGCGATGCGGCTGCCGACCTTCGAGGTCGACGGCATGGTGCTGACCAGGCGCATGGCCTTGGTGATCGACGGTGGCGTGGTGACGAAGGTGTTCTATCCGGTGTTTCCGCCGGACCGGAGCGCGCAGGAGGTCGTCGCCTGGCTTCAGGCGTCGAGATAGGCGCGCACGGACCGGAACACCGCGCGGAACATGTCCGGCGTCAGCACGCCGGTGTTCGTGTTGTAGCGCGAGCAGTGATAGCTCGAGAACAGCGCGAGCGCGCCAATCTCCGCCCTGCCGCCGTGGCTGAACGGCGCCGCCGAGCGCTTGGCGCCGAGCGCCTTCACCGTGGTCTCGTGGGCGATCCGGCCGAGCGCGACGATAGCGCGGAGAGTGGGCATTTCCGTCATCGTGGGGACGAGATAATCGCGGCAGGTGTTGATCTCCGCAGGCGTCGGCTTGTTTTCCGGCGGCACGCAGCGCACGCCGTTGGTGATGCGCGCGTCGATGAGTTCAAGCGTGTCGTCCGGCCGGGCCTCGAAGGTGCCGCGGGCGAAGCCGAATTCCTTCAGCGTGGCGTAGAGCAGATCGCCGGCAAAATCGCCGGTGAACGGCCTTCCGGTGCGGTTGGCGCCGCGCAGCCCCGGCGCGAGGCCGACGATCAGCAGGCGCGCGTTGAGCGGCCCGAACGAGGGGACCGGGGCGTTGAACCACGATGGCTCGCGTTCGCGCCATGTCTGGCGGAACGCCACGAGCCTCGGGCAGCGCGGACAATTGCGACCCGCTTTGCCGGTTCGGGTGGCCATGACCGGCGATCTTGAGGCGTCGGGCCTGCCCGATCAATCCTCGAAATCGTCGTCGGCGCCAGCCGGCGCGCGTTGCGGCGTCGTCGGGCTGCGCTGCAGGAATTGCGGCGTGTGCTGGCGCTCGCCGCGCGGCTCGCGGGTCATGTCGCGGGCGGGGCGATCGGAGGGATCGCGGCCGATCTGCTGGCGCAGTTCGACGATGTCGGTGAAGATGTCGGCCTGCCGGCGCAATTCGTCGGCCACCATCGGCGGCTGCGTCGAGATGGTCGAAATCACCGTCACGCGCACGCCGCGGCGCTGCACCGCCTCGACCAGCGAGCGGAAGTCGCCATCGCCGGAGAACAGCACCATGTGGTCGATGTTGGGGGCGAGCTCCATCGCGTCGACCGCGAGCTCGATGTCCATGTTGCCCTTGACCTTGCGGCGGCCGGTCT
>CAMAWG010000214.1 GCA_945861855.1 Rhodoplanes serenus
GACTACGTCAAGAACATGATCACGGGCGCGGCGCAGATGGACGGCGCCATTCTCGTCGTCTCGGCGGCCGACGGCCCGATGCCGCAGACCCGCGAGCACATCCTTCTGGCCCGCCAGGTCGGGGTGCCGGCGCTGGTGGTGTTCATGAACAAGTGCGACATGGTGGACGATCCCGAGCTGCTCGATCTCGTCGAGCTTGAGGTGCGCGAGCTTCTGTCGAAGTACCAGTTCCCGGGCGACAAGATCCCGATCAGCCGCGGCTCGGCGCTGGCCGCGCTCGAGGGCAAGACCCCCGAGCTCGGCCACGACGCGATTCTCAAGCTGATGACGGCGGTGGACGAGTCCATCCCGCAGCCGGAGCGGCCGATCGACCTGCCGTTCCTGATGCCGGTGGAAGACGTGTTCTCGATCTCGGGCCGCGGCACGGTGGTGACCGGCCGCGTCGAGCGCGGCATCATCAAGGTCGGCGAGGAGGTTGAGATCGTCGGCATCCGGGCGACCGCGAAGTCGGTGGTGACGGGCGTGGAGATGGTCCGCAAGCTTCTGGACCATGGCCAGGCCGGCGACAACATCGGCGCGCTGCTGCGCGGCATCGACAAGGACGACGTGGAGCGCGGGCAGGTTCTGTGCAAGCCGGGCTCGGTGAAGCCGCACACCAAGTTCAAGGCCGAGGCCTATATCCTGACCAAGGAGGAGGGCGGCCGTCACACGCCGTTCTTCACCAACTACCGTCCGCAGTTCTACTTCCGCACGACCGACGTGACGGGTGTGGTGACGCTGCCGGAGGGCACCGAGATGGTGATGCCGGGCGACAACATCGCGATGGAAGTCACGCTGATCGTTCCGATCGCGATGGAGGAGAAGCTTCGCTTCGCCATCCGCGAGGGCGGCCGCACCGTCGGCGCAGGCGTCGTCGCAAGCATCATCGAGTAAGAGGTCGAGGTTTTGGGGCGCGGATCTCCGCGCCCCATGCCTTAGGAGCAATACATGAACGGCCAGAATATCCGGATCCGGCTCAAGGCGTTCGATCACCGCATCCTCGATGCGTCGACCCGCGAGATCGTGAACACGGCCAAGCGCACCGGCGCGCAGGTCCGTGGACCGATCCCGCTGCCGACCAAGATCGAGAAGTTCACGGTGAACCGCTCGCCCCACGTCGACAAGAAGAGCCGCGAGCAGTTCGAGATGCGCACCCACACGCGCCTCTTGGACATCGTCGATCCGACGCCGCAGACGGTGGACGCGCTGATGAAGCTCGACCTCGCCGCCGGCGTCGATGTCGAGATCAAGCTCTGAGCCGTATTGGATAATGAGGTAGCTACATGCGCTCCGGTGTGATCGCACAGAAGATGGGAATGACCCGCCTCTTTACCGAGGCCGGCGAGCATGTGCCCGTCACCGTGCTGCGTCTTGCGCAATGCCAGGTCGTTGCGCATCGCAGCAAGGAAAAGGATGGATACGTCGCGCTCCAGCTCGGTTCCGGCACCCGCAAGGTGAAGAACGTGAGCAAGGCCGAGCGCGGCCGCTTCGCCGTCGCCAAGGTCGAGCCCAAGCGCACCATCGCCGAGTTCCGCGTCAGCGACGATGCGATGATCCCGGTCGGCGCCGAGATCACCGCCGACCATTTCCTGGTCGGCCAGTTCGTCGATGTGACCGGCACCTCGATCGGCAAGGGCTTCGCCGGCGGCATGAAGCGCTGGAACTTCCACGGTCTTCGCGCCACCCACGGCGTGTCGGTTTCGCACCGCTCCATCGGTTCGACCGGCGGCCGTCAGGACCCCGGCAAGACCTTCAAGAACAAGAAGATGCCCGGCCATATGGGCGCCGAGCGCATCACCACGCTCAATCTTCGCGTCGTGCAGACCGACGTCGAGCGCGGCCTCATCATGCTTGAAGGCGCGGTGCCCGGCTCCAAGGGCGGCTGGATCACCGTGCGCGACGCGGTGAAGAAGACGCCGCCGAAGGATCTGCCGAAGCCCGGCAAGTTCAAGGCGCCGGCCGCGGCCGAGACGCCTGTGAAGGCGGAGGCGGCTCCTGCCGCAGAAGCTGCTCCGACGGAGGGTGTGTGACATGGAATTGAAAGTCACCACGCTTGAGGGCAAGGAAGCAGGTTCCGTCAATCTGTCGGACACGATCTTCGGCCTCGCGCCGCGTCCCGATCTTATTCAGCGTTGCGTCATCTGGCAGCTGGCCAAGCGCCGCGCCGGCACGCATGCGGTCAAGAATCGCGCCGACATCTGGCGCACCGGCAAGAAGATGTACGCCCAGAAGGGCACCGGCGGCGCGCGCCACGGCTCGGCCCGCGTGCCGCAGTTCCGCGGCGGCGGCCGCGCCTTCGGTCCGGTCGTGCGCAGCCATGAAATCGGCCTGCCGAAGAAGGTCCGGGCGCTGGCGCTGCGGCACGCGCTCTCCGCCAAGGCCAAGGACGGCGGCATCATCGTCATCGACAAGGCCAGCGTGAAGGACGGCAAGACCAAGCAGCTTGCGTCGCACTTTGAGAAGCTCGGCTGGGTGAACGCGCTGATCATCGACGGCGCCGAGATCGAGGTGGGCTTCAGCAACGCCGCGCGCAACATTCCCAACATCGACGTGCTGCCGATCCAGGGCATCAACGTCTACGACATCATGCGCCGCCGCAAGCTCGTGCTGACCAAGGCCGCGCTCGATGCGCTGGAGGCGCGCTTCAAATGAGCACCAACGATCCGCGCCATTACGACATTCTGATCGCGCCGGTGGTCACCGAAAAGGCGACCGTGGCGTCCGAACACAACAAGGTCGTGTTCAAGGTCGCGCGCACCGCCACCAAGCCGCAGATCAAGGACGCGGTCGAGAAGCTGTTCGACGTCAAGGTCAAGAGCGTGAACACACTGATCCGCAAGGGCAAGGTCCGCATCTTCAAGGGCCGCCCGGGCGAGCTGCAGAACACCAAGCGTGCCGTGGTGACCCTCGAAGAAGGTCACCGCATCGACGTGACCACGGGTCTGTAAGAGCGAAGAGGCGAACATGGCACTCAAAAGCTATAAGCCGACGACGCCGAGCCAGCGCAATCTGGTCATCGTCGATCGCACGGGCCTCTACCGGGGCAAGCCGGTGAAGAGCCTGGTCGAGGGTCAGAACTCGACCGGCGGCCGCAATAATCACGGCCGCATCACCAGCCGTTTCCGCGGCGGTGGCCACAAGCAGGCCTATCGCACGATCGACTTCAAGCGCGCCCGGCGCGAGGAAGCCGCGACCATCGAACGCATCGAATACGATCCAAACCGCACCGCCTTCATCGCGCTGGTGAAATACAAGGACGGCGAGCTCGCTTACATCCTGGCGCCGCAGCGATTGTCGGCCGGCGACTCGATCATCGCGGGCGAGCAGGTCGACATCAAGCCCGGCAACGCCATGCCGCTGTCCAACATGCCGGTGGGCACGATCGTGCACAACGTCGAGCTCAAGGTCGGCAAGGGCGGGCAGATCGCGCGCTCGGCCGGCACCTACGCCCAGATCGTCGGCCGCGACGGCGAATACGTCATCCTGCGTCTCAACTCCGCCGAGCAGCGCCTTGTGCACGGCCGCTGCCTCGCGACCGTCGGCGCGGTGTCGAACCCCGACAACATGAACACCACGATCGGCAAGGCCGGCCGCCAGCGCTGGAAGGGCCGCATGCCGCACAACCGCGGCATCACCATGAACCCGGTCGATCACCCGCACGGCGGGCGCACCAAGGGCGGCGGCCATCCGGTCACGCCATGGGGCTTCCCGACCAAGGGCAAGAAGACCCGCAAGAACAAGTCGACCACGAAATTCATCATGATCAGTCGCCACGCGCGGAAGAAGAACTCTTAAGGGTAGCCACATGGTTCGTTCGGTTTGGAAGGGCCCGTTTGTCGACGGCTATCTGCTGAAGAAGGCAGATGCGTCGCGATCGTCGGGGCGGCACGAGATGATCAAGATCTGGAGCCGTCGCTCGACGATCCTGCCGCAGTTCGTCGGCCTGACGTTCGGCGTCTACAACGGCCAGAAGCACATCCCGGTGAACATCACCGAGGAGATGGTTGGTCACAAGTTTGGCGAGTTCTCGCCGACGCGGACGTTCTACGGCCACACCTCCGACCGCAAGGCCAAGCGCTCGACCGGCCCGGTGCCGGCCGCGGCACCGGCGAGCTGAGGAAACGATCATGGGCAAACGCGCGCGCGAAAGAGACCTTCCCGACACCGACGCCAAGGCGGTCGCCCGTATGCTGCGGGTGTCGCCGCAGAAGCTCAATCTCCTGGCGCAGCTCATTCGCGGCAAGAAGGTTGCGATGGCGCTCGCCGACCTGCAGTTCTCGCAGAAGCGGATCGCCAAAGAGGTGAAGAAGTGCCTGGAATCGGCGATCGCCAACGCCGAGAACAATCACGACCTCGATGTCGACGAACTGATCGTCGCCGAGGCGCATGTCGGCAAGGCGTTGGTGCTCAAGCGTTTCCATCCCCGCGGCCGTGGCCGCATGGGCAAGATTTTGAAGCCGTTCGCGAACCTGACCATCGTCGTGCGTCAGGTTCAGAGCGAAGCGGCTTAAGGAGAGGACCGAGGTACGACCATGGGTCAGAAGGTCAATCCGATCGGATTGCGGCTCGGCATCAACCGGACTTGGGATTCGCGCTGGTACGCCGGCAAGAACGAGTACGGCACGCTGCTGCATGAGGACATGAAGATCCGCAAGGAGCTCATGACCGCGCTCAAGCAGGCGGCGGTGTCGAAGATCGTGATCGAGCGCCCGCACAAGAAATGCCGGGTGACGGTCCATTCGGCGCGTCCCGGCGTGGTGATCGGCAAGAAGGGCGCCGACATCGAAAAGCTGCGGAAGTCCGTTGCCAAGCTGACCGACAGCGACGTCGTCATCAACATCATCGAGATCAGGAAGCCCGAGCTCGACGCGACGCTGGTCGCGGAGTCGATCGCCCAGCAGCTCGAGCGCCGCGTGGCATTCCGCCGCGCCATGAAGCGCGCCGTGCAGTCCGCGATGCGGCTCGGCGCCCAGGGCATCCGGATCAACTGCTCGGGCCGTCTCGGCGGCGCCGAAATCGCGCGCATGGAATGGTATCGCGAGGGGCGCGTGCCGCTGCACACGCTGCGCGCCGACGTCGACTACGGCGTCGCTACCGCCTTCACCACTTATGGCACCTGCGGCGTCAAGGTCTGGATCTTCAAGGGCGAGATCATGGAGCACGACTCCATGGCGCAGGATAAGCGCCTTGCCGAGGCCGAGGCCGGTCGGCCGCGGCGTGAGACGGCTTAAGCAGAGCCAGGACAACAAGGGTATTCGTTATGCTGCAACCGTCGAAAACCAAGTTCCGCAAGGCGCACAAGGGCCGCATCCGCGGCATCGCGACCAGCGCCAAGGATCTCGCTTTCGGCCAGTACGGGCTCAAGGCGACGGAGCCGGAGCGCGTCACCGCGCGCCAGATCGAGGCTGCGCGCCGTGCGCTCACGCGCCACATGAAGCGCGCGGGCCAGGTGTGGATCAGGGTCTATCCGGACGTTCCGGTGTCCAAGAAGCCGCTCGAAGTCCGCATGGGCTCGGGCAAGGGCTCGGTGGAGCTCTGGGTCTGCCGGGTGAAGCCCGGCCGTATCCTGTTCGAGGTCGACGGCATTTCGGCGCAGCTCGCCAAGGAGGCGCTGACGCTCGCTGCCGCCAAGCTGCC
>CAMAWG010000215.1 GCA_945861855.1 Rhodoplanes serenus
ATCTGCCGGCATTGCGAGCCGCCCTCGCAGCTCATCAACAAAGAGGCTCAACACACGGCATCCTTGCTCACCAAGCCAGCGCCGCGTAACGTCAATCTTGGCAGCGACCGCTTCGCAATGTTCAACAAAAAACGGGACATCCCCCGATGAGCTTCGAATTGGCGCTGACCTACAATCGTTTCGGAGAGTGGCGACATAATTTTTAGATGCCTGGATTATCGTAATAGTATGAAGCTGCACATTGCTGACATACCGAAATTGGCCTTGCAGCGGCGCATCCGCCGTTCTCGGCTTGATTATCATTGTCATGCTGTGGGCCGACGTTTTCATAACATATCGCGGAGATATTCAGCAGGATTACCGCGATGTCGAACGTAGAAACCAGAACTATTCCTTGATGTTCGAGGAGAACGTCCTTCGTTCGATCGGCGAAATCGACAAGTCTCTCCTGTACCTCAGGCGCTCGGTGGAGGCGGCAAAGGACCGGACGGACTATCAGACGATCGTCATGTCGACGGACGTTCTGAGCGAAATCATCGTGCAAGTCGCGATCATCGACGCGAAAGGAATCAGCCGGGGGTCCAACGCCAAGCCCGCGCCCACACAGCGGATCGATATCAGCGATCGCGAGCACTTCCGCGTTCATGTCAACAGCAACGAAGACAATCTCTTTATCAGCGCGCCGCTGGTCGGTCGCGCCAGCGGCAAGTGGTCCGTCCAGTTCACCCGGCGGTTTTCGAACAAGGATGGCAGCTTCGCGGGCGTCGTCGTCGCCTCGATGGACCCGGCGCACTTCACCAGTTTTTACGACAAGATCGACCTCGGTGCGACGACCTCCGTGGCGCTGGTGGGGTCCGATGGCGTGGTCCGGGCCGCCGGAGGCGGCACGATTGCAAGACTGTCACTCGGACAGAATCTTACCCGCACGAAGCTGTTCGATCATATCAAGACGGGGTCCAACAAGATATTCCACGACCCAAGCGCCTCACCCAACGACAGCCTCGCCATCACCGCGAGAAAGGTTCGTGGCCATCCGCTTTGGGTGACGGTCAGCACCAAGGAAGATGACATTTACAAGACCGCTTGGGCCGATCTGAAGCGAAATACCTTGCTCATAGGCTTGCTGACCGTTCTGATCCTGTTCGCCCTCGAACAGATCCTCCGCGCCGAGGCGCGTGCAGCCCAAAAGTCCGGTCAGTTGCAGTTGACGCTGGAGCATATCAGCCAGGGCATCATGCTGGTCACCAAGGACAGGCAGATTCCGATCATCAATCAACGATGCGCTGAGCTTCTCCGCTTGCCCAAGGAGATGATCGAGGCACCGCCGCATTTCGATGATCTCACCCGGTACGAAGCCGAAAGCGGGCACGTTCCTCTGGCGTGCGCGTCCGACTTGACGACTGCAGAGGAAAAGGAACCGGCCCAAGCGTCGGAGCCATCGATATCGGACTACAAGCGGCAGGATGGCGTGTTCATCGAAGTCCGGAAAACCCGGCTTCCCGACGGAGGCTTCGTACAGACGTTTACCGACATTACCACGCGCCGCGAGGCCGAAGCCTCCATTGTCCGGCTTGCCTCCCAGGATCCGCTGACCCATTTGCACAACCGCCGAGTGTTCCGTTCGAAACTCCAGAGCTTGTGCGAGACCGCAGGGGAACACGAATTTGCGGTTCTGTTCCTGGATATGGACCGCTTCAAGGTGGTCAACGACACGATCGGGCATCGTGTCGGTGACAATCTGCTCATGGCCGTTGCAGAACGCCTGCGCTCGGTTCTCCGTGAATCCGACGTTGTCGCACGGCTCGGCGGCGATGAATTCGCCGTTCTCCTCCCCGCGATCGAATCGTACGCGGAGGTGGAAGCGATAGCGAAGCGAATCGTTGAGGTCATGGCTCAGCCGTATCGGGTGGAGCACCACCACATCAGCACGAGCATCAGCATCGGCATTGCGATCGGTCCCCATGATGGCCAGACGGAGGACGATCTGCTCGTGGCGTCCGATCTGGCGCTTTACGCTGTGAAGGCGGGAGGCCGGGGCTCCTATCGGTTCTACGAAAAGTCCATGAACGAAGAGGTCAACGAGCGGCGCGAGGTCGAGATAGACCTGCGCGAGGCGCTCGAACGGGGGCAACTGGAGCTCTATTACCAGCCGATCATCGACGTACAGCGCAACAGGATCGCCGGCTTCGAGGCGCTGGCGCGCTGGCCGCATCCCACCAAAGGCATGATTCCTCCGACGAAATTTATACCGGTGGCGGAGGATTGCGGCCTGATCGTGCCGCTTGGCAAATGGGCGTTGATGGAGGCTTGCCGGACCGCCGCGCAATGGCCCAGCGACCTCAAGATATCGGTCAATGTTTCGCCGATGCAGCTATCGGGATCGGATTTGCTGGAAACGATCGCGGGCGTTCTTGCCGAGACCGGACTTGAACCGCGCCGGCTCGCACTCGAGTTCACCGAACGCATCTTTATCGAGGAGAGCGAGAAGACACTCTCGATTCTTCACAAGCTGAAGGATATCGGCGTCCAGATCGCACTGGACGATTTCGGAACCGGATATTCTTCGCTCTCTTACCTCAGAATCTTTCCATTCGACACGCTCAAGATCGACCGCAGCTTCATCTCAGGCCTCGGCGTCAGCACGAGCAGCAACGTTATCGTGCAAGCGATCATCCTCATCTCCGGCGGTCTTGGAATTCGAACGGTGGCCGAAGGCATCGAGACGACATCGCAAATGGAGATGCTGAAGGCGCTGGGGTGCGAAGAGGGGCAGGGATATCACCTGAGCAAGCCCGTGCCGCTCGAACAGGCCTCGGTCTTGATCGGCGAGTGGGCGGGCCGGAACGTACGGGCAGCCTAGCTGCGCCTTCGCTGCGCCTCATGCCACAGCAGATACAGGCCCGCAGCCACGACGATGCACGATCCGACAAGAAGGGGCACTGTCGGAACCTCGCCCCAAACCACGAATCCGATGCCCATCGCCCAGACCAGCATGAAGTAAAAGAACGGCGACACCGCCGTGGCCGGCGCAAGCACGAGCGCCTTGGTCCAGAAATACTGTCCGATCAGATTCGTGACCCCGCACAACACGAACAGCATGAAGTCGGCGGGCGTCATCCATTTGAATCCGAATACAAGCAGGAGGGAATGGAAGACCGACACGGTCGCGAGTTGCCACATCAGCAAGGTGCTCGGCGACTCGGTCCCCGTCATGCCGCGAACCGCCACCGTGACCGTGCCGAGCATGATTGCGTTCAAGAGTGCAAAGATGGCTCCGAGCGTCAGCGAGTCCGCGCTCGGATTCGTTACGATGACCACGCCCAGGAAGCCGACAAGCAAGACGCTCCAGCGAGCGGGGCCTGCCCGTTCCTTCAGCCAGATGATGGCGACAAGGGCCGCCCAAAGCGGCGCGGAAAAGTTGATTGCGATGGCTCCCGCAAGCGGCATGAGGCTGAACGCGAGCACAGAGAACGTTTGCGAAATCGACTGCGACAAGCCCCTGAAGACGTGGGAGTTCGCTTTTTTCGTGGCAAAGACCGAAAGGCCGTGTTGTGGCAGCACGAACGCCGAGCAGATGATCAATCCGACGAAGGACCGTGCGAACATCACCTGGCCGATGGGATACTCGGCGATCAGCCACTTGCTGAGCGCGTGCATGGCCGCGAACGCCAGGGTCGCGACGATCATGTACAGAATGCCGACAGGAATGTTCTCTGCCGGTTTGACCCAGGTGGCAGGGTTGATCCCGCGGCTTACGGTTGCGGCGTGCGTGTTCTCCGCCACGGCTTGCCCAGACGTCATGGTTTAGTCCGCATAGGCGCAGTGAGCATCGATGGCGCCGCTGATGAGGTTGCTTGCGAACAGGTGCGCCGTGATGTCCTCCACGCTTCGGGTGAGGGGGACGACGCGACCCTGGATCGAATCGATCTCCAGCAGATGCTTGCGGCGCAGGTCCTGCGCCTCCTCGATGCCGATCGCCTCGAAGGCGATCGTCTCGCCGATGCGCACGCGGCCGAGCGCCGGCAAGTCGGCGGATATGACGGTGGCAACCTTGGGGTAGCCGCCCGTCGTTTGACGATCCGCCATCAGCACAATGGGCTGTCCGTGTCCGGGCACCTGAATCGATCCCATGGCAATGCCGTCGGAGACGATGTCGAAGCCCGCGACGTGATCGAGCTTCTGTCCGTCGAGCAGGAAGGCCATCCGATCCGATTCGGACTTGACGGTATACTCGCTTTCGAAAAGCCCCCGGATCGCGCGCTCCGAGAAGAACGCATTCTGCGGACCCAAAATGGCGCGATAGCGCGCCGGGCGCGACAGGTTCAGGCCTTCGAGCCGGAACTCGCCACGGTCGCTCGCCCGGTCGAGGAGAAGCGGCAGCACATCGCCTGACGTCAGCGCGCGCCCCTGCCAGCCGCCAAGTCCGCCGCGGGCAAACGTCGAAACGCTGCCCAAGACCGGCTCGATGGCAAACCCACCCTCGACCGCGACATAGAGCACGGCGGAATCGTGAAGCGCCCCGATGCGGACAACCTGGCCGCGCCGGACCCGGAAGGTCTGCATGCCTGCGATCTTGATGCCGTCGGCCGCGGTCTCATCGGGCAGAACCTCGATGCTGGCGCCGGCGCCAACGCAAGCCAGTTGCACACTGTCAGCCTCGACGACGAACGTCGGGCCGACATAGGCCACTTCGAGCGCCCCCGTGCCGGGCGCGTTGCCAACCAGTGCGTTCGCCGCGCGAAGGCTGACGGGATCGAGCGCACCGCTGACCGCAACGCCGAGGTGCTGGTAGCCGCGCCGGCCCAAATCCTGAACCGTGGTCAGAAGACCCGGCTTGAGTATGCGTAAGGCTGGGGCCATTTGCCTGCTCAATGGGTCGATTGCATGTGGGGCGCGGCAACCGTGCTTTCCGCCCGCGCGCGCTCGTACTCCCGCAGCGACACCGGCTTGAACGTCACCTTGTCTCCGGCCGTCAGGATCGCTCCGTTCT
This sequence comes from Rhodoplanes serenus, assembly GCA_945861855.1. Classification (GTDB taxonomy): domain Bacteria; phylum Pseudomonadota; class Alphaproteobacteria; order Rhizobiales; family Xanthobacteraceae; genus Z2-YC6860. Next base: position 4,991 of record CAMAWG010000215.1, read on the forward strand.
CCAGCCGCTGATCCCAAAGTGCGACCGGCGAACGTCCGATCAGGTGCCAGCCGCAGGGCGTGTCCATCGGATAGATGCAGGTCATCCTGCCGCCGATGCCAAGCGAGCCGGCTGGAATTCGCGGGCGGGGGGCGGTTCGGCGGGACAGCGCGAGCGCTTCCGGCAGATCGCCCAAATAGGCCAGCCCCGGCAGAAAGCCCAGCATGTACACGTGGTATGTCACGCTGCTGTGGAGCTCGATGACCTGGTTCGGCGAGAGATTGCACCGCTCGGCAACCTCGCCGAGGTCGGGGGCAAAATCGGAATCGTAACAGATCGGGATATCCCAACTCCGGCCGGTCACCGTGGTGCCTCGCAAATTGTCCAGGATATCCACGATGTGCCCCTGCAAGGCCGCCGTGGAGATGCTCATGGGCTCGTAATAGACGCTGAGAGACCGGGTGGTGGGGACGGTTTCGATGATGCCGTCGAGATGAAGCGCACCCAGCCCTTGGCCCAGCGCCAGCACCTTGGCGCTCAGAGACCGTTTGAGAATGGATTGTGTTGAAGCTATCGGCGTGATTCAAGCTTGGGATGTGGACCCCAGCGAATCGTGGCCGGATGGCCGATATTGCAAAGAAAACGAAGCGGTATCCGTCCGATCTGACGGACGAGGAATGGGAGCGGA
>CAMAWG010000216.1 GCA_945861855.1 Rhodoplanes serenus
GCCACCGAGCCGATTGCCGAAATGAAGCTACCGCCATTCGAGTACGTTTTTGCCGCCTCAATCGAGTACGCGCGTGCACCCTGAAGCACGAACGCTTCTCTCGACGCTCGAATCACTCGAACCTCCGGCGCTGATGGCGCAGGCGCGCCGGCTGCGCGAAGAGGGGCACGGGCGCCTCGTCAGCTATTCCCGCAAGGTGTTCATCCCGCTCACGCGCCTGTGCCGCAACGTCTGTGGCTACTGCACTTTCGTGCGCGGCCCGCGCCAGGTCGACCACGCGTTCCTCCGACCGGAAGAGGTGCTCGAGATCGCGCGTCTTGGCCGCCAAGCCGGTTGCCGCGAGGCACTCTTCACGCTCGGCGACCGTCCCGAGGCCGTGCACGAATCCGCGCGCGCCGCGCTCGCGAAGCTGGGCTTCGCTTCCACGGTCGACTATCTCGCTGCGATGTGCGAGCGCGTACTCGCGGAAACGGGCCTCTTGCCGCACGTGAATCCGGGCGTGCTCTCCGAGCCGGAAATGCTCCGGCTGCGCGAAGTGTCAGTATCGCAGGGGATGATGCTGGAGAGCACGGTCGAGAGACTCTGCGCGCCGGGGGGCGCGCATCACGGCTGCCCGGACAAGGTCCCTGCGGTACGGCTGGCGGCGCTCGAAGCGGCCGGCCGCGCGCGCATTCCGTTCACCTCCGGCATCCTCATCGGCATCGGCGAGACGCGCCTGGAGCGCATCGACGCGCTGCTTGCGCTGCGGGACGGGCATGCCCGCCATGGGCACCTGCAGGAAGTGATCGTGCAGAACTTCCGCGCCAAGGACGACACGCGCATGCGCGGCCACACCGAGCCCGGCTTCGAGGACCTGCTCTGGACGGCGGCGGCCGCGCGCATCGTCCTCGGCGCCACCGCCAACATCCAGGTCCCGCCCAACCTGAGCGAGGCGCGCTTCCCAGAACTCCTTGCCGGCGGCATCAACGACTGGGGCGGCATCTCCCCAGTCACTGACGACTACGTGAATCCCGAGCACGCCTGGCCGCAGATCGAGCGCCTGGAGCAGGCAACGCGCGCCGCGGGACTGATCCCGCTGCAGCGCCTTGCGATCTATCCGGCGTACGCACGGGATCCGGTAAAGTGGCTGGCGCCCGCGCTGGCGAGCCGCGTGCTCGATGCAACCGACGCCGAGGGCTATCCGCGCGGTGACGCCTGGAGCCCCGGCATCGCGAATGCGACACCCCCTGTCCCGGGCCATTTCGCGCCGAAGGGGGCGCAACTGGAAACGCTGCTCACGCGCGCCGCTGCAGGAGAACGGCTGAACGAAGCGGGCATCGTTCGTCTATTCGCCGCGCGCGAAGATGAATTCGCCGTGGTAGTCGCCGCGGCCGACGTTCTGCGCCACAAGGCATCGGGCGACACCGTGCGCTACGTCGTTAACCGCAACATCAATTACACCAACGTCTGCGGCTTCCGCTGCCACTTCTGCGCCTTCTCGAAGGGCAAGACCGCCGAGACGCTGCGCGGCCAGCCCTACGACCTTGCGCTGGAAGAGGTCGCGCGGCGCACCGAAGAGGCCTGGGCGCGTGGCGCCACCGAAGTCTGCATGCAGGGCGGCATCCACCCGTCGTATACCGGGGAGACTTACCTCGCGCTGCTGCGCGCGGTGAAGCAAGCCGCGCCGCGAATGCACGTGCACGCGTTCTCGCCGCTGGAGGTGACGCACGGCGCCCTGACGCTCGGCCTCACGGTGCCGCGGTTTCTCGAGCGGCTGCGCGATGCGGGGCTGGGTTCGCTGCCCGGAACCGCGGCGGAAATCCTCGACGACGAGGTGCGCGCCCGGATCTGCCCAGACAAGCTGACGACCCTCGAATGGCTGGACGTGGTCGAAGCGGCGCATCGGCTGGGCCTGCGGACCACCGCAACCATCCTTTTTGGCCACGTCGAGCGTCCGGTGCACTGGGCACGGCACCTGCTGCGCATCCGCGACCTGCAGGTGCGCACCGGCGGATTTACGGAGTTCGTTCCTCTGCCCTTCGTGCACATGGAAGCGCCGATGTACCTGAAGGGTAGCGCGCGGCGTGGCCCGACGTGGCGGGAAACCCTGCTGATGCACGCGGTGGCGAGGATCGCGCTGCATCCAGTGATCCAGAACATCCAGGTATCGTGGGTGAAGCTGGGTCCCGCGGCCGCCGCGCTCAGCCTGCAAACAGGCGCCAACGACCTGGGCGGGACGCTGATGAATGAAAGCATCTCGCGTGCCGCGGGCAACGAGCACGGCGAAGAGCTGCCGCCTGCGCGCATGGACGCGCTGATCGAGGGCATCGGCCGCCGCGCCGCGCAGCGCACCACCCTATATGGCGTGGCCGACGCGGGGCAGAACATGCGCAGCTACGAGGCGCCCGCGCTGGCGCCTGTCGTCATGACACCCGTTTCACGACGCGCACGCCGAGCGCCACAGCTCTAGGTCTTCCGGCAGATCGAGGTCGAGGGCCAGCAGCGGATCTGCCAGCACGTTCACGGCGAGCCCCGCGTCCCGCGCCGCCTGCTCATGCTTGCGCAGGCTTTGCTCGCCGAACCGGAAAAGATCCAGCCGGGCAGGTGCGATGCCCATCATGTTGGTGCCGGTGCCGCGCCGGTCAGGCACCAGTATGCAACCGCGCGATCGCTCCAGTGCGGCGACGACCGATCGAAGGGACGCTCCCGTGATGAGGACCAGATCCGTCGGAACCACCAGCAACGCATCCGCCCCGGCGGCGACCGCCGGCTTCCCCGCAAGCGTCAGCGCGGCGTTCAGATCTCCCGCCTCCGCCTCGCGCGCCACGTTCAGTCGGCGCGCAAGGGCCTCGGCGGCAATTTCGTCGCTCGCCGTGACAACGTAGGTCCAAACCTCCCCGATCACCTCGGCACAGACTTGGAGCGTCCTGGCGGCAAGGGCGGCATTGAGTGCGGCACGCTCGGCGGCGCCGAGCACGCTGTTGAGCCGCGACTTGCCATGCCCGGGATCCTTTACCGGCACCAGTGCGGCAATGCGAAGGCTCACATCCCCGTCCGGTCGAGCAGCGCGACGCACGCGCGCGCAAGCCGCTCCCGGTCCGCATCATCGCGCATCACCGTGTCTTCGATGGCGGCATGAAGGCCGAGCGCCTCGACGGCCGGGGCTAGCGCGGCATCGGCGCGGTCGATGACGATCGTCCGCGCGATCCCGCGGTAGTACCGTGCCACCTCCACCGCGCTGGGCTCGACCCCCAGCTCGCGCATCAGCTTCGCCGCGGGCCCCTTGACCGCCTCTCCCGCGATGATCGGGGAAACCGCCACCACCCTCGCGCAGCGCCCAATCGCCTCGCGCACGCCGGGCACTGCAAGGATCGGCGCGATGCTGAGGTAGGGATTCGACGGGCAGATCACGACGCCGCGCAGCGCCGGATTCGCGAGCGCGGCCGAAAGCGCCGCGCTGGGGCGCGCGGCGGCGCTGTGGCGATAATCGATCCGCTCGACGCGAGGCTCGCAGCGCTCGCGCACGAAGTAATGCTGGAATTCCAGTTCGCCCTTGTCTGTGTGCACCACAGTGCGCACGGGATCGTCCGACATCGGCACCACGGCGTGTCGCACGCCGAGCCGCTCGCAGATCGCTCGCGTCACTGCGGTCAGCGACTCGCCCGACGCAAGCCGCCGCGTGCGCTCGACATGCGTCGCGAGGTCGCGATCTCCGAGCTGGAACCAGGCGGGACCGCCCAGGCGCTCGAGCGCCTGCATGAACGACCAAGTCTCGCCGGCCTGCCCCCACCCGGTCTGCGGATTGGCGATTCCCGCCAAGGTGTACATCACGGTGTCCAGGTCAGGCGACACCTGCAGCCCGAGGTGCTCGAAGTCATCGCCTGTATTTACCGCGATGACGAGTTCGTCCGGCAGCAGAGCGCGCGCCATTCCCGCCGCGAGCTTGGCCCCGCCGACGCCACCTGCCAGCGCGAGGATCACCGGAACAGATCCTTGTCCCGCGGCCTCTGCAGCTCCAGCGCGTTGCCGTCCGCGCGCATCAACCCCGCGCCGCGAATCACCACCACCGGCCAGCCCTCGCCCGACTGCCCCATCAGCGCCGAAGCCGCGGCGGCCAGTTCGTCCGCAAACCCGATTTCGGTGGTCTGCAGCGCGCGCCCATAGAGATCCGCCTTGCCGCGAAGGTCGAGAAGCCCCGGCAGCCCGCTCGCACCGATGCAGGTTCCCACGGTGCCGAGCCGCCACGCCCGGCCGATGCTGTCGTTGATCAGGACACCGACCTCGACGCCAGCCACGCTGCCGATGCGCGAACGCAGCCTTTGCGCGCTCGCGTCCGGATCCTCCGGCAGGAGCAATGCGCGCCCGCGCCCCGCCGCATCGGCCTCCACATTCGACTGGTCTATGCCGGCATTCGCGAGCACGAGTCCGCGCCTGTCCTCGACGATCAGCACGTTCGGCACGGCGCGCAGCACCTCGCGCGCCTCCCGGAGCACCAGCTCGACCATGCGCGCATCCTTGAGGCACGTTGCGGCAAGCTCAAGGGCGCGCGGCGACGGCGTAACCTCGTCGAGAACCACATAGCGCCCTTCTGACTTGGACACGATCTTCTGGGCCACCGCCACGACGTCGCCGTCCGTTAGCGCGACGCCGGTTTGCACGGCGGCCGACACGATCCGTGCGGCGAGATCGTCTCCCGGTTCGATCCTGCCGACGTCCTGGAGGGCGATCAATTCAAGCTTGCCCGCCGTGCCCATGCGAAACCGCTCAGGGCAGACCGGTGATCGTGATACCGGCGTCCGGTACCTTGTAGGCGCGATTGATCCAGATCAGCAGCGAGGTCATCGCCTCGGCGGCTACGGAGTTCGCGAGCGGCCCCGCGTCGATGCCGCGCAACCCCGCATCGGCGGCAAGTTGGATGACGCGCTGGCGCGCCTCCTTCGAGTCCGCGCAGACCAGCACGTCGCACTGAATGGCGTGGTCGAGTTTCTTCAGCTTGTGCGCCGACACGTTCTGGAACGCGGAAACCACCCTTACGCCTTCCCCCAGCGCCTTCTGCACCAGCACCACGCTCGATCCGCCCTGCGGCAGCTGGACGGTCGACACCTTCGGCGGCACCAAGGGTACCGTGACGTCGATCAGGATCTTTCCCTCCAGCGCGAGCCTGAGCGCGATCGCCGTCTGCATCTGGCCGGCGAACGGCACGGCCAGGACAACGATCGAGGCTTTCGCCGCGGCGGCACTGCTCTCGTCGCCCTCGATCATCGCCGAAGGCAGGAGCGCCGACAATTCGCCGGCGGCCTGCCTGGCCCGAGTCGCATCGCGCGAGCCGATGATCACGCGATGCCCCGCCGCAGCCCAACGCAGGGCGAGCCCGCCGCCCTCCGCGCCCGTGCCACCGATGACCGCGATCGTTTCGGGTTGTTGTGTCGTCATCTTGTACGGTGGCCTAGAAGCGGTCGACCCGGTACGGCGCGAGGTCGACCGGAGGCTGGCGGCCGAGCAAGGCGTCCTTCACGATCTGCGCCGTCATGGGCGCCCCCGTGACGCCCAGATGGCCGTGCCCGAACGCGTAGAACACCGAGGGGTAGCGCGGGG
>CAMAWG010000217.1 GCA_945861855.1 Rhodoplanes serenus
GAGTAGGTCGCCGTATAGGCACCGGTCGCCTCGATCAGCACCTTGTCGCCAATCGCGAGCGACACCGGCAGCGGATAGGGGTTCTTCTCGTAGAGCACGTCGACCGAATCGCAGGTCGGGCCCGCGACCACGCACGGTGCCATCTCGTCGCGATCCCTGGGCGTCTTGATCGGGTAGCGGATCGACTCGTCGATGGTTTCTGCCAGCCCGTGGAACTTGCCGATATCGAGATAGACCCAGCGCAGGTCGTCCTCGGGGGTTCGCTTGGCGATCAGCACGACCTCGGCCTCGATGATGCCGGCGTTGCCCACGAGTCCGCGGCCCGGCTCCACGATGGTCTCCGGGATCGCATTGCCGAAATGCTTGCGCAGCGAGCGGAAGATCGCCTTGCCGTAGGACTCGAGCTTCGGCGTCTTGCGGATGTACTTCGCCGGGAAGCCGCCGCCGAGATTGACCATCTGCAGGAAAATCCCACGCTCCGCGCAGGTGCGGAAGATCGCCGCCGTGTTGGCGAGCGCGCGGTCCCACGCCTCGACGTTGTTCTGCTGGGAACCAACGTGGAACGAGATGCCGTGCGGGACGAGCCCCTGCCGGTGCGCGTGTTCGAGGATGTCGGCGGCATAGGCCGGCTCGCAGCCGAACTTGCGCGACAGCGGCCAGTCGGCGCCGGTGTTGTCGCAGTGGATGCGGCAGATCACGCGCGAGCCGGGCGCCGCGCGGGCGACCTTCTCGACCTCTGCCTCGCAGTCGATGGCGAACAGCGTGACGCCGAGCTTGAAGGCGGCGGCGATCTCGCTCTCCTTCTTGATGGTATTGCCGTAGGAGATGCGGTCGGGCGTGGCGCCCGCAGCCAGCACATCCCGGGTCTCGCTCACCGACGCGACGTCGAAGCAGGCACCCAGTTCCACCAGGAGCTTGAGGATCTCCGGCGCCGGGTTGGCCTTGATCGCGTAGTAAACCTTGCTGTCAGGCAGTGCCTTGGAGAAGGAATTGTAGTTGTCGCGGACGACGTCGAGGTCGACCACGAGGCAAGGCCCTTCTTCGGTGCGGCGCTTCAGAAATTCGCGAATTCGTGCGGTCATCTCGACCTAGCTCCCCTAGTCCGGAAGGACGGCGTAGCCGTCAGGTGAACCTCCTATGATGCTTGCGGCCCGCTGAATGCGAGCCTTGGGCATCACGTGATGTCTGCCTTGGTCCGGATAAGGGAGTGACCCGTTCCGCACTGCTGGCAAAGAAGGACAAGCCTTTTTAGTCAGTCCGGCATTCACGCCGGCGTTTCCAAAAAAGCCCGCTCCGTCGTTGCTTTAAGCCGCGTCCCCCGTTGAGAACGAGGTGCGCCGGTTTCGCCTCCGGCTGTCGATCGCATCGGCGTTCATCGGGACACTTGGTCCTTCAGGACACCTAGCAAGGAAGAGGTCTTCTCTTCCGTAGGCGGCTATCCGGCCTCTTGTCCGGATCCCACCGATCGACACGCGGCCACAGGCACGTGCGAAATTGGGCAGCGCTCACATAATGTATTTAGCAGCGAGGCGCAAGAGTTTTGGTGCTCCGATGCTCCGACCCGCTAGCGATTGTGGATCGTCCGCCGCATCGAAATTGTTATCGAGACGTTAAGCGCGCCCGCGCTGACAAGGTTCGCACGGCGCGGCTAAGCGGCTAAGCGGCGTCGCGGCTGGCCTTCGTGCTCAGCAATCCAGCCTCGACCAACGCCGCGCGGATGCGGTCGATCTCGGCGCGGCTGAGCTTGACCAGTGGCGGCCGCACCACCGCGCGCGGCAGCCGTCCGAGCAGCACCAGCGCCTCCTTCATGCGGTTGTGCATGTCGGCCCAGGGTTCGGCATAGAACACCCGCGCGGTCGGATAAATGCGGTCGTTCAGACGCTTGGCCTCGCCGAGGTCGTTCCGCTGCACGGCCCGGAACAGCTGCGCCTGCAGGTCGGCGATCACGCTGCCCGAGCCGGAGAGCAGCCCGTTGCAGCCCAGCACCAGCGAGGAGAACAGCCAGGCCGAATGGGTGGTCAGCACGTTCACCGGCCGCGGCAGGCCCTGGAGCGTGCGGATCTGCATCTCGTGCTGGGGGACGTTGCCGGACCAGTCCTTGATGGCGCGGATGGTGGGCACCTGCTCGCACATCTTCAGGAGCGTGTCGCGCGGGTAGCCTTGGCCGGTCGCCAGCGGATACTGGAACACGATGATCGGCAGGTCGGAGGCCTCGGCGATGCGCTTGAAATGGGCGATCGCCATTTCGGGCGACTGCTGGAGCGTGAACGGTGCTGGCGGGAACACCAGCAGCGCCGAGGCGCCGCCGGCGGCCGCCATCTTGGCGATGCGGGCGGCCTCGAGGCTGCCGTCAGCCCAGATGCCGTTGACGATCGGGAGGCGGGCGCCGATTTCGTCCTGCGCGATGTCCAGCACGCGCCTCTGCTCGTCGAAGGAGCAGGAGGCGACCTCGGTGGAGTGGGCGTTGATGGTGATGGCGGAGAGACCCTCGGTCGCGGCGACATCGCGCAGGTGGCTGCGGAAGCTTGCTTCGTCGATCGAAAGGTCGTCATGGAACGGCAGCAGCACCGCCGGGATGACGCCGTGGGGGACGTAGCTTGCGTGTCGAGGCATGGGGCTCTCCGGGACTGCCGACACCGGGAATGATAGCAAACTTTGCCTTGCCCGGCGCAGGGCCGGGCCACCATATAGCGGCCATGACCGACCAGGACCAAGCCGCCAAACCCGCCCCTGACGGGGACAATCCGCTGTTCCAGGACTGGCAGGGCGCGTTCGGCGTCCCGCCATTCGGGCGCACCAAGCCCGATCACTTCATGCCCGCGTTTGAGCGGGGCTTTGCCGACCATGACGCCGAGATCGCGGCCATCGCCGGGGAAGCGGCGGAGCCGACCTTTGCCAACACCATCGAGGTGATGGAGCGGGCAGGCCGGCTGCTCGACAGGGTCAGCAGTGTGTTCGGCGTCCTTTCCGGAGCTCACACCAACGATGCGCTGCTCGCGATCGAACGCGAGCTGTCGCCCCGCCGCGCCCGCCACTGGAACGGCATCCTGATGAACGCGGCGCTGTTCCAGCGGGTCGTCGCGCTCTTCGTCGCGCGGGAGCGGCTTGGGCTGACCGCCGAGCAGAGCAGGGTGCTGGAGCGCTACCACACCATGTTCGTGCGCGCCGGTGCGGGGCTCGATCCGGTGAAGAAGAAGCGGCTTGCGGAGATCAACGAACGGCTGGCCGCGCTCGGCACCGCCTTCAGCCAGAATGTGCTGGCCGATGAGCAATCCTACACGTTGGTGCTGGAAACCGAAGAGGAGCTTGCGGGCCTCCCGGATTTTCTGCGCTCAGCCGCGCGTGCCACCGCCGCCGAGCGTGGGCTCACCGGCAAGCATGTCATCACGCTGTCGCGGTCGAGCGTCGAGCCGTTCCTGCAGTTCTCCGCACGGCGGGACCTGCGCGAGAAGGTGTTCCGTGCCTGGATTGCGCGCGGTGAGAACGGCGGCCAGACCGACAACCGGGCAAACATCGCCGAGATGGTGGTGCTGCGCGCCGAGCGCGCGAAGCTTCTCGGCTATGCGACGTTTGCCCATTACCGGCTCGACGACGCCATGGCGAAGACGCCGGAAGCCGTGCGCGGCCTACTCGATCGGGTCTGGAAGCCGGCCCGCGCCCGGGCGCTTGCGGATCGCGACGCCATGCAGGCGCTGGCCCAGGAGGAGGGCGGCAATTTCCGGTTCGCCGCCTGGGATTGGCGCTACTACGCGGAGAAGCTCCGCAAGATCCGCTGCGATCTCGACGAGGCGGCGGTCAAGCCGTACCTCCAGCTTCATCACATCATCGATGCGGCGTTCTACACCGCCTACAAGCTGTTCGGTCTGTCCTTCGAGCGGCGCAAGGATATCCAGGGCTGGCATCCGGACGTGCAGGCGTTCGAGGTGAACGGTGCTGACGGCAGCCATCGCGGCCTGTTTTTCGGCGATTATTTCGCGCGCTCGTCGAAGCGCAGCGGCGCCTGGATGACCACCCTGCGCGACCAGGAAAAGCTGGTGGGTGATATTCGTCCTCTGGTCGTCAATGTGATGAATTTCAACAAAGCGCCCGACGGGCAGCCGACGCTGCTCTCTTTCGACGATGCGCGAACGCTGTTCCACGAGTTTGGGCATGCGCTGCATGCTCTGCTTTCGGATGTCACCTATCCGTCAGTCGCCTGCACCAGTGTGCTCACCGATTGGGTGGAATTGCCGTCGCAGCTCTACGAGCACTGGCTGGAGCAGCCCGACGTGCTGCGCCGCTTTGCGATCCACTATCGCGACGGCCACTCCATGCCCGAAGACTTTCTGAAGCGGCTCCTGGCCGCGCGCACTTTCAACCAGGGCTTCGCGACGGTGGAGTATGTCGCCTCGGCGCTGGTCGATCTCGACATCCACACGCTTGCGGAGGCGAAGGATTTCGACGTGACCGCTTTCGAGAAGGATGCTTTGGATCGCATCGGGATGCCGGCGGAGATCGTGATGCGCCACCGGCCAACGCACTTTGCACATGTGTTCTCAGGCGGCGGCTATGCCTCGGCCTATTACAGCTACATGTGGTCGGAAGTGCTCGACGCCGACGCGTTCGCGGCATTCGAGGAAACCGGCGACATCTTCGACGGTGGAACCGCGAAGAAGCTGCACGACCACGTCTATGCGGCCGGCGGCTCGCGCGATCCCGAGGCGCTGTACACTGCGTTCCGCGGCCGGCTGCCGACACCGGATGCGCTGCTCAAGCGGCGAGGGCTGGCGGACGTGCCGGCTTAGGCCGCGCCCGGCGCCGCAGGATGGAATCGGCGCACGGCGATGACGGTCAGATAGACGAAGACCAACAGCACGCCCCCTTGCGTGATCACGAACGGCAGCTCCGCCAGCGTCGGTGCGGCAGCGCGCAGCGCCGGCACCTTCTTGAAGAATTGTGCGATCAACACGAACACATCGAGATAGAAAGCCAGCACGATGCTCACGGCGTAGATCCAGCGCCAGCTCCCGGCATGATGGAAGACATAGCGCGCGAGCACGGCGAGCCCCAGCACCACGAGCGAGACGATCCCGACGAAGTGCGAATCGATCAGCTGCGTGAACGGAAAGCCAAAGCCGGTTGCGCTGGTGGCAATCGCGGTGACCAAGAAAGCGATGGTCCATCCTTCCGCTCGCTCGGAGCGAAGGAGCGCTTTCAGCACGGGAACACCGGCGACCAGCATCGCCAGGCTCAGTACGACGTGAAACCAGGTGAACGGCGTAAATCCTGCGAACATGGCACCCATCCCCCGTAAGAGAGGAGGCCATTGTAAGCCAGCGCCCGCAGCCCGGCTATCGTCCCATCGCGCGCCCGCACTGCGGGCGCATCGGCGCTTCCGCCGCATTCGGGCCTCGCCGATTCGGCAGGCAGTCTCGAGGCACCCGCGACTTCCTCGCCTTCCTTGGGCCTGGTCAGCCAGACGGCGAGTACCCAGGCGCCCCAGAGCAGGCCGAAGAACAGGATGAAGAACACGGTGAGGCTGACGATTTGCGAGACCGAGTCCA
>CAMAWG010000218.1 GCA_945861855.1 Rhodoplanes serenus
AGATCGTGGCATGGCGCGGCAATGCATCATCCGAAGCCGCCGCCGTGCTCAAGGGCTGGGGCGGCCCGGCGCTGCTCGACACGTACGAAACCGAACGGCAGGCGATCGCGCGGCGCAACACCACCTATGCGCGCGGCTTTGCCGACTCGCTTGGGCTGTTCGTGCCGCCGCCGGAACTGGAGGACGAAGGCCCGGCCGGCGAGGCGGCGCGCAAGCTCACCGGCGACCACTTCAACCATCACGCCCGGTTTGAGTTCAACATTCCGGGCATCACCTTCGGCGGTCGCTACGACGGCTCGCCGATCGTCGTGCCGGACGGCACCGCATTGCCGCTCGACGCGCCCAACAGCTACGAGCCTTCCGGCTGCCCCGGCGGCCGCGCCCCGCACCTCTGGCTCGGCGACGGCCGCTCGCTCTACGACGCGCTCGGCTTCGAGTTCACGCTGCTGCAGATGGGCAGCAATCCCGCCGGCGCCGAGCCGTTCCGCGCCGCGGCGCAGGCGATGAACCTGCCGCTGTCGGTGGTGCCGGTCGCAGGCGACGAAGCGCGCGATCTTTACGGCGCCGATCTCGCGCTGATCCGGCCCGACCAGATCGTGGCCTGGCGCGGGAATTCGTCAGCCGGAGCCGCGCAGGTGCTGCGCCGCGCGTCGGGACATCTTGATTAATCGACCGAATTTACGCCTGTTTCAGGCGCGCGCGGCGGCGTATTTGCGCATCACCGCCTCGTGGCGTTCGCGGATCAGACTGACCGCGACCCGAGCGTCGGCCAGGCTCGCCGTCGGCCAGGTCCGGTATTCCAGCTCGCCGGTGTCGTAGCGCCGCCCGCGGCGGAACGACAGCCACTTGCGAAGGCCGCGCGGCTTCAGGATATCGCACAGCGACCCCGCCACGTTCCGCGTGCAGCCGAACGCGACCGGCTCCCGGGTCGAGGCGCGGCACACTTCGTAGAGCCCCGGCCCCACCGGGGCCTGGATGTACTCGCCGTGAAAGTCGTCGGGGAAGGACTTCCAGCCAGTCCAGCGGTCGCTCATGACTCACTCGATCGAAAAATGAGAGCGCTTCGAATGAGCGCTCACCGCGCGAAGCAACATCAACTGAGATAAATCAATCATGCAAGCCTGCACGCGGAAACGTGCGGCAGAGCCACGCTATCCACAACTTGCGTGTGTCGCGCCGATGACAAGCGGCCCAATGCGAACGATTCAAAACGCGCGGCCGGGCAGCACCAGCACCTTCGGCTTCACCGGCAGCGTGGTCTTGGACACCACGACCGAGGGCGTCTCGCTCATCTCGACCTCGTAGGACTTCTCGCCCAGGACACCGAGGAAGCGCCGCAGCGAATAGGTGCTGAAATAGTGCATCGGAATCATCAGCGGCGCCTTCAGCGCCGCCAGCACCTCGGCCATGCCTTCGAAATCCAGCGTCACCCCGCCGTCGACCGGCACCATGACCACGTCGATGCGGCCGATCTCGTTGAGCTGCTGCTGGGTCAGGGTGTGGTGCAGGTGGCCCAGGTGGGCGATGCACAAATTGGCCATCTCGTAGATGAAGATCGAATTGCCGTGCCGTTCGGTGCCGCCGCCCCAGCTCCGGATGTTGGTCGGCACGTTGCGCACCCGCACGTCGCGGGCCTGGATGTCATGCCGCGCCGGCTGGTCCGGGCTCGGCCCCCAGCCGCGCAGCACATGCTTGATGCCGGGCTCGGGGCTGTCGGTGAAGTGGGACGAATGCGCGTGGTTCATGGTGGCGATGTCGGGCAACCCGCGCGGCTTCACATAATCGTTGTAGTCGGTGGCGATCCGCACCCCGCCGGGGCTTTCGATGGTGAAGGTGGAGTGGCCGACGTAGGAGATGCGGGCCTGGTCGCCGGCCAGGGAGGCGAGCCGCAGCGCGGCGGGGATCACCCGTGGGGGCTGGCCCGCCACCATGCCGGGGCAGTTCTCCATCATTTCCGGCTTTGGCTGCTGCTGGCGGGGCGCCGGCTGCGCGCCGGCCGTCGCGGGCAGGACCATCAGCGCCGCGAGTGCGGCAAGCAGCCTCCGACCCAGGACCATAGTTCAGTCCTCCATTCGCCCGGCAAAGCGAATGGGGAATCTGACACGGATCGCGGCCGGGGGCCACAACTCCGAAATGCGGCGGGCGGCAACCTTCCGGCGCCGCCCGTCGTCAGATCCCGGTGTGGGTCCGCTCAGTCACCAGCGAAACGGATTGTAGCCGGACGGGCGCCGCGACTCGAGCGACGCGGCGATGGTGCCGGCCGCCGTGGTCACCACGACGCGGCCGTTCTCGCGCTTGATCGATTCGACCTTGCCCAGCCCCGGCACGGTCGAGCCCGGGCCGACCTTGAACAAGGTGCCGTTGCGGCTCTCGACCACGGCGCGGCCGTCGTAGAAGTCGCGGAGCCGCCAGCCTTCGGCGACCGGAGGCTTCGACTGCTCCTTCGGCGTGACCGAGCCGGTGATTTCTGGCGCGGGCGCGGGAGCGGGAATGGCTGCCACCTGCTGCGGGCGGCGATCGAGCCGGTCGACGGTGTCCTGGAGCCTGGCGAGCTTGGCCGCGGGTTCGGCCTGCGCCTTTTCGGTGCGTTCGAGGCGCTCGGACAGCTTGCCGATCTGGGTGCTGGCGTTGCGCTGGGCGCTGACGACGCTCGCCTTGAGCGCGGTCAGCTCGCCGTTGAGCTGGGCGACGGTGTCCTGCAAGGTGCGCGCGGTGTCGGCCTTGGCGATGCTGGCGGTGGTCTCGGCCGAGTCCCGCATCAGCGCGCCGGTCGCGGCGGCGCCGGCGATGGCGCCGAGCGCGATGGAGAAAACAACCGTGGCGGCGAGCGGCGCATAGGCCGGCAGGCGCCAGCGGGACGGCTGCTCCGGCCCAGCCGTATCCGCAGAATCGGTCGTGCCGGCGGATGTGCCGCCGTCGGCGATGCGGCTCGCGAGCGGCTCAAGGTCGATGATCGGGGAGCTCGTCTCGGTGGCCGTCTCGCTCTGGGCCTTCGGCCCTTCGAGCATCAGCGGCCCGGTCTTTGCCGCCGTCATTTCGGGCTCGGATGCTGCCGCAGGCCCGGCATCCGCCTGATTGTCGTCGCGATTGGCCATGTCTGGTGGTTCCCGGTGGTGGGTTCACCAACCGTTAACCGCGATTTGCTTACCAACCGGTTAATGCCGGGTTTAGATCGGCAGGCCGCCCTGCCTGGCGAGGTCCTTGAGCGACACCTCCGGCCGCGCGCCGATGTGCTGGATCACCTCGGCCGCGGCGAGCGCGCCAAGCTGCGCCGAAGTCTTGTGGTCGCGGCCCCGCGCCATCCCGAACATGAAGCCCGCCGCAAACAGATCGCCCGCGCCGGTGGCATCGACGAGCTTGCCGATCGGCGCCGCCGGCACAACCACCGTCGCATCCTTGCCGATGACGACGCAGCCCTTCTCGCTGCGGGTGACCACCGCGAGCCGCGCGTCCGCGCGCAGCGCCGCCGCCGCGGTGTCGAAGTCCGCGGTCTCGTAGAGACTCTTCAGCTCGCTCTCGTTGGCGAACACCAGATCGACCGTGCCGGTCTTGATCAGGTCGAGGAATTCCGCGCGGTAGCGGCCGACGCAGAACGCATCCGACAGGGTCAGCGCCACCTTGCGGCCCGCTCCATGGGCGATCGTGGCGGCCTTGCGGAACGCCTCCTTGGCGTGCGGCGGATCCCACAGATAGCCTTCGAGGTAGACGATCGCCGCGCCCGCCACCATTTCGGGATCGACATCGGCCGGATGCAGGTCCTGCGCGGCGCCGAGGAACGTGTTCATGGTGCGCTCGCCGTCCGGCGTCACCATCACGTAGCAGCGCGCGGTCGAGGGGCCGTCGGCGGCCGGCGGCGTGTCGAAGGTGACGCCCGCGGCGCGGATGTCGTGGGCGAAGGCGCGGCCCAGCTCGTCGTCCTTGACCTTGCCGACGAAGGCCGCGCGCGCGCCGAAGCCCGCCACGCCGACGATGGTGTTGGCGGCCGAGCCGCCGGAGATTTCCACCGCCGGCCCCATCGCGTCGTAGATCGATTCGGCGCGGGCCTCGTCGATCAGCGCCATGCCGCCCTTGGGCATCTTCTGCTGCACGAGGAAATCGTCCTCGGCGCGGGCGATCACATCGACGATGGCGTTGCCGATGCCGAGAACGTCGTACTTCAGGTCGGGCATGAAAATTCTCTTTTTGTGGAAGGCGGGCGCACTATAGCGGCGCAACTCCGCGCGGCAACCGAGGCAGTGGCGTGTGCTTGTCTGGCTTTGCCACGGGCACGCTTATCCCTCCCCGGTTTCGGGGAGGGTGGGCGAGCGGAGGCGAAGCCGATCCAGCCCGGGTGGGGAGCGGCCCGCATTGAACCCCACCCGACCCGCGCTCGGCTTCGCCTCCGCGCGTGCCACCCTCCCCCGCTTCGCGTGGGAGGGATGGCGCGTGTGCCGCGCAGATCGTGCTCATCATCGGCTCCGTTGTCATGCAGGCGCGCGCCATCGCGCCGGGGTTTACGGCACCCGGCCGCCGTCATTCCTGCCCACCCGGAAAAAGCCGAGGGGGTGAAGCGCCGCCAGGCGCCGGTGCGGAACGCCGCACCTCGTGGCCCGCCTTGCGGACGGGCCGGTCCCTTTCGGGACCGCCGGCCCATCACGCGGGCCGGCGCACCTTGCGGCGCTTCACCGCGGCGTTTTCGTGAGACAGCGCGAAGGCCGCCGCACTGACCTCGGGCCGCGCTTGCCGCCCGGAGCAACCGGCTCCGGTGGTCCAGCAGGCTCCCTGCACACGGGTCGTAGTGCCCGTAGGGCGGGGCCCCGAGGCCTCCCGGGAGCCCGGCTGACGAGGCCGGACGCGCGGGCGCCGCACCCCGCTCCGTCAATCAGCGTCACCGGTTGACGCCCTCGAATGAGTGGGGTGAAGGAATATAATTATAGGATTAAAGTCATGTTAAGCGGGCGATTCGAGCGTTGCTCGCAACATCAAAAACAATCGACTCCAGGTTGCCACCACTGCAAATTATCGTCGGCTAGGTGGGAGGGGGGAATGCTGTTGAATTTGCGCCTACAAATTGCGGAGTTGTTGGAACGTATAGCGACAAAGCTGAGGACCATCAAAACGGCTCAGCGAGTTCGAACTACAGACCGAGAAAGCGTCCCGCAGGTCACGTCTGAAGAGATAGCAGAGTATTGGACGGGGCGTGGCGTTAACTACCGACGTCTTTGGGCCAGCTACGATCTTGGGTATGGGGGGTACGTCGAGAAATACAAATCGAGGGAAGTTCATCTTTTTGTTGTCGAGTTTCGGTTTCCACCTAGCCACCTGCCGCTTGTTGACCATGAGGCGGTTCTAAGTGTCTGTCCGGGAACAATTTGAATTCCTTGAATCAGTTGTGATTCAAGAGTGGTGGCCTGATTCGAGGAGGGTCACCGATGTGGACGGCGAAGAACCGCGGACGTTACGACCGCAGCAAGTTGCGATACCC
>CAMAWG010000219.1 GCA_945861855.1 Rhodoplanes serenus
GGACCGGCGAAGGGCGCATCGCCGACATTTCGCTGGTCGAATCCTCGATCGCAGCAGCGGCCTGGGAGGCGGCGGAGTATCTGGAGACCGGCAAGGTGCCGCAGCCGATGGGCAACCGGCATCGCCTGACCGCGCCCTATCAACTGTTCGAGACGAGCGACAAGCGCTACGTCGCGTGCGGCATGCCGAACAACATGCTGTTCCAAAAGTTCATGCAGGCGATCGGGCTCAGTAGCCATCTCGCCGATCCGCGCTTTGCCACCTACGCCCAGCGCAAGGCCAACGAAGACCCGCTGCTGGCGCTGGTCGAGCCGGCGATCCGGAAGATGAATTCGCGCGATCTGGAAGCGGCGCTGATGGAGGCCGGCGTGCCCTGCGCGCTCGTGAATAATTTCGAGGAGGTGTTCGCGCATCCGCAGATCGTCGCGCGCGGCGTGGTGCAGGAGATCGAGCATCCCCGCCTCGGCACCATGAAGGTCACGCGCAACCCGGTGCTGCTCGACCACGGCGGCCCCGACATCGCCCGGCCGGCGCCGATGCTGGGCGAGCATTCCGAGGAGATTCTGCGGGAGCTTGGCTACGACGCCGCAGCGATCGGCAAGCTCGTGGCGGCTGGCGTGACCAGGCTCGCGGCGCCGGCGAATCCTAAAGTCACCGCAGCCGAGTAATGCTCCACCGTAATCGCCGGGCTTGTCCCGGCGATCTCGATTCATGAGGCACTGCCGTGCCAAGCTTGTCGGCATCACCGGGACAAGCCCGGTGATGACAATTGATGGGTCCGTCGCCGATGCTCCTGCCCCGCAGCTTTCTCTACGTCCCGGCCAACCGTGAAAAATTCCTCGACAAGGCGATGGAGCTGCCGGCGGACGCGTTCATTTTTGACCTGGAAGACTCCGTCCCGGTTTCGGAGAAAGAGAACGCCCGCGCGGGCGTGAAGGCCTACGCGCCGAAGATCGCGGACCATCGCGTCTGGGTGCGCGTGAACGGCTTGGAGACCGGTTTCGCGGAAGCCGATCTCGACGCGGTGATCGGCGTCCAGGGCATCGCCGGCATCTTCCTGCCCAAGGTCGAGACGCGCGACGAGATTCTGCGCTGGGACGCGACGATCGCCGCGCTGGAGACCGCGCGTGGCATCGCTACAGGCTCGACGCGGCTGGTGCTGTCGATCGAGAGCGCCTTGGGCGTGCTCAACGCCTACGGCATGTCGGTGGCGGCGCCGCGCGTCGTGTCGCTCTCCTTCGGCGGCGCGCAGGATGGCGATCTGAACACCGACCTCGGCTGCACGTGGTCGAGCGACGGACCGGAAATGATGACCGCGCGCAGCATGGCGCTGATCGCCGCCCGCGCGGCGCGCTTCGACTCGCCGCTCGACGGCGTGTTCGCCGACGTGCGCGACCCGGAAGGCTTTGCAAAGGACACCGCGCTGTCACGCCGGCTCGGCTATCGCGGGCGGAAACTCATCCATCCCTCGCAGATCGAGCCGTGCAACCGGCTCTATGCGCCGGGCCAGAAGGAGCTCGACCACTATGCGCGCGTGCTGGAGGCGTTCGACAAGGCGCTGGCGCAGGGCAGCGCCAGCACGACGGTGGACGGCAAGATGATCGACGTGGCGATGGCGAATGCCGCGCGGCGCGTGCTGGACGAGGCCGCGGCACGGAAGGAACGGCATTGAGGCCGAGGCGTTGTCTTTGGAACCCCAGGAGAGATCCATGCCTGCCGAAGCCAAGACCGACAAGCGCCCCGATCCGTCGCAAAGCCGCGAGCCGGCCAAGGGCGGCATCACGCCCGCCCACCAGGACACCTATCCCTCCGGCGACAGCCCGAAACCGCACGGCGATCCGCTACGACATGTGATCGAAGACGAGAAGAAGAAATAGTCAGGCTGAACTTTTCGCCCTTCCGAACGGCGCGGTGCCTTCCTCGAACAGTTCGATGGTGGCGCCGGGGCCGGACTCATCGCGCAGGCCCACGGTCATGCGCGGACCGCCGGTGGCGAGCACGCTGGCGATGCGGCGGGGCTGCCAATTCTCCTGGCCGATCATGTGGCGGATGACGGAGACTTCTTCGATGAGGGCCTCGTGCACGCGGCCGGACTCGAACTTGCCACCGTGACAGCGTGGGCACAGCAGCGGCTCGGGGAAATATGCGACGCCGCAGCCTGCGCATCGCCAGATGGGAACACCAGCACTCATTCCACCCGCTCCAGAATCGCCGCCGCAGCCGTCCCGCCGTAGCGGTACATGGTCATGCCGTAGCCGGTGGTGACCGCGAGGCGGGCGGCCTTCACCTGCCGCTCGCCGGCACGGTGCTGACACTGCAGCACCGCTTCGGAGATGCCGTTCAGGCCGCCGGCGTGGCCGCCCGGCTGGCCGGCGGACAGCATGCCGCCCCAGGTGTTCATCGGGAACCGCCTCTCGCCGATGGTGACGCGGCAGAACCGCGCCAGATCGTTGCCGGGAATGAGGCCGAGGTCGCTGGACTGCGCCAGCACCATGGTCGGATAGTCGTCGTAGATCGAGGCGACGTCGATGTCGTCGGGCCGTACGCCCGCCTCCTGCCATAGCTCGCTCGCGAACGTGCTAATGCCGGTCTGCAAACCGTCGCCCTCCTGGTTGTCGTAGTTGTAGCTGGCGCGGTGTGCGCGAACGCGGACGCCCGGCCTACCCTTCGGCGCGCGGTCGGGACGCGCCACGATAATCGCCTGCGCCCCCGCCACAACCGGGACGCAGTCGTAGCGCGACAGCGGATCGGCAACGAGAGGCGCGGCGAGATACTCGTCCATCGTCAGCGGCGCGCGATAGACCGCGTAAGGGTTCTTCGCCGCCCATTCCCGTTGCGCAATGGCGATGTGGCCGTAGTCGGATTTCTCCAGGCCATACTTTTTGATCTGGCGGCTCGCGACCAGCGCATAGACGCCGTTCGGCCCGCCGTGGCCGAGCGGCGAGAGATGCTTTTGCGTGGCGGTGTTGTAGTTGGCCGCGACCTTGGCGTAGCCGGCGAGGCCCGTCGCGTCGCCGCCGAGAATGAGGACCGTCTCGGCCGTGCCCGTCTCGACAGCGCGGAGCGCGTTGCCGAGCATGCTCATGCCGGCGGAGCCGCCGTTGGTATCCTGCGCCAGCCAGCGGAGCGACAGGCCGAGCTTCCAGGCGAGGTCCACGGCGGAATCGGGCGCGAGCGAGAACGAAGCGACCGCCATGCCCTGGATATCCTTGGCGTTCAGCCTGGCGTCGTCGAGCGCTGCCACAACCGCATCGCGCATGAAGTGCAGCGCGGTCTGACCCGGTTCCGGGCGCCGCGTGTAGGCGGACTGGCCGACGCCGATGATGGCGGCGTTCTGGAACATACTATTTCCACCCTCGCGTTCGTCATGCCCGGCTTTATGCCGGGCATCCACGCCTTTCTTTTTGGTGTGTCATTAAGCAAGACGTGGATGGCCGGGACAAGCCCGGCCATGACGGACATTTATTCCGGACATGCGTTGAGAGGAGGCTGTCGCAATGTTAGCGTTCGCCTCCAACCAAAGGCGTGGCGCGTAACAAAAAAATGAAATCCGAAATCCGCGATGGAATGAACATTGATTGGGATGCCCCGATCGCGATGGACGATGGCGTGGTGCTGCGCGCCGACGTGTTCCGCCCCGTGGCGGATGGCAAATACCCGGTGATCATGAGCTACGGCCCCTATGCCAAGGGCCTGTCGATGCAGGAGGGCTACAAGAGCCAGTGGATGCGGATCGTGAAGGCCGCGCCCGAGGTGCTCGAAGGCTCCAGCAACAAGCATCAGAACTGGGAGCTGTTCGACCCGGAAAAGTGGGTGCCGGACGGCTACATCTGCTTGCGCGTGGATTCGCGCGGCGCCGGCCGCTCGGAGGGGTTTCTCGAAACCTGGTCGCCGAGGGAGGCTTTAGACATCGCCGCCTGCGTCGACTGGGCCGGCGTGCAGCCGTGGTCGAACGGCAAGGTCGGCCTGCACGGCATCTCCTATTACTCGATGAACCAGTGGCAGGCGGGCCCGTTGAAGCCGAAGCACCTCGCCGCGCTGTGCATCTGGGAGGGCTCGTCAGACTACTACCGCGAGCTTTGCCGGCACGGCGGCATCCTCAGCGATTTCTATTCGAGCTGGTATCCGCGGCAGGTGACGGCCGTGCAGCACGGCATCGGCGAGCGCGGCGCGAAAAGCGTCGTTACCGGCGAGCCAGTGGCGGGGCCATTGAACCTCACCGACGATGAACTTCGAAGAAACCGCGCCGATTGCGACGGCGACGCGCTGCGCCACCGGCTGATCGACGATTACCACAAGGCTCGGCTGCCGCAGTTCGAGGGCATCGACGCGCCGGTTTTCTCCGCCGCCAACTGGGGTGGCATGGGGCTGCACACGCGCGGCAATTTCGAGGGTTTTCTGCGCGCGGCGTCGAAGCAGAAGTGGCTGGAGGTGCACGGCGACACGCACTTCACGCTGTTCTATGCGAAGTACGGCCAGAACCTGCAGCGGCAGTTCTTCGACCGATTCCTGAAAGGGATCGACAACGGCTGGGACAAGCGACCGAAGGTGCTGCTGCAAATCCGGCATCCCGGCGAGAAATTCGTCGAGCGCGCCGAGAACGAGTGGCCGCTCGCGCGCACGCAATGGACCAAGCTCTATCTGCACCCAGACAGGGAGCTGGACCTTGCGCCGCCGGAGGACGACGCGACGCTGACCTACCGGACGCAGAGCGACGGGGTCAGCTTCTCGACCGAGGCGATGGCCGAAGACATGGAGATCACCGGGCCGGTCGCCGCAAAGCTGTTCGTATCGTCGGATACGACCGACGCCGACCTGTTCCTGGTGCTGCGGGTGTTCGATCCGCACGGCAAGGAGGTGACGTTCATCGGCTCGAACGACCCGAGGGTACCGGTGGGGCTCGGCTGGCTGCGTGCGTCGCATCGCAAGCTCGATCCGAAGGAGACGAGGCCCTACCGGCCGTATCACACCCACGATGAGGAACAGCCGCTCAAGCCCGGCGAGCCGGTCGAGCTCGACATCGAGATCTGGCCCACTTCGATCGTGGTGCCGAAGGGCTATCGTCTCGCCCTTTCCGTGCGCGGCAAGGACTACGAGGTCGACGGCACCGACGCAGCGCTGCCGCACGCGCCCTATCCGATGAAGGGCGTGGGGCCGTTCACGCACACCAATCCACTGGACCGGCCGATGGCGATTTTCGGCGGCAAGAACACGCTGCACTTCGGCGGCAGGTTCGCGCCGTATGTGCTGCTGCCGATCATTCCGAAATCCGCATGACGACAAAATTCGTGCTTCAAACACGGGCGAGCCGCGAAGGCAGCGCACTCCCTCTCCCCGCTTGCGGGGAGAGGGTTGGGGTGAGGGGGTCTTTGAATCTCAAACGATTGTGCCCCCTCACC
>CAMAWG010000220.1 GCA_945861855.1 Rhodoplanes serenus
CATTGCTTGGCTCAACCGCTGCCGAAGGCTTGCCAAGGATTGGGAGAACCTCAATCGCAAGGCGCTGGCATTCTTGCGCCTCGCATCAATCCGCCTCATGCTCCGAAAACTTTGTAATCCTGCTTGATGTTCTCGGACGGACTCTTAGCGTGGATGCATGGAGCCGCCGCTGAACGAGCGGCCCATCATCAGGGGGAAACGTCATGTCGCGCTATTACATTCCGGCGCTCGGCAATCTCTACGCATCGCTCGATCGCTACATGCTGCCGATGCTTCGCATCGCGCTGGGCCTCATCCTCATTCCGCACGGCTGCCAGAAGCTGTTCGGCTGGTTCGGCGGCGCGGGTTTTGCGCGCTTCACGCAGATCTTCGAGACCATCGGCTACAAGCCCGGCGCGTTCTGGGTCACGGTCGTGGCGCTCACCGAAGTCGTCGGCGGGCTGATGCTGGTGTTCGGCTTCTTCACGCGCTTCGCCGCGCTCGCGGTTGTCATATTCATGATCAACGCGGTGTGGTTCACCTCCGCCAAAGGCTTCTTCTGGACGGCGGGCGGCTCGGAATTTTCGCTCCTGCTGCTCGCGGTGGCGCTGGTCTACCTGGTCAAGGGCGGCGGCGAGTGCTCGGTCGACAGCAGGCTCGGCAAAGAGCTCTGATCGTCTGCTTCGCTGGGGTCTAGGCCGGCATCCGCATCGTCGAGAGCATGAAGGTGCAGGCCTCGGCGCAGGCCCTGCAGGCCTCGGCGCAGACGCCGCAATGCTTGTGCATCTCGCCGTGGTGGTTGCATTCGTCCGCGCAGGCGCGGCAGAAGGCGATGCAGTTCGCCAGTTGCGCTTCGAGAAGCTGCCGGTGGCCGGCCTTGTTGGATCGCGCCATGATATTGCCGGTGGCGTTGCACACCGCCGCGCAATCCAGGTTGAGACGGATGCACGCGACCAGACGGGCGACGTCGCGTTCGGACAGGCATGCGTCGGCACAGGCGGTGCAGGTCTCCACGCAGTTGAAGCACGCATCGATGCAGCGGCTCATCGCTTCGGAGTGGGCGGGCTTTTCGGGATGGGAGCGGAACATGTCGCGGACGGCGACTGCGGACATGGTTTTTCCTTTCGCTTCCCCGCAGAAAAACCCGTTCCCGCCGGATTGGTTCCGACCGTTACGACTTGCCGTTGGCAGGTGGAATTTTCGAATCCGCAAAGTGCGCGGGAACTTTGCCGCCGCCGTCAGACTGGCGCGCTTGACGCAGCGCCGGCCGGCTGCCCATCGAGAATCTGGCGAAGCTTGCGCGCCAGGGCGTCGGCGGTGAACGGCTTGGTCAGAAGTTCCACCTCGGCGTCGAGCCGTCCCTGGTGGATGATGGCGTTGCGGGTGTAGCCGGTGGCATAGAGCACCTTCAGCTCCGGCCGCCGCCGCCGGGCTTCGTCGGCAAGCTGACGGCCGTTCATGCCGCCGGGCAGCACCACATCGGTGAACAGCAGGCTGATGTTCGATTCGGATTCGAGCAGGCGCAGCGCGCTGGCGCCGTCGGCGGCGGCATGGACCTTGTAGCCCAGGTCGCGCAGCACCTCGTTCGCAAACTTGCGGACCTCTTCGTCGTCCTCCACCAGCAGGATCGTCTCGCCGCCGCGGGCGCCGGGCGCCGGCCGGGCGGATGCGCGCTCCTCGGTCCAGTCCGCCAGCTCGCGCTGCTCGACGAGGCGGGGGAAGTAGAGCTTGATCGCCGTGCCCTCGCCGGCCTCGCTGTAGATCTTGATATGGCCGTTCGATTGCTTGGCGAAGCCATAGACCATGCTCAGGCCGAGGCCGGTGCCCATTCCCATCGGCTTGGTGGTGAAGAATGGCTCGAACGCGCGCTCGCGCACTTCGCGGCTCATGCCGGTGCCGGAGTCGGTCACCGCCAGCAGGACGTATTGGCCGGCGACAAGCCCCTCGGTGTTGGCTGAGATATAGGTGTCGTCGAGGTATGAGTTGGACGTCTCGATCGTCAGACGGCCGCCGTCAGGCATCGCGTCGCGGGCGTTGACGGCGAGATTGAGGATCGCGTTCTCAAGCTGGTTGGGATCGACGGCGATCTTCCACAATCCCCCCGCCAGCACGGTTTCGAGGGTGACGGTTTCGTCGATGGTCCGGCGCAGCAGCTCCGACATGCTCTGCACCAGCCGGTTGATATCGACCGCCTTGACCTCCTGCGGATGCTGGCGTGAGAACGCGAGCAGCCGCTGCACCAGGGTGGCGGCGCGCTCCGAGGCCTGGCGCGCCGAATCGAGCAGGCGTTCGATCTTCGGATTCTCGGCGCGGCGGGAGGCCATGTCGATGTTGCCGAGGATCACGGTGAGCATGTTGTTGAAGTCGTGAGCGATGCCGCCCGACAGCCGGCCGACGGCTTCCATCTTCTGCGCCTGGCGCAGCGCCTGCTCGGTCGCCTCCCGCCGGCTCTGCTCCTGCTGCAGCCGTTGGGTGCGGCGAAGCGCGATGATGCAGAGGCTGACCAGCGTGAGCATCGCCGGAATGCCGAAGATCAGATGCCCCGCCATGGTGCGCATCCAGGCGCGCGTGATGGCGTCATACTCGACGCCGACGGCGACATAGAGCTGCGGCAGCTTGGCCAGTTGCTGGTAGGTGAATATGCGCAGCCGGCCGTCGGTGACGGCGGGCGCCGTGAGGAAGCCGGTTTGCGGCTGCGCCTGGATGGCGGTCATGAAGGGGGCGTTCGCGGGCAGGCGGGTCTGCGCCCCGGGGGCGTCCGGATAGCGGACCAGCACCGCGCCGTCGGCGCGCAGCAGCGTTGCGGTGCCGGGCGGCGGGAGCTGGGAATAGAATTCGCCGAAATATTCTGGCGAGATCGACACGATGGTGACGCCGGCGAACCTGCCGTCGATCTCGCGCTTGCGGCTGATGGCGAAGAACCTGGTGTTGGCGGCGCGCGCGTCCAGCACCTCGGTGACGAACGGGCCTTGCACCAGGCTGTCGCGGTGAACCTTGAAGTAGTCGCGGTCCGACAGATCGATCCGGGGCATCGGGTAAACCGTGCCTGACACCAGCGGGTAGCCGTCCGCGCCGACGATCCAGAGGTCGCGCAATTGCGGCATCGACATCGTCATCGCGCGCAGGCGCTCGGAATAGGATGCCTCCGCCGCGCGGATCTGCTCGTCGCTGGCGGTGCCGGTGGTTTCGTCGAGATAGCGAGAGGCGAACTCGAACGTCTCGAACACCTTCTGGGCGTGCTCGTGCACGATCGCCAGATTGCGGCGCAGGCGGTCGCGGGCGTCGTCGAAATGCTGCGGGTGGGAGATCGCTCCGGCCACGATGTACAGCGTGACCGGGAGCACGACCGAGCCGACCAGCAGGACCCGCAGCGGCCGGGTGGCGCTTCGCGCGGGATCCGACGGCGCGTGCAACAGGCCGGTCGAGTGGGCCAGGCGGCGAAACAACTGAAGCATCGGAGGGGAGGGCGCCCGCGACGTGAAAGGAGCCCGGACGGTACGTGGAAGTCGCCGCAAACTCAATCAAATGGCGGCGGACGGTCTTGGGCGTGCTGTGAGTTCCCGAAAAGCAAATGGCCGGTGTCTGCGACGCCGGCCATCGTCACGTTAGATAAGGAGTGGAACCTAGCGCGAGCACTCGATCGCGACGAACTGCTCGCAGCTGCCGCCTTTGCAGGCGCCGGCGTTGGTCGGAATCGCGCCGGTGATCTCGTCCTTGTCGACCTGCCGGAACGATAGGGCCTGGGCGAACTCTTTCGTCTTGCAATAGGCGGTCGCGGCCGCCGTGCCGCATTTCGCGCCGGAGGCGAGGCAGCGGTCGACGCCGTAGCCGTCGGCGTTGTTGGCAACGATGAAGATGCGCTTTTCCGCCTGCGCGGCCGACGCGCCGAGCAGGATGGCGAAGGTGACTGTGGCGAGGAGGGATCGCATAGTGATCGCCCGCGGTTCAGGGACCCGGATCGGTCCATCGGGAGAATGTGAGGCAAACCGTTAAGGCTCCGTTAACCGCGCCGGAGCGCCTGAAAAAGCGTCCGGGAATGGCCGCGGCCGGCAGGCTCAGCCGGACCCAGGCCGTGACGGCGGCAGGGGTTCTTGACCCTGCCGGGGGCTCTTGACCCTGCCGGGGGCTTGGATCATTGTCCCGGCCCATGAACGGCCTTAACTCGATTTGCGGCATTTGCTGCGAGATTATTAGCTAGCGCACACGCTGGCTGCGGCCGTCTTTATCTCCTGATCGAGACTTCATAGACGCCCGGCCAGCAGGCCCGGGAAACACTATGCGTAACGTCGTAAGTCTATGGATCTAAAACTCTACGATACGCTGACGCGCGAGAAGCGGATGTTTGCCCCGATCGATCCCGCGCGCGTGCGCATGTACGTCTGCGGGCCGACGGTCTACGACTTCGCCCACATCGGCAATGCGCGGCCGGTGATCGTGTTTGACGTTCTCTACCGGCTCTTGCGCCATCTCTACGGCGAAGGCCACGTCACCTATGTCCGCAACATCACCGACGTGGACGACAAGATCAACGCGCGCGCGGCTGAGCGCGGCATCTCGATCCGCGACCTGACCGAAGAGACCTACAACAATTTCAAGGCGGACGTGGCGGCGCTCGGCTGCCTGCCGCCCACGGTCGAGCCGCGCGCGACCGAGCACATCGAGGAGATGAAGGCGCTGATCGAGCGCCTCGTCGCGTCCGGCAACGCCTATGTCGCCGAGGAGCACGTCCTGTTCAGCGTTCCCTCGATGAAGGACTACGGCAAGCTGTCCAATCGTCCGCTCGACGAGATGATCGCCGGCGCCCGCGTCGATGTGGCGCCCTACAAGCGCGATCCGATGGACTTCGTGCTGTGGAAGCCGTCGAATCGCGGCGATCCGTTGTGGGCTTCGCCCTGCCACATCAGGACGCCGGGCCGGCCGGGCTGGCACATCGAATGCTCCGCCATGTCGTGGAAGCACCTCGGCGAGAGCTTCGACATCCACGGCGGCGGCATCGATCTCGTGTTCCCGCACCACGAGAACGAGATCGCGCAGTCGTGCTGCGCCTTTCACACCAAGGTGATGGCGAATTTCTGGATGCACAACGGCTTCTTGCAGGTCGAGGGCGAGAAGATGAGCAAGAGCCTCGGCAACTTCACCATCATACGCAACGTACTGGCCGACTGGCCGGGCGATGTGGTGCGGCTGGCGATGCTGTCGAGCCATTACCGCCAGCCGATCAACTGGACGGTGAAGGGGCTCGAAGAGGCCGAGAAGGCGCTGGCGCACTTTTTCGACGCGGCGTCGGCCGAAGCCGAGCCGCGGCCCGCGCCCATGGTGCTTGAGGCGCTGCTCGACGACATCAACACGCCGAAGGC
>CAMAWG010000221.1 GCA_945861855.1 Rhodoplanes serenus
AGGCCTTGCCCACAGGGACAGGCGGCAATCCAGTCGCAATCGTGGTAATTCTCTTCATGGCGTTGCTTTCCTTTCGTGGATTCGACACCCCGAGCCTACCGGCTCAAGGCGAGCAACGCCGCTCCTCCTATTTCAACATTGATCGGGACCTTCCCGGCTCCGGCGGGAGGCGGGGTTAGAAAAGCGGGGATTTTATGCACTGCACAAGAGTGGATAATCGACTTGCGGAGGGGTCCGTGGCACACTGGGCGAGTCAGGGGTGTTCGGCGAACTGTCTCAGGAGCCACTCCGCATGACCATGCAAGCGCATCTTTCGGAACTTGAACGGAAGCACCGGGCGCTCGAGGACGAAATCGCAGACGCGATGACCCATCCTTCGACCGACCGGCTCAAGATTGCTGAATTGAAGCGTCGCAAGTTGCTTGTGAAGGATGAGATCGAGCGCCTTCGGGTGGGCGACCCAGTCAGTCTCCACTGAAGCGTCCGGTTTAGTTTTCCGAAATAGAACCGCCGGCCCTTCGCAGAGGGGCCGGCGGTGCTATTTTGTCGAAGCCGGGAATGAGACAAAAGCGAACACGGGAGGATGTCATGGGCAGGCGCGCGGCGTGGATGATGGGACTTGGGGTTCTGGCGTGCGGCCTGTTCGGCGCGGCGGCGCCGGCGGTGGCGCAGGGCGACTATCCGACCAAGACCGTGACGCTGGTGGTGCCCTATCCGCCCGGCGGTGGCGTCGATGTGCTGGCGCGCGTCATCGCTGAGAAGCTTGCAGGCATCCTCGGCCAGCAGGTGATCGTCGACAACCGCGTCGGCGGCTCGGGCCTCGTCGGCACCCGCGCGACGATCCGCAGCGCGCCCGACGGCTACACCCTGTTCCTCGGCCACACCGGCTCGATCTCGATCAACCCGAGCCTCTATGCCAACTCCGGCTTCGATCCGCGCAAGGATTTCACCCCAATCGGCCTGTTCGCCTCGATGCCGGTCGCGCTGCTCGCGCATCCGTCGTTCGCGCCCAAGACCATCGGCGAGGTGGTCGAGTTCGCCAAGAAGGAGGGCGGCAAGATGAACATCGGCACGTCGGCGGTCGGCACCGGCAGCTATCTCTCGGCCGAGTTGTTCAAGTCGATGGCCGGCGTGCAGGCGACCATCGTGCCCTACAAGGGCACCGCGCAACTGATGAACGATCTGCTCGGCGGCCATGTGCCGATCGCGTTCGGCGTCCTGCCCCCGGCGATGGGCAATCTCGGCGCCGGCACGCTACGCGGCATCGCCATGCTCGACCGCCAGCGGTTCAGCATGCTGCCCAACATTCCGACCGCGCATGAGTCGGGGCTGCCGGGCTTCGAATCCGTTCTGCACTACGGCCTGCTGGCGCCGGCGGGCCTGCCGCGGCCGATCGTGGTCAAGCTCAACGCGGCGATGAAGTCGATTGCCATGACCGACGAGGTGAAGAAGCGGATCAACAACGAGGGCGGCGACCCGCTGACTTCGACGCCCGAGGAATACGCAGCCGACATCGACCAGGAGGAGCGCAAGTGGAGCGCGCTCATCAAGAAGCTCAATCTGAAGGTGGAGTGATGCGGCTGCCCTCCGCGTTCGCCGCGGCGTTGCTCGGCGCGGCCTTCGCATGCGGGGCGGCGTCCGCCCAGGACTATCCGACCAGGCCGATCACCCTGATCGTGCCCTTCCCGGCCGGCGGGGGCGTCGATGTGATCGGGCGCATCGTCGCCGACAAATTGTCCGCCGAATTGGGCCAGCCGGTTATCATCGACAACCGCGGCGGCGCGGCCGGCGTGATCGGCACGCGGGTCGCCGCGCGCTCGGCGCCCGACGGCTACACGCTGGTGATGGCGACCTCGGGCTCGATCGCGATCAATCCCAACCTCTACGCCAACCCCGGCTATCGGACGCTGAAGGATCTCAGCCCCATCGGGCTCATCTCCTCGACCCCGATCGTGCTGATGGCGCATCCGTCCGCGCCGGAGAACTCGCTCGCCGATGTGATTGCCTCGGCAAAGCGCGCGCCCGGCACGCTGAACATCGGCACGCCGCCGCCCGGCACCAGCGCCTATCTCGGCGCCGAGCTGTTCAAGTCGCTCGCCGGCGTCGACATCGCCATCGTCACCTATCGCGGCACCGGGCCGCTCACCACCGATCTGCTCGGCGGCCACGTCAAGCTCGCCCTCAACGTGCTGGCGCCGGCGATGGCCAGTCTCAAGGCCGGCTCGCTGAAGGCGCTCGCGGTGCTGGCGCCGAAACGGTCGAGCCATCTGCCAGACGTGCCGACCTCGGCGGAAGCAGGGCTTCCGGGTTTCGAGTCGGGGCTCAATTACGGTCTGCTCGCCCCCGCCGGCACCCCGCGGCCGATCGTCGAGCGGCTCAACCGCGCGCTTCGGGCCGGCGTTGGCACGCCCGACGTGCGCGCCCGCATCGCCGCCGACGGCGGCGATCCGATGCCGTCGACGCCGGAGGAATATACCAAGGACATCGAGCGCGAGGATGCCCGGTGGGGCGCGCTGATCAAGAAGCTCAATCTGAAGGTGGAGTGAGCTGGAGCAGGCGGCCTTGCATTAACCAGCCGCGCTAACCACGCGCGATAACCACGCCGGAAGAGACCCGCGGCGGTACGATTGTACGTGTCCGCAGGGTTGGGTACTTCGTCTCCATTGCTCCCAATGGGGACCTTCATGCTCAACAGGCGCGCCTTCGTTACCGCCGGTGCGGCGTCGCTGGCAACGATCGGCGCCGGTGTCAGGACCGTCGCGCAAGGCGCAGCCGTCACGCGGCGCTCGGTGCGCGGCATGACCGCCAACGACCCCGATCTCGCCGCGCTCCGCCGCGCGGTCGCCGCGATGAAGGCGTTGCCGCGAACCGACGCGCGCAACTGGATCCGCTTCGCCGACATCCACCGCAATTTCTGCCCGCACGGAAACTGGTATTTCCTGCCGTGGCATCGCGCCTATCTCGCAGCCTTCGAGCGCATCTGCCAGGAGCTGTCGGGCAAGCGCGACTTCGCGCTGCCGTACTGGAACTGGACACAGGACCGCGAATTCCCGGCGGCCTTCGCCGCCGGCGACCGCTCTTCCAATCCGCTCAATCATGCGCGGCCGGGCGTCGCGCGGGGCCTGCGTCTCGCCGAGGACATGGTCGGCCAGGCGGTGATCTCGCGCATTCTGAACAGCCCGGACTTCGAGGCGTTCGGTTCGACGCGGCCGCGCGGCCAGGACAGCACGGCTGCGTCATGGCAGCGGCGGCTCGGCTCCAAGACCGAGTTCGAATTCAATCCGCACGACGGCATACATCAGGCCATCGGCGGCAACATGTCGGTGGTCGATCTTTCGTCGCGCGATCCGATCTTCTTCCTGCATCACGCCAACGTCGACCGGCTGTGGACCGCCTGGAACCGGCGCGGCAACGCCAACAGCCCTGACCCGATGTGGCGCGATTTCGTCTTCAACCGGAATTTTATCGATCCGGACGGCTCGCCCTGGAACGTCGGCGTGAGCGATCTCGGCGAGCCTGCTGCGCTCGGCTATCGCTATGACGATGACAGCGGACCGTTCGCCGCGGACCTGGTGATGCCGTCGGGCGATCTGATGACCGAGAAGCTGCGCGCCTACCGGCGGCTCGACCCGCGCGCGCTTGCCGCGGCCGGCGCGGGCCTGCGGCGGATCGACCTGCCATCCGGCGGCGCGATCCAGGTTGCGGTTGCCGAGAACGAGCAGGTCGCCTCGCGCGACCGGCCGATCGGGATTTCGCTGCCGTTCGGCCGTGCGCTCGGCGACATCGTCGGCCCGCAGGCGTTCGCGTTCCGGCCCGACGCGAGGAAATACCGCCGCTACGTCTGGGCGGTGCTGCGCGACATCGAGCCGCCGCTCGACGTCACCACCCGGGTCCGGGTGTTTGCCAATTGCCAGGAGCTTTCGCCGCGCACCCGGCTCGACCATCCGAGCTATGCGACCAGCATCAGCTTCTTCGGCGGCGAGCATGCGGCCCACGCCAGCGCCGCCGAGCGCAGCTTCGGCAGCGCGTCGGTCTATGTCGATCTCACGCCGACGCTCGCGCGCATGGAGCATCCGCGCGGGCTTCGCGCCGACCGGGTGACGGTGCAGCTCCTGCCGACCTGCGCCAACGGCGAGCCCAACGTCAGCAACATCCGGCCGCGGCGGGTGGAGGTGGTCATCCTATGACCAGGAGTTCCGCGCGAAAGCTTCCAGAACATCCGGCGATGACGAACAGCCATTTTTCGATCGGCCGGGTGTCGCTTTGCCTGCTGCCGCTGTTGGTCCTGGCGCTGTGGATTCTGGCGTTCTCCGGTCTGGCGACGGCCGGCGGCACCGCCACCGCCGAATCGCCGGCCCGCGTGTCCGTGCAGATCCCCGCGGCGGCGAAGAGCGCCGCCGTGGCCATGCTCGACGTCAGCATCTCGGTGGTGCGCAAGCCCGCGACGGGCCAGCTCGGCGCGGTGGTGCGGTTCAAAGCGCCGGGCGGCGCGATGGCCGAGGTCGGCCGCGTCTCCATCGTCGGCGGCGGGCAAAGCTATCAGTTCAACGTCGGATCGCTGTCCGGCAGCGGCCCCGCCGAGGTCGAAGTCTCCCTGATCGACCGCGGCGGGGGACCTGCGCCCTCCGGCGCCGCGCTCTCCATCGGCCGCGTCGAGATCGTGACGCGGTAAGGCGTCACGCCTTCTTCAATTCCGCCGCGGCGCGGGCCAGCACCTCGACCACCTTGGTTTCGGCTTCGGCGTCGCTGCGCAACCGGTCGGCCGCGACCTCGCGCAAATTCTCCAGCGCGGCGCGAACCAGCCGCGGCACCCGCGGGCCGTGCCGGCCTTCGTTCTCGTCGTCGCCGCGGCGGGAGCTTACGCGCTCGCCGACCGCTTCCAGACGCTCCAGCACCGCATCGACAAACGCGCGGTTGCTTTCGAGATAGGCGCGGCCTTCGTCCGTGATCGTGTAGAGCTTCTTCGCCCCGTCCGCCTGCGCCGTGACGTAGCCGGCCTCTTCGAGATAGGTCAGCGTCGGATAGACGATGCCTGGGCTCGGCGCGTACCAGCCCGAGGTCTTCTCCTCGAGCACCTTGATGATCTCGTAGCCGTGGCGCGGCTGCTCGGCGATCAGTGCGAGCGCCAGCAGGCGCAGGTCGCCCTGCGCCAGCATGCGGCCGGCGCGCATCATGTCGCCGCCGTCGCCGCGCATGCCGTGGCGTCCGCCGCCGAAGCCGTGCCGATGGCGACCGCGGTGCCCGTGGCGGCCCGCGGCGTGGCGGTCTTCGCCATGTGAAAAATGCCTCATTCCAAACATCTCAAGTTTCTCCTTTGTAGTTGAGATA
>CAMAWG010000222.1 GCA_945861855.1 Rhodoplanes serenus
TCAGGTCACTCGGGTATCGCAACTTGCTGCGGTCGTAACGTCCGCGGTTCTTCGCCGTCCACATCGGTGACCCTCCTCGAATCAGGCCACCACTCTTGAATCACAACTGATTCAAGGAATTCAAATTGTTCCCGGACAGACACTTAGGCTCTCGGGGCGGATCGATCTACGGGCGGAAGCTTCGGTTGCTGCGCTTAATTCCGCAGGGCCTAAAATGTATTGCAAATCTTCCCAGAGTCTTCCCAAGCGCCGATGTTGGGAAGATGAAGGAGGCTTTGACGACCAAAATCCTCGTATAACTTGGTGAGCGCGGTGGGGCTCGAACCCACGACCCCGTGATTAAAAGTCACGTGCTCTACCGGCTGAGCTACGCGCTCGTGGCCGCACATCTAGGCTATAGGGGGCAGCTTTCCAAGCCAAAACCGCGGCCATCAACGATCCATGATCGGCCGGGCCTGCCGAGAGGTTGACCTCGCGCCGCCTGTTCGATTTGCTAGGCCCATCCGGCCGGGAAGACATGTTTTGGGAGCGCCGTTTCGCGCTCAAGGAGAATGCCATGCCGATCGTCAATCGCATCGCCGACTTCCACGACGAGATCAAAGCCTGGCGGCAGGACATTCACACCCACCCCGAGCTTATGTTCGACGTGCACCGCACCGCGGGCGTGGTGGCGGACAAGCTCAAGAGCTTCGGCTGCGACGAGGTTGTGACCGGGATCGGCCGCACCGGCGTGGTCGGCGTGATCCGCGGCAAGAAGGGCGGCGGGACGCGCACGATCGGCTTGCGCGCCGACATGGATGCGTTGCCGATCGAAGAGGCGACCGGGCTGCCCTACAAGTCCCAGAATCCCGGAAAAATGCACGCCTGCGGCCACGACGGCCACACCGCGATGCTGCTCGGCGCCGCGAAATATCTCGCCGAGACGCGCAACTTCGACGGCACGGCGGTGGTGATCTTCCAGCCGGCCGAGGAGGGTGGCGGCGGCGGCCGCGAGATGGTCAACGACGGCATGATGGACCGCTTCCGCATCGAGGAGGTCTACGGGATGCACAACTATCCTGGATTCCCCATAGGCGACTTCGCGATCCGGTCCGGCCCGATGATGGCCGCGGCCGACCGCATCTACATCGACATCGAAGGGCTCGGCGGACACGCGGCGCGGCCGCACACCTCGATCGATACGATCCTGGTGGGGTCGGCGATCATCACCGCGCTCCAGTCGATCGTGTCCCGCAACGTCGATCCGCTGGAATCGGCGGTGGTATCGATCACCCAGTTCCACGCCGGCACCGCGGACAACATCATCCCGCAGACCGCGCACCTGCGCGGCACGGCGCGAAGCCTGACGCCCGAGACGCGCGATCTGGTCGAGCGGCGCGTCCGCGAGGTTGTGGAGGGCACGGCGAAGCTCTACGGCGCCAAGGCAACCCTGACCTACAAGCGCGACTATCCGGTGACCGTAAACCACGAGCGCCAGACCGCGTTCGCGGCCGAAGTCGCGTCGCAGGTGGTCGGCAAGGACCGTGTCGATGTCACGGTCCCGCCGGTGATGGGGGCGGAGGATTTCTCTTTCATGCTGGAGGCGCGGCCCGGCGCCTTCATCTTTATCGGCAACGGCGACAGCGCCGGGCTGCATCACCCGGCCTATAACTTCAACGACGAGGTGATCCCGGTCGGCACGTCGTACTGGGTGAAGCTCGTGGAAACCGCGTTGCGCGGCTGACGAACCTACTGCGCCGGCTCGACCTGCTTGTCGGCGACGGGGGCCGGTGCGGGCGCCTTGGCGACGGGGGCCGGTGCGGGCGCCTTGGCGACGGCCGGCCGGCGTGTCACGAGTTCGCCCAGCCGGGTTTCGAGGCGGCGCCAGAATGCGAAGTCGTTGACGCGGGAGCCTTCGAGCACCGCCAGAGCAACGGATGCGAGGAACGGCAGCGACTGCACCACCAGCGCCAGCGCGAACAGGTCGATCTCGCGCACGAGCTCCCAGTTGGTGGTGTGCAAGAAGACCGCGCTGCCGACCAGCAGCGCTCCGATTACAGCCTCCCAAAATGCCGGGAAATCCGCGCCGCGGCGGCGTCCCGATCCGCCCTTGGCGGTGCGCACGAACGGCAGCCCGTTCTTGATCAGCCCAAAGCCGACGGCGCGGGCGACGGTCCACTGCAGTCCCATGGCGGCGAACACGGCACCCAGCATCTGGCCGCCGGGAATGCGGACGCGCAACCGGTACAGCGCGACGAAATGCAGGAACGACACGGCGAAGGCCGCGAGAATCGGGATGGTCAGCACCTTGTCCGGAATGGCGATGCCAATGATGGCGACGAACGGCACCCAGATCAGGTTGAGCAGCGCCACCAGGACGCCAACGCTCTCGGCGCCGAGCCATGAGACCCAGCCGAGCGCGAACTCGCGCTTCTGCTCGCGGGTGAGCAGGCTGCGGCCTGGCAGGAACCGGCGCCAGTGCTTCTTGACGATCTGGAATCCGCCATAGGCCCAGCGGTCGCGCTGACGCTTGTAGGCGAGATAGCTGTCGGGCAGCAGTCCGTAGCCGTAGCGGCGGTTGGTGTAATGCGCGGTGAAGCCGAGTTCGAGGATGCTGAGTCCGAGATCGGTATCCTCGCAGATGGTGTCGCTCGACCAGTTGCCGGCCGCCTCCAGCGCCGAACGGCGAATGAGACACATCGTTCCGTGCGCGATGATGGCGTTCTTTTCGTTACGCTGCACCATGCCGATGTCGAAGAATCCCGCGTATTCGCCATTCATGGCGTGGTGCATGGCGCTGCGCTCGCCGTCGCGATGGTCCTGCGGCGCCTGGACCATGCCAACCTTGGCATCGGCGAACACCGGGACGAGATCCTTGAGCCAGGTCGGATGCACCACGTAGTCGGCGTCGAGCACGCCAATGACCTCGGCGTCGGCTGCGGTGTGGGCCAGTGCGAGCCGCAGCGCGCCGGCCTTGTAGCCGACAAGCTCGTCCTCGCGCACAAGCTTGAAGCGCTCGCCCAGCGTCTTGCAGTGCTCCTCGATCGGGCGCCACAGCGCCGGGTCGGGCGTGTTGTTGATGACGAGAATGCACTCGAAGTCCGGGTATTCGAGACGCGCCACCGCATCGAGGGTGAGCTTGAGCATCTCCGGCGGTTCGCGGCAGGCCGGAATGTGAATCGACACTTTTGGCGTGACCGGCAGTTCCGGCACGAGCGGCGGGGAGACGATCAGGCGGCGAGGCTTGGCTCCGAAGGCGATGCTGGCGATCTCTTCGATGCGCTTCATCGCGATGAAGATCAGCGGAATAAGCAGGATCAGCGCGAGCGCGTAGGCGATGACGGCGCCGGTCACGAAATAATGTCCGTTCCAGTAGGCGAACAGGATCGCAAACCAGGCCCCGATCGTGTGGGCTGCGGCGGCCAGCAGCGCGGCCTGCCCGACCGTCGCGCCCGCCAGCGACAAGATAGGGAGCGAAAGCAGCACGCCCATCGCCACCGCGATCGCAGTGAGCTTCCAATGGTCGGGATTGGTGATCGGTCCGGTCCAGGAGAATTTCGGCTGCCGAGAGGTGTTGAACATGCCCCAATACGGGCCGACACCGCCTTCGAACGTCTTCCAAGGCTGGTCGTAGGCTTCGATGATGTTGAAATCGATGCCGAGCGCCTCGGCGCGGACGACGAAGTTGCGCAGCACCGCGGCCTGCATCAGCGGATCGGGATTGGCGTCGCGGCGGTTGTAGCCGGCGCTCGGCCAGCCGAATTCGGCGATCACGATGCGCTTGCCGGGATAGGCGGCCCGGAGTTGATCGTAGATGCGGATCGCCTGATCGACCGCGGCGGTCTCCGAGATTCCTTCCCAGTAAGGCAGCACGTGTGCGGCGATGAAATCCACCGCCGAGGCAAGCTCCGGATGCTCAATCCAGGCATGCCAGATTTCGCCGGTGGTGACTGGGACCGAGGTTTCACGCTTGACGCGTTGAATCTTGCGAATGAGTTCGTCGATCGTCTGCTCGCCGCGGAAGATCGTCTCGTTGCCGACCACCACGCTGTCGATGTTGCGATGCTTGCGGGCGAGTTCGATAACCGCGCGCATCTCTCGGTTGTTGCGATCCACGTTCTTGTCGATCCAGGCGCCGACCGAGACGCGCAGCCCGAATTCGCGGGCGACCTCCGGGACCAGCTCCGCTCCGCCGGTCGAGGAGTAGGTGCGAACCATCTTGGTGTAGGGCGCGATGGCCTTGAGGTCGGCCCGAATCTGCTCGGCGGTCGATCGCCGACCGCTGTCGGGATGGGCAGAGCCATCGAACGGGGTGTAGGAGACGCTGGGAAGCTGGCCGTTGAAGTTCGGAGCGCTGACAACGTCCCGCGAAACCGCCCATACGCCGACATGAATGCAAGCCACGAGCACGCCGACTACTGCGACGAAGCGCATCAAAGCGACCAAACGGGGCTTAGAACTTCTGGTGCCCACCCGTCCCCTGAGCGGACCATTGCTGCGAGGCAGCATACCTCGTAAGAGGCCATAAGGCTATACATTCGTGGCCATGGCGAATTGATGACGGGGTCGCCGTCCAGTCGTCTCATTGCGCTTAACGCGCCTCTTTATTTGTGGTTCCGGCGGTGGCTGCCGAGGGCGCAGAATTTTGGGCGGCTGGAACTGCCGCTGGGCTCGACCCGGCCGAAGCGGGCGCCGGACTCACCGCCGCGGCAGCCTGAGCGGTCGCGCTCGGGTTCAGCCAGCAGGTGTGGACTCTGGCGTTGAGGCTCTGGGACGATTTTGGGTCGATATTGCTGCCTTGGCGGACGACGCAGCGGAATGCCGATTGGATGTGGGGTCCAGGGCAGCCGAAACGGTCATAGAGGTCGAGGTGGCGGAAGGCGGTGTCCATGTCGTCCCGCCACAGCAGCCCGACCACCCGGCGGCCGAGCCAGACGCATTCCGGGTTGCCCGCCGGGCTAGTCACCAAACGGGTGGCCTCGGCGAACTCGTCAACCTGGCGCTGGACATCCTTGGCGGGGTCGGCCGGCTGGGCCGCCGCCGGCTTGTCGCCGGGCTTCTGATCGCCGCTTTGGGCAAAGGCAACTGGGCAAGCGAAAATCGATATTGCCGCGAGGATGGCGGCGAAGCTGAGACGCAAGAAGATGGACATGGCCGGACCGGTTGAGTTTGGGTCGTTGTTGTTTCGCGGGCGTTTCGTGTTGCGTTATCTGAACATCGAATGGGTCCGATTTGCGGCCCAAGCCGCGCGAACCTTAGGCGGATGAGATTTGCCAAACCCG
>CAMAWG010000223.1 GCA_945861855.1 Rhodoplanes serenus
CCCACAGGGACAGGCGGCAATCCAGTCGCAATCGTGGTAATTCTCTTCATGGCGTTGCTTTCCTTTCGTGGATTCGACACCCCGAGCCTACCGGCTCAAGGCGAGCAACGCCGCTCCTCCTATTTCAACATTGATCGGGACATTCCCCATGTTAACGGAGGGCGGGACATGAACGACCAGCAGGTCAACGATAAGACGATTGATCCGCCGCGATCATTACGAACTGGCCCAATCGAGCCTTATGGCTGGCACCGCGACGTTGCATTGCGCAAAGAGAAGGCGGTCAATGATATCAAGGACGTCTGGCGGAATCATAAATCGGGCGCTGTGCCTCATAAGGACGCTCGTCAGAAAATCAGCAAGCACCTGCTATGGGGCATCACCAACACTGAGTGCCTATTCGTTGGCAGCACGTCCAGCAACAGCGACTTTCGCTTTATGACGGAGGCGGCTTACGACGCTTGCGATCCCGCCGTGAAGAACTCCGTCAAGGACCTTCAGCATGAGCATGTCTATCAAAAGAAGCGGATGGCCATCGAAATTCTGAAATGCGAGACGGAGTCCGAGGTCGAGAAAGTCCTACTGGGCGCCGTTGCCTGCATCGTTACCAAAACGGAACACAAGGCACTGGCGGAGTTCGACCACCTGTACGGATGGGCACGTTATCACGAGGCAGGTCTAAAGGTTATCGAAAGACAACGCACTGAACTACCCGGCCCCCGCACCCGAAAGTAATACAGCGTGGTACTGGATGAACGGCCGCCTCCGAGTCTAGCCGAGGAAAACCGATAATCGATGCGAGGCTGCCTCAGTTGGCGGCCTTTTGCTTTTGTCTGTTTTTGGCCCTTAGCGGATCTCCTGCCGAGCCCGCTTTGCGGTCGCTATCGAGTACCAAGCGGAAATTGAGAAAGCCGCTTGCCGATTTTATCGGAGCGAGCAGTTCCGAGAATTTCGGTTCTCGGAACGAAATTCAGCCGCCCCTGCCCTCGCGGAATTGCTGCGGCGTCATGCCGGTCTGCTTGCGGAAGAAGCGCGCGAAGTGCGACGGATCGGCGAAGCCGAGGTCGTAGGACACCTCGTGGATCGGCTGGCCGGTGAACACCAGCGCGCGCTTGGCCTCGGTCAGCACGCGCTGGCGGATCAGATGGCCGGCGGTGACGCCGCTGACGCGCTTGACGTGATCGTTGAGCCGGTCGGGCGTGATCGCAAGCTTCTCGGCGTAGAAGCCGATCAGCCGCTCGTTGCGGAAATGCTCCTCGACCAGGCGGCGCAACGCCTCGACGGTGGCGTCGGCCGGCGCCAGCGTGACCGTGCCGGTGCGCGCGCGGCTCGCGGCCAGCCGCGCCACCTCGATCGCGATCAGCGCCAGCAGACCGCGCATGGCGAGGCGAAAGCCTTCCCGCGCCAGAAAACTTTCCTCATGCAGATCGGCGCAGAGCGTCGACAGCCGCTTGATCTCGGCCGCGTGGCCCAGCGGAATGACCGGCTCCGCGGCGAGCGCCTTCAATCGCTTCAGCGCCTCGCCGGAGCGCTCGCCCAGCGCCTCGGCCACATCCTCGGTGAAGCTGACGACCCAGCCGTCGGTGACCTCGGGACGAAAGCGGAAGCCATGCGCCGTGGTCGGCGGCACCAGGATCGCGGCCGGCGCGGCGAAGCCGAGGTTTGCCGCCTCGAACGTCATCTCGCCGCCGCCGCGCTCGATCAGCAGCATCTGGAACAGATTGCGATGGCGGTGGGCGCGGATCAGCCAGTCGTGCGCCGACGACCGGGAGGAAATGGTCTCGACATGGATGAAGTCGAACGCCTGATCGTCCGGCGGATCGCCGTAGAGGTGGAACAACGGAAGTGCGCTGACCGTCGCCATGCCGCAAGCATAGGCCAGCCGCCGGTCCTGGGGAACGCGGCCGGCGGATCGGACGCGGCGTTGGTGGACAAAGCGTGGATAAGCGAAAGCCCCGCCAGGCTGGCGGGGCTCCGCTTATCGTTGATCCAACAAGCCTTAGCGGTTCTGGTCCTTCTGATCCTTCTGACCGCCCTGGCCACCCTGTTGGCCCGGGCCGCCCGGCTGCCCCGGCTGACCGGACTGCTGGCCTGGCTTCTGCTGGCCGCCCTGCTGCTGACCCGGCTGACCAGGCTTCGGATTGTTCTGCTGCTGCTGGTCGCGATCCGGGTTTTGGTTCTGCTGCGTCATTTCCTGCTCCTAGGAGGTTTCTCCACCCGACCTGAAGCAACGTGTCGCCGGCGGTGTTCGTTCCGGATGGAACGCGGCCATTGTGGGGTGAATTTGCCACCAAGGCATGACGCGGGAACTTGTCATTCGATTCAAATGACCGCGCAAAATAGCCTGCGCGTCAGAGTTGCTTGTAGAGGCGATCATGATAGACGAGCGCCGCTCCGGAGCCACCTTGGTGGATCGCCTCGACGATGCCGAAATAAATATCATGCGAGGCGACTGCCTTGATTTCGATCACCCGGCAGTCGAAGGCGATCACCGCGCTCATCAGCGCCGGCGAGCCGGTCGAGAGCTTGCCCCATTCGCCGGTTTCGAAGCGGGCCTCGCGCGCCACCTTGGTGCGGCCGGCAAAGGTGTCGGCGATCAGTTCGTCGCCCGCGCGGAGCGTGTTGACGCAGAACACCCCGTTACCGCGCAGGATCGGCATGCTGGTCGCCGCCCGGTTGAGGCAGACGAGCAGCGTCGGCGGCGCATCCGACACCGAACAGACCGCGGTCGCGGTGAAGCCGGTCTTGCCGGCGTGCCCGTCGGTGGTGATGACATGCACCGCTGCGCCCAGGCGGCTCATCGCCTCCCGGAACAGCTTCTGCTCGACGCTCTTGGCTTCGGCGACGGCCGCGAAGGCGCCCGCCATGTCAGGGTGTTGGTCGATCCAGCTCATGCCGGCAATGTAATGGATTCCCCGGTTGGGAGCGAGCCTAGCGCCCCGCGCGCTACGCAGAGCCCCCCGACGGCCCTGCA
Source organism: Rhodoplanes serenus (assembly GCA_945861855.1). Taxonomy (GTDB): domain Bacteria; phylum Pseudomonadota; class Alphaproteobacteria; order Rhizobiales; family Xanthobacteraceae; genus Z2-YC6860. The sequence goes on from CAMAWG010000223.1 coordinate 2,975, forward strand.
ATGTCGTCGGCCGCGAGCCAGGTGTCGCCGGTCCAGCCATCCTCGTCGTAGTCGGCCATGCACTGATCGGCCAGCGCGATCATGCGGTCGTAGGCGCCCGAGCCCTTGGCGTTGAGCAGCGCGTGGAGGCGGATATCCTCGTGGTTGCCGGCGTAATTGTATTCATAAAGCTCGTGACGGCCGCCGAACTCGGTGCCGCTAGCGTCCCACAGCAGCTTCATGATCTTGATGCGCTCCTTGTAGTCGATGCCGTGGGAGCCGCGCACGTATCGCTGCAGATAGGGCTCGATGGCCGGATTCTTGAAATCCTTGGTGGAGGACGGCAGGTAGATCAGCGAGGAGGCGACGATCTTCTCGACGATCTCCTTGATCCGGGCATAGGCGTCGCCGGCGAACACGCGGTAGGCCGAGCCGGACTGCGCGTTCGGCAGCACGGCGTCGCCGACCCAGGGCATCGGGTTCATCGCCATGGCGTCGGAGATCGCCCAGAACAGGTTCCGCCAGGCGATCACCTCGCCGAGCATCGCCTGGTTGCCGCGGAACTCGTCGGAGCCGGCCGCGCGGAGCGCCTTGGCGATCACGCCCACAAGGAAATCGAGCTTGACCGCCAGCCTCGTGCAGCCCTGGAACTGGTAGCCGGCGAGAAAGCCCGAGCGCGGATAGAACACCTTGATCTTCTCGATGTCGCGGTGGAGCAGCACGTTCTCCCAGGGGATCAGCACGTTGTCGAACACGAAGATCGCGTCGTTTTCGTCGAAACGCGACGACAGCGGATAGTCGAACGGCGTGCCCATGACCGCCGCCGTCATCTCGTAGGAGGTCCGGCAGATCACCTTCACCCCCGGCGCATTGACCGGCGTGATGAACATGACGGCGAGGTCGGTGTCGTTGATCGGGATCGCCGCGTTCTGGCCCATGAAGTTGTAGTGGGTGATCGCGGCCGAAGTCGCCACCACCTTGGCGCCCGACACCACGATCCCGGCGTCGGTTTCCTTCTGGATGGTGATGAACACGTCCTTGACCTGATCCGCCGCCTTCATCCGGTCGACCGGCGGATTGACGATGGCGTGGTTCATGAACAGCACGTGATTCTGCGAGCGCGCGTACCAGTGCGTCGCGTTGCCGGCGAACTTCTCGTAGAACGCGGCATTGGCGCCGAGCGCGTTCATCAGCGAGGCCTTGTAGTCCGGCGAGCGCCCCATCCAGCCGTAGGACAGCCGCGCCCAATGGGCGATGGCGTCGCGCTGGCCGATCAGGTCGTCGCGCGAATGCGCCACCCTGAAGAATTTGTGGGTGAAGGTGCCCGAGCCGGTGTCGGTCGGGCAGGTCAGGACGTCCTTCTGCTTCGGGTCATGCAGCGCGTCATAGAGCCGCGCGATGGTGCGCGCGGCGTTGCGGAACGCCGGATGGGTGGTGACGTCCTTGACCCGCTCGCCGTAGATATAGACCTCGCGGCCATCGCGCAGGCTTTCCAGATACTCCTGCCCGGTGAACGGCCGTGCCGCGCCGACCACATCTTCGGGTTTCTGCCGATTCATGCGATTTCCTTGAATTTTGAGCCCTTTCCGGCCGAGGACGTTCGCTTCCTTGCCGAAATGCCGCCGTGATAGACTGGTTCATGGTCTTTCGACTTCGATCCAAAGCAATCGGACGCCACCCATGAGATACGTCTTTGCAGCGTTTGTGATGATGGCAATGCTGGCAGGTCCTGCCTACTCCCAAAAAGGCTCAAGCGGAGGCGGAGAGGTGAACCCGGCCAACAAGGACCCCTACAAGCTCATGCTGGAACGGGAACAGGCGGCGCGGGACGAAAACGAGCGGGCCTACAACGCGCAGATGAAGCGGTTGAAGGCGCAGGGCGCGACCCCCGCCAGCTCTGACCCCTGGAAGGCCGTGCGCCCGGTCGACAACTCCGCCACCAAGCGTTAGCGCGCCCGATCGCTGCCGGACACGTCCGGACTGTTCCGGTCGCTGCGGAACGGCTGCGTCAACATCCGGTCGAGGCGAAGCTCCTTGCGGTCGCGGAACACCGGCAGGCCGACGGTCATCCCGTCGTGGCCGGCCTGCGGCTCGCGCCGGTAGGTCCCGAACAGGCGATCCCACCAGGGCAGATTGAACCCGAAGTTGCTGTCGGTCTCCGCGCGCACGACCGAATGATGCACGCGGTGCATGTCGGGCGTCACCAGCACGAGCCGCAGAATGCGATCCAACCGCGGCGGCATCGACACGTTGGAATGGTTGAACATCGAGGAGGCGTTGAGCACGACCTCGAAGACAAACA
>CAMAWG010000224.1 GCA_945861855.1 Rhodoplanes serenus
ACCCGTACCTGCTGCGTCACCTGGCGATCGAGCGGCCGAACCAGGTCTGGTGCGCCGACATAACGTACATCCAGATGCGGCGAGGCTTCCTCTATCTGGTCGCCATCATGGACTGGGCAAGCCGCAAGGTCCTGGCCTGGCGGCTGGCGAACACGATGGATACGGAGTTCTGCGTTGCTGCGCTGGAGGAGGCAATCGCTCGGCACGGCCGACCCGATATCTTCAACACCGATCAGGGCTCGCAGTTCACCAGCTTCGCCTTCACCAACACGCTGAAGGAAGCCGACATCCGCATCTCAATGGACGGCCGTGGCCGCTGGATGGACAACGTCTTCATCGAACGGCTGTGGCGATCGCTGAAATACGAGTGTGTGTTCCTCAGTGCCTTCGAGACTGGGGGCGAAGCACGGTCCGGGATCGACCGATGGATCAGCTACTACAACACCAATCGACCGCACTCGGCTCTCGCAGGCAGGACGCCCGACGAGGTCTATGCTACGCAGGCAAGCGAGGAGAAATTGGCGGCGTAATCAAACCCGGAATCTACCTTGGCCAAGCCGCCATTCTGTCCCGGAAACCGGGACCACCTCTATCCATGCCCCCGAAGACTTGCCAATTCCCAGATGTTACAGCCGCCGCTACTTCAATCCGTCGATGCCGGCGCGGGCGATCTGCGCGTCCTGCGCCGAGAGCACGCCGGACACCCCGATGGCGCCGACGATCTTGCCGTCCATGATGATCGGCACGCCGCCTTCCAGTGGCACGATATCCTTCAGCGCCAGGAAGCGCAGGCCCGCCCCGCCGCCGGAGATGGCGTCGTCGAGCACCTTGGACGGCCGCTTGAACAGCAGCGCCGTTTTCGCCTTCCCCTGGGCGATCTCGATCGAGGAGAGCTGCACGTCGTCGCGCCGGTGCAGCATCACCACATGGCCGCCGCTGTCGATGATGGCGATAACCACCGACCAGTTGTTCTTGACCGCCTCCGCCTCGGCCGCGGTCATGACCTTGCGGGCGTTTTCCAGCCCGATCGGCGGGCCGTAGCCCGGCGGCGTGGTCTGCGCCGACGCGGGCGCCACCGCCAACAAGGCTGCAAAACAGGCGCCGACAAGGGTCTTCAGCATGGTCATAAGGCCTCCACACGACATCCGCTTCGGCCGCAGCATAAGTGGACTGGGGCGGAAGGGAAACAGGGCGCGAGGCAAACAGAGCCGCGCTCGCGCCGCCGTGAAGCCGCGGTGTGGCGGAATGGCCGGATTGTGACCCCGAACCGCGTGCCGGACGCGGCAATTCAGCCTATATAGGCGCTATCGATTTCAGGAGGCCAACGATGTTCATGTTCAAGAAGTCGCTTGATATCCCGTCCAAGGCCGACGCGCTGCCTGGCCGGCCCGATCCGATCCGCACCGCGGCCAAGCATTTCGTCAACGGCAACCCGTTGAAGGGTCCCTATCCGGCGGGGCTTGAGACTGCGATCTTCGGCTTCGGCTGCTTCTGGGATGCCGAGCGGAAGTTCTGGGAGCTGGGCGACGGCATCTACACCACGGCGGTCGGCTATGCCGGCGGCCCCACGCCGAATCCGACCTACGAGGAGGTCTGCTCCGGCCGTACCGGCCACAACGAGGTGGTGCTGGTGGTCTACGATCCGAAGAAGGTCTCCTACGAGAAGCTCCTGAAGACCTTCTGGGAGAACCACGATCCGACCCAGGGCATGCGCCAGGGCAACGACGTCGGCACGCAGTACCGCTCCGGCATCTATGCCACCACGCCGGCGCAGAAGCAGGCGGCGGAGGAATCCAAGGCGGTGTTCGGCAAGGCGCTGGCGGCCAAGCGTTACGGCGCGATCACGACGGAGATTCTCGACGCGCCGCCGTTCTACTTCGCCGAGGATTATCACCAGCAGTATCTGGCGAAGAACCCGATGGGTTACTGCGGGCTCGGCGGCACCGGCGTGTCGTGCCCGATCGGGACCGGCGCCACCGCCGCGGCGCATTGAGTTAAAACGCACCTCTCAACGTCATGCTTGGCCACCCGGGTCCGGCCTTCGGCCGCCCCGAGTGCAAGCCCGGCCATGACGTGGCTCCTTTTGTACGCGACCTTTCAAGTCAGCACCCATGGCGCAGCACCCGAACCACCCGCCCGCCTCGGCGCTTCGCAATCTGCTCACCCACGAGGCGACCGGCGGCCTGATCCTGATCGCCAGCGCGGCGATTGCGCTGGTCGCGGCGAACTCGCCGGCGGCGGAGCTCTATGCGGCGACGCTCGCCCGAACTGTCGCGGGCATGAGCGTGCTGCACTGGATCAACGATGCGCTGATGGCCTTGTTCTTCGTCCTGGTCGGTCTCGAAATCAAGCGCGAGCTGCTCGACGGTCATCTCGCAAGCTGGCATCACCGGATTCTGCCCGGCATTGCGGCGGCCGGCGGCATGATTGGGCCGGCGCTGGTCTATCTCGCGCTGAACACATCGTCGCCTGGAACGCTGCGCGGCTGGGCGATCCCGGCGGCGACGGACATCGCGTTCTCGCTCGGCGTGCTCGCGCTCCTGGGCAGGCGTGTCCCGGTGACGATCAAGGTGTTCCTCACCGCGCTCGCGATCATCGACGATCTTGGCGCGATCGTGGTCATCGCGCTGTTCTACGGCCAGGACCTGTCGCCGCCGATGCTGGGTCTGGCGGCTTCGGTGATGGCGGTGCTGATCGGGCTCAATCGTTTCGGCGTGACGCGGCTCGCGGTCTACATTCCGCTGGGTCTGCTGCTCTGGTTCTTCGTGCTGCAATCGGGAATCCACGCAACCGTCGCCGGCGTGTTGTTCGCGCTCGCGATTCCGCTGCAGCGATCGCCCGGACACCCGGATGCCGCGGGTTCGGCCCTGCACCGGCTCGAGAACGCGCTGCATCCTTGGGTCTCGTTCGTGGTGCTTCCGGCGTTCGGCTTTGCCAATGCCGGCGTGGCGCTCGTCGGTGTCGGCATGACCGATCTGATGAAGCCGGTCACGCTTGGCTGCGCGCTCGGGCTGTTCCTCGGCAAGCAGGTCGGCGTGTTCGGCAGCGTGTGGCTCGCGGTGAAGCTCGGCCTGGCGAAGCGTCCGGCCCGGACGACCTGGCCGCAGCTTTACGGCATGGCGTTGCTGTGCGGCATCGGCTTCACCATGAGCCTTTTCATCGGGCTGCTGGCGTTCGGCGAGGGCGGCGCCTTGCAGGATCAGACCAAGATCGGCGTGCTTCTGGGCTCGCTCGCGTCGGCCATCGCCGGTTGGGCGGTGCTGCGGATGTGCCCGAAACAGGCGGCTCCGCGGCGAGGATAAGCCTTCATTAACCATAAGAATGTTAATCCGGCTTAACATTTCGGGACCGGATTCTGATGCGGTTGCGCAGCCTTCTGGTTTTGCTGTTTGCCGCGCTGGCGCTCACCGCCTGCGCCCGGCAGGCGCCGCGCTATGCAGCCGCGCGGATGCCGGTCTCCGAGCTCGACGCGCGGATGTATGGCGCGCCGCAGCCCGCGTCGTATGCGGTGCGCCGCGTGCAGCAGGTCGTGCCGGAGGCCGCGACCTTCCAGGACGAGCCCTACACCCTCGACAGCGGCGACAAGCTCCGCATCGTCGTGTTCGGCCAGGATGCGCTCTCCAACAACTACACCGTCGACGCGCAGGGCGCGGTGACGATGCCGCTGATCGGCGCGGTGAATGCGCGCGGCATGACCACGGCGCAGTTGAACGGCGCCATTGCCAGTAGGCTCAAGCAGAGCTTCATCCGCGATCCGAGCGTGGCAGTCGAGATTGAGGTCTACCGGCCGTTCTTCGTGCTCGGCGAGGTCACGTACCCCGGGCAATACCCCTATGTGCCCAACATGACGGTCGAGAACGCCATCGCCATCGCCGGCGGGTTCACCCCGCGCGCCACCAAGGACCGCGTCACCATCACCCGCAAGGTGCAGGGCGCGCCCGCCCGACAGACCCTGCCGCTGCGCCACCCGATCCGTCCCGGCGACACCGTCGAAGTCGCCGAACGCTGGTTCTGATTTCGCTCCGGTCGTCCTAAGATGCCCCCTGCAATCCAAAGGGGAGGCGTCATGCGCGCGGTTCGTTTCGTGGTCCTGCTGGCCGGTCTGGTCTGTTGCTTCTCACAGGCCTTCGCCGCCGACAAATATCCGAGCCGTCCGATCAAGTTCGTCGTCGGCTTCCTGGCGGGGGGGCCGAACGACATCGTCGCCCGCATCTTCTGCGACTGGCTTCAGCCGCATCTCGGCGCGCCCTGCGTGGTCGAGAACAAGGCCGGCCAGGGCGGCATGATCGCAGCGAAGTCGGTGATCGAGTCGCCGCCCGACGGCTACACCATCATGTTCGTCGCGCCGAACAACGCCATCGGCCAGACGCTGTACAAGAACCTGCCGTTCAATCACGTTCGCGACATCACGCCGATCGCCGGCACCATGCAGCTCACCAACATCATGGTGGTGCCGCCCGATCTGCCGGTGAAGTCCGTCGCCGACTTCATCGCCTACACCAAGGCCAATCCGGGCAAGGTGACCCTGGCCTCGTCCGGCAACGGCACCTCGGTGCACATGTCGGGTGAGCTGTTCAAGATGATGGCCAGCCTCGATATGGTGCATGTGCCGTATCGCGGTTCGGCCGGCATCTATCCCGATCTGATGACCGGCAAGGTGCATGTGCTGTTCGACAATCTGCCGGGCTCGATCGAGTTCGTCAGGACCGGCAAGCTGCGCGCGCTCGCGGTGACCACGGCCAAGCGCAACGCGGCACTGCCGAGTCTGCCGACCGTCGGCGAGACGGTGCCGGGCTACGAGGCCAGCGTGTTCTATGGCGTCGGGGGTCCGAAGGGCCTGCCGCCGGAGGTGGTGGAGACGCTGAACAAGGCGTTCAACGCCGCGCTCGCCGATCCGAAGATCCAGCAGCGCATCAAGGAGCTGGGCGGCGAGCCGACGCCGATGACGCCGGCGCAGTTCGGCAAGCTTCTGGCGGACGAGACCGAGAAGTGGGGCAAGGTGGTCAGGGCCGCCAACATTTCGGTGGAGTGACGCTCTCTCTTGTCCCGGGCGCAGCGCAGCACGTTAGTGATGCGCTGCAGACCCGGGACCCCGGTTTCTTGCTGTCAGTGAACCGGGACCCCGCGTCTGCGGTGCATCGCTGACGCGCTGCACCGCGCGCGGGGAAAGCTTCCAGGCCTGCGCGAGAAGCAAAAGAAATCGGCCG
>CAMAWG010000225.1 GCA_945861855.1 Rhodoplanes serenus
CACCACCACCACCACCACGGCGGTCCCGATGCCCGGCAGCCCGAGGCCGGCGTGGCCGGCCTGTGGCTGGTGTTCTACGTGGCGATCTTCGGCGCTTCGCTGTTCGCCAACAGCGGCGCAGCCAGGCTGGTCGAGGTCGCGACCCACTGGTGAGATCGCCGCGTCAGTCGCCCTGAAGCATCTGCATCAGCTCAGGGACATTGGTGAGGACGAACGCACCCCGCCGCTTGGTCAACATACCCGCGCGCTCAAGCGCCTTGAGCTCGCGGGCCACCATCTCGCGCCGCGTGCTGACGCGCGAGGCGATGTCGGAATGCACCGGCGGCGGCGAGATCACCGCCTGGCGCTTGTCGCTGGTGTCGGGCCGCGAGCGCCGCAGGAGCTCGGCGTAGATCCGGTGCTTGACGTCCATCGAGCTGAATTCGTTGACGCGCTGGTCGAGGGCGCGGATGCGCGCGACCAGTTGCTTGAGCAACTGCTCGCTGACGTCGGGATACTTGTGAATGATCTCGCGGAACACCGGAGCCGGCATGCGGGCGATGGTGGCGTCGGTGATGGCGAGAATGCCGGCCGATCGGGGCTGGCCGTCGATCGCCGCCATCTCGCCGAAATAGCCGCCGGCGTCGATGTCGCCCAGAATGACCTCGCGGTCGGGCGACGGCGTGATCAGAACCCGCACGACGCCGCTGGTCAGGAAGTAGATATCGGTGCCGATGTCGTTCTGCTCGAGCAGCCATTCCTTGGGCCGCGCGTGACGCCACTGGCAGCGTCGCTCGAAGGCTTCGCGATCCTTGCGGTCGAGCGCGCGCAGCAGCCCGATCTTGTCGAGAGTCTCGTGCAGCTTCGGCATCGGACGCCCCCCGTATGGTTTTACACCGATATTCGGCCCTCCGATATGCTTGCGCGGGCCAGATTGGGGCGAAAATCGCCGGCTCGCGGGGCGGGCCGGTGGCTTTTGCGGACGCCATTCATGCTCTAACAATGGCGCATGGACGCAATCGTCATCGGCGGCGGGATCGGCGGGCTCACCCTCGCGTTGGCGCTGCATGCCACTGGAAAAGCGCGGCGCATCCGCGTGTTCGAGGCCGCGGCCGAGATGCGCGCGCTCGGCATCGGCATCAACATCGGCGCGCATGCGATGAAGGAGCTGAGCGCGCTTGGGCTTGAGGACGAACTGGTCGCGACCTCCTGCCAGCCGCAGGACTACGCCTTCTTCACGCGCCACGGCCAGCTCGTCTATCGCGAGCCGTTCGGCAAGGCGGCAGGCCACCAGTGGCCGCACATCGCGCTGCTACGCCCGGACTTGCAACGTGTGCTGCTCGGCGCGGTGCGCGAGCGGATCGGTCCGGAGAACTTCATCACCGGGCACCGCTGCACCGGCGTCGAGCAGAACGGGGAGCGCGTCACCGCGCATTTCGCCGAACCCGATGGCGCGGCGCTGCCGTCGCAGCAGGGCGACGTGCTGATCGCTTGCGACGGCATCCATTCGGCCGTCCGCACCCAGTACTATCCCGACGAGGGCCCCTTCAAGTTCCGCGGCTTCAACCTGTGGCGCGGCGTGACCGTGCACAAGCCGTTCCTGACCGGGGCCAGCATCGCCCGCATCGGCGCGCGACACGCGACCATGATCATCTATCCGCTGCGGAGGAACTACGACGGCCAGGGCAACCTGCTGCTCAACTGGGTCTGCGAGATCGAGCGCGAGGTGGCGGTGCCGGTCGACTGGAACAAGCCGGGGCGGCTCGAGGACTTCTACCCGACCTATCAAGATTGGGTTTTCGACTGGATGGACGTGCCGGCGCTCATCCGCAATGCCGAACAGATCCTCTCCTACCCGATGGTGGACCGCGATCCGCTGCCGCGCTGGAGTTTCGGGCGTGTGACCCTGCTAGGCGATGCGGCGCATCCGATGTATCCGCAGGGTGGCAACGGCGGCGCGCAGGCGATCCTCGATGCCGCGACGCTTGCGCGGCTGTTCCAGAGCGAGGCCGATCCGGTCGCGGCGTTGAAGGCCTACGAGGCGGCACGGCTGCCGCCCACCAGCAAGATCGTGGTGCAGAACCGCACCGCGCCGCCGAACGTGATCGTGGACACCGTCGAGCAGCGCACCGGCGGCAGGCGCTTCGACCGGCTGGAAGACGTCATCAGCCAGGACGAGATGAAGGCGATTTTCGAGAGCTACCAGAAGGTCGCGGGCTATCACGTGCAACAGGTTTCGAGACCACAGGGGTAAGTTATGGCAGACACGGCACCGTCGATGAAGCTCACGTTTGAAGGCGCGCAGAAACTCCTCAGCGCCGCGATCGTTAAGGCGCGGGAGATGAAGGTGCCGCAATGCATCTGCATCGTCGATTCCGGCGGGCATCTCCTGACCATGGGACGCATGGACGGCGCCTTCGCGCTGTCCATCGAGACCGCGCTTCGCAAGGCCAAGACCGCCGCCGCCTACGGCATTCCGACCGGTGGCATTTCGCCGGCGCTTGAGATCAAGCTTGCGCTCGGCACCGACGGCCAGCGCATCAATTTGCTTGGCGGATTGCCGGTGATCGTCGATGGTCATGTGATTGGCGCGATCGGCATCGGCTCCGGAACCGGCGAACAGGACCGGGAGATCGCCGAGGCCGCGCTCGGCGCGATCGCGGGGGCGAAGCGCTTCACCTTCTGACACTCAGCCGCCGTTCTTCGCCACGACCGGATACTCGATTGCGCAGTTGCCGCATTTGAAGATCAGATGGTCGGCGGGTCGCTGACGATGAATCTGCTTCAAGATCATCTGGCTCGCACACATGGGGCAGGGCGGCGTTTTCGGCTCGGCCTTCTGTTGTTCGAACATGCGGCTGCTCCTCTGCTTGGGCGCAGAATGAATTCTTTCGACGTTGACTGGGGTTGGTGAGCTGATTGCTCGGCGTGCGAATACAACGCCGGCCTCAAAATTCGGTGCCGTCACGTCGGATTACAAAATTGTGAAAGCGTGAAGGGAACCCGCGTTTTCGCCTGGTAAACGTGGCGCTTCGCGAGCGAATGCCTCGCCGCAAGGTCAGGCCATCATCAACCGGCCGCAAGTGCGCGCTGCACCATCGCCAGCAGCGGCGCGACGTCATAGTCGTTGTAATAGCTGGCGCCGACTCGCACCGGATCGCCGGCGTAGTAGCGTTCGTAGTGCAGCATGCGCTGGCCGAACTGGGTGCCGGTCGCGTCCCAGGCAAGCTTGAAGATGCGGATGCGCTCTTCGGCCGAGGCCTGTGCGCCCTTGTAGTAGCGCGCGATGTCGGGGCCGATCTCGGAGCGCAGGTCCGCCTCGGTCGGGCTGACGAGAAGCCCGCCGGCGGCCAGCGTCTGGGTGATCTGAACCATGCGCTCGTACCACTTGGGGAGGTGATAGCGCAGCGCCTGCAGCGGCGCGTAGGCCGGACGGATAGCGCCTCCTGCGGTCGGCTCGGCCTTCTGCTCGCCGAGCATGATTGCCGCCTCGATGAGCTGGAGATAGCCCAGGCATTCGCCGAGTTGCTCCTGCACATGCAGGAACACGTCGGACTTTACCGCCCGCGTCAGCGCGACGGCGATGCCGGTGGGGCGATGCCGGCAATCAACTGGCATTTGGCAAGGCCGCGGACCGCGGTCTGGTGGCCCGTGAAGTTGCGGATGCTGGCTTGCGCAAACATCGCGTTGCCCATCTTCACGTCGCCGTAGAGGAACACCCGGTCCCAAGGGATCAGCACGTCGTCGAACACGCAGACCGCGTCCGGCTCCTCGAAGCGCGCACCGAGCGGATGATCCCAGGCCGACTGCGTGCCGTCGTCGAACGGCTCGCGGCAGATGAAGCGCAGGCCCCTGGTGGCGCAGGGAATGCCGAAAGCGAGCACATGGCGTTCTTCGCCGTCGCGGATGCCGGGCTGCGGATAGACCAGAAGCTCGTCGGCGGTAGGCCCGTGGGTCGCGAGCATCTTCGCCCCGCGCACGATCAGGCCGTCCTTGGTTTCCTCGACGACGCCCAGATGGGCGAACGGGTCGTCGTGCTGGTGGGAGGCCTTGGAGCGATCGGTCTGCGGGTTGACGATGGCGTGGGTGGCGAACAGGTCGCGTTCGCGGCAATATCTGTAGTAGTTGCGGACGTTGCCGGCGAACCGCGCGCCCCGCTGGCCAAAGAACTCGGCGCTGTCGTTCCAGGCCATCAGCGTCGTATTGAGAAAATCCGGCGAGCGGCCGAGCATGCCGAAGCTGGCTTCGGCCCAGACCTTCATCGAAAGCCTGCGCTTCACCAGATCGGCTTGGCTGCGCGGGGTCAGGAACGACGCGCCATAGGGCCCGGTTTCGTCGGTGTCGCGATGCGTCATGGCGTCGCGATGTGCGGCCGACACCTGAAGGTCGTAGAGCATCGCGACCGCTTTTACCGGCCGCGCGAACACCGGATCGGCAGTGACGTCGTCGATCCTGCGCCCGGCGATCCAGACCTCGCGCGGCGCGCGGCGCAGGCCGTCGATGAACTCCGCTCCGCTCCGCACCGGCATTTTAGCGACTCCCAAAGGTACGACCTTTGCTTGTAGGCTAATATGCACGGGGCAGCCGCCGGGGGTAGGGGTTATCCGCACGCTGTAGAGGAGGCTTGGATGAGGAAATGGATCGCCGCCGCAACGCTCGCTGGCGTCGTTGCGGGTGTGGCAACTGCCGACGCGCAGACCTATCCGTCGCGTCCGGTCACCATCATCGCGCCATTCCCGGCCGGCGGGCCGCTCGACAGCATCGCTCGCGTGATCGCCGAGCCGATGCGCGAGGCGCTGGGCCAGCCGGTGGTGATCGAGAACGTCGCCGGCGCCGGCGGCAATCTCGGCACCGGCCGCGTCGCGCGAGCGGAGCCCGACGGCTACACCATCGGCATCGGTCAGTGGAGCACGCATGTGGTCAATCCGGTGACCTATACGCTGCCCTACAACGTGCAGACCGATTTCGAGCCGATCGCCCTGCTCACCATCACGCCGCAGCTCATCATCGCCCGCAAGGATTTCCCGGCGAACAACGTCAAGGACCTAACCCGCATTATTCATCCCATTGACTCTCCCGTCGCGCAAACCTGCGTTTTGGCTTGACTGGTTTGCGCTTTCGCCGCTTCTCGGACACGGCTCTTCGTCACCGGCGGCGGGCCAGCGTGCGGGTTGGAGAGGGTTTGCGGGTTG
>CAMAWG010000226.1 GCA_945861855.1 Rhodoplanes serenus
GTCAGATCGCTCGGATAACGCAGGCTGTTACGGTTTGCCGCGCGGCGATGCTCGGGTGTCCACATGGGGCGCTCCTTTGCGAATCAAGCGCCCAACAAGGAATCACATCTGATTCATCCGACTCAAGAACTTCCCGGATCGGCACTAAGTCTCGCGCCCTACCCTCCCTTTCGTCCGCCCCCTCTGACGCCGCCTGCGCTATCGCTTGGCGCCCTTCGGCCACTTCAGCGGCCAGCTCACGATATGATCCTCCAGATCCTTGTCCGGCACATCCACCTCGCTCGCGCCGACCTTCCCCCGCACCGACACCCCCGCCAGGTGCACCGTCTCAGGGTCCCCGGACACCAGCGGATGCCACCAGTGCAAATCCTTGCCGTCCGCCACGAGCCGGTAGCCGCAGGTCGGCGGCAGCCATGAGATGCGGTTGATGTTGCGCGAGGTGAGTGTGACGCAGTCCTTCACCTTGGCCGAGCGGTTGTCGTAGTCGGTGCAGCGGCAGGTCTGCCCGTCCAAGAGCTTGCAGCCCACGTCGGTGTAATAGGTGCGGTCGCTGCCCTCCTCCTGCAGCTTGTTCAGGCAGCAGCGGCCGCAGCCGTCGCACAGGCTCTCCCACTCCGCGCGGGTCATGTCCTTCATGGCCTTGCGCTTCCAGAACGGGAGTTCGTCGGCGGGGGCGGGCGGGGACGTCAGGGCACCAAGCGCTTTCATCAGTTTTGCCCTCGCACCCACCGTAAGTGTACTCCTCTGCAACCTCGTCAAAACGCCTTGGGCAAGCCGGCCTGGCGCAGGATGGCGTTGGCCGTGTGGCGGCTCGGAATCCCGAGCGGCACGGCGATGTTTCGCTTCGTGATCGGACTATGCCAGATTTCGTGGCTGCCCTTGCCCTGTCTGACAAGCGCGCAACCGGCAGCACGCAACAAGTCCCGCAGCGTGCGGTCGAATTGCGGGGCCATTCAAGCTGCAGCGGGCTCGGCTTCGCGCAACGCCGTGATCTGAAGGAACAACGAAGCAGGATCGATGCCGGGATGATTGTCCGGCAGGAGGTCGAGCGCCATCGCCGATATTTTTGCCAGCAACTCGTCGAGCGTGGGGGCGTCGGCGGCAGCCGGAATATCATCGCAATGTCCGCTCCAAACCGAGGCTTCATTGTCCCAGGCTGCGGAAATCGTGAAGATGACCGGTTTCGACATGTCGGCTCCGCTGGGCGTTGCAGGCAGCATGGGTGGCCGCTTTGAGTGCGGGGTATAGCCGAACCGGCGGCCCGGCGTAAAGAATTGCGGCAAAAGGCCGATTTTCCCCCAAAACCCGTTCACCTTGCGCCCATCCGGTCATGGAACGCCGCCCCACGATGGTCTAAAAGTGACGCATAAGGTGAAGCGGGCAACCCCGAGGCCGGGGGCGCTTCATCCGGCGTGAGGCGGCGTTGCGCGAGCTCTATCCCGATCCCGAGAAGGAGTGGAAGCCGAGGTTCCGGCGCTTCCTGCTCGATTCCGACGCCCGCTTCGATAATTTCCTGTTCCAGACCGGCCGCTGGGCGCGCGAACTGTACGAGCGGTTCTCCATGTTCATGGACCGCTTCCACACCGGCGGCTGGCGGCGCTGGGTGTTCGTCGAGCCGCTCTCCGAGGGCGCCACCATGGCCGCGGGCGGCCTCGTGCTGATGCTGGCGCTCGCCCTGCCCGCGTTCCGCGAGACCGCCGACGACGACTGGCTGAAGAAGTCCGAGCTCGCCGTCACCTTCCTCGACCGCTACGGCCACGAGATCGGCAGCCGCGGCATCAAGCACAACGATTCGATCCCGCTGTCGGATTTCCCCGACGCGCTGATCAAGGCGACGCTCGCGACCGAGGACCGCCGCTTCTACGAGCATTTCGGCATCGACCTCCCCGGCACCGCGCGCGCGCTCCTGACCAACGCCCAGGCCGGCGGCATCCGCCAGGGCGGCTCCTCGATCACCCAGCAACTGGCGAAGAACCTGTTCCTCACCAACGAGCGCACCATCGAGCGCAAGGTGAAGGAGGCATACCTGGCCATATGGCTGGAGTCGCGCCTCACCAAGAACGAGATCCTGAAACTTTATCTGGACCGCGCCTATCTCGGCGGCGGCGCCTTCGGCGTGGATGCCGCCGCCCAGTATTATTTCAACAAGAGCGCCCGCGATGTGAATCTGGCCGAAGCCGCGATGCTGGCCGGCCTGTTCAAGGCGCCGGCGAAATTCGCCCCGCACATCAACCTCCCCGCCGCGCGCGCCCGCGCCAACGTGGTTCTGGATAACCTCGTCGAAGCCGGCATGATGAGCGAGGGTCAGGTTTTCGGCGCCCGCCGCAACCCCGCCGTGGCCCTGGACCGGCGCGACGACCGCTCGCCGAATTATTTCCTCGACTACGCCTTCGAGGAAATGAAGAAGCTCGTCAACACGTTCCCGAAGTCGATGACCGAGCGGGTCTTCCTGGTGCGCACCTCGCTCGATTCCGGATTGCAGCGCGTCGCCGAAACCACCGTCGAGAACAACCTCCGGCAATACGGCCGCGACTATCACGCCAGCCAGATCGCGCTGGTGATCGCAGACCTCGAAGGCTCGGTGCGCGCCATGGTCGGCGGCCGCGACTACACCTCAAGCCAGTTCAACCGCGCCACCGACGCGCTCCGCCAGCCGGGCTCCTCATTCAAGCCCTACGTCTACGCCACCGCGCTGCAGACCGGCATGAAGCCCGCCTCGATCGTGGTCGACGGCCCGGTCTGCATCGGCAACTGGTGCCCGCACAACTACTCCGGCGGCTACAGCGGCTCGATGACGCTGATGCACGCGCTGCAGCGCTCGATCAACACCGTCGCGGTGAAGCTGTCGATCTCGATCGGCAACGGCAACGCCAGGGCCGGCCGCGCCAGGATCGTCGCCAACGCCCGGGCGATGGGCCTGCGGACGCCGCTCATCGACACGCCGTCGCTGCCGATCGGCGCCGGCGAGGTGACCGTGCTCGATCACACCGTGGCCTTCGCGACCTTCCCCAACGGCGGCAAGTCGGTCACGGCGCACGGGCTCCTGGAGGTGCGGACCGGCAACGGCGAGGTGGTCTGGCGCTTCGACCGCGACGGGCCCAAGCCCCGCCAGGTGCTGCCGGCGCAGGTCGCGCTCGACATGAACATGATGCTGAACAAGGCTGCCGAGGAAGGCACCGGCCGCCGCGCGATCCTCAACGGCATCCGCATCGCCGGCAAGACCGGCACCACCAACAACTACCGCGACGCCTGGTTCGTCGGCTTCACCGGCAACCTGGTCGGCGGCGTGTGGATCGGCAACGATGACTACAGCTCAAGCAACCGCATGACCGGCGGCTCGCTGCCGGCGATGACCTGGCAGCCGATCATGACCTATGCGCACCAGGGCATCGAGCTCAAGCCGATTCCGGGCGTTGCCACCGCTCCGGCTCCAGTCGCGCAGGCACGCCCGCCGGCCGCCGGGGCAGACAAGACGCCGGCGTCTCCACCGCCGCTTCGGCCCACCGTGCTTACGCAGCGCGGCGCCGCCGTTCTGGTGCGGATCGAACACATGATGGAAGACGCCAGCCGCGCGCTCGTTGCCTCGGGCGCCGTGGTTTCCGAACTGCCGACCAGCCCGGCGGATGGCGGCCTGCGGCCGGAAGCGCTTGCATCTGCCACCAGCGGTTCCTCCCCCGGCGCGGTGCGTGGTAACTAGGGCTTCTCTTTTCGCCCCCGATCATCGTCCTCATCGACCGGCCCGACTGTGCGTCTGCTCCTTGGATTATTGTTCGCGCTGGCCGTTGCAGCGCTCGTCGGCCTTGGCACCACCTGGCTGGCGCTGAGCCGCGGAACTGCATTCGGCGCGGTGACCATCGGCGCCTGGACCGCCTGGCCCCGGTCCGGCACCCAAGACATCGACCCCTATGCCCGGGCGACGATCGCCCGAACCGGCGAACTTCCAGTCGGCTCCGGCGACGGAGTGGCCTTCTATGCACGCACCGACGACGACGGTCGGCCGCTCGACGGCCGTTGCGACGTCCGCATCAGCGGGACGACGCCGCAGGCGCGGTTCTGGACGCTCACGCTCTACGATCCGCAGGGCCGCCTGATCGGAAACGCGATCGAACGCCAGGGCTTCACCAGCCAGGAAATCGTGCGCCACGCCGATGGCAGTTTCGACATCGTCATGGCGCCGCGCACGCGGGCGGGCAACTGGCTGCCCACCAACGGCGCGGACAACTACATGCTGGTGTTGCGGCTCTACGACTCGCCGGTCGGCGTCGCCACACGTGCAGCGCGCGAGGCGCCGATGCCGGCGGTGGTGCAGTCATGCTCCTGAGAGCCAGCGCATGAGAAATAGGCCATGATCCGCTGGCTGCTGTGGCTGCTCGCAGGCGCACTCTTGGGCGGCGTCGTGCATCTCGTGGCGGTGCTGATCCTACCGCAGACCGCGACACAGGATGCCTATTCGCGGCTCACCCCGATCGCACAGGTTAACACGGTCGCAACGGTGCCGCAGCCAACGCCCCAGAACGAAGTGATGCCGTATATGGATCCAGCCTTTGCCTCCGCGGTCTGCCGTTACGACCTTTCCACCGGCCCGATCAAGCTCACCGTCCCGGTCAGCCCCGCCTACACCTCGGTGTCGTTCTATACGCGCCGCGGGGTCGCCTATTATGCGATCAACGATCGATCTGCGGGTCGCCGGCAGATCGAGCTTCAATTGATGACGGCCGCACAGCGCGCCGAGCTGCTGGAGGAAGAGGATGTCACCGCGGCCGACCGGCTGATCGTGGAATCGCCAAGCGACACCGGGCTCATCCTGATGCGCGCGCTTGCGCCAGAACCCGGGCTGATGCCGGTTGCCCGCGCCGTCCTCAGCACGGCGACCTGCCGGCCGGAACCGCCGGCGCCGCAGCGCTAAACGATCTTAGAGACCGTTTGAGAATGGATTGTGTTGAAGCTATCGGCGTGATTCAAGCTTGGGATGTGGACCCCAGCGAATCGTGGCCGGATGGCCGATATTGCAAAGAAAACGAAGCGGTAT
>CAMAWG010000227.1 GCA_945861855.1 Rhodoplanes serenus
AGTGCGCCCACCTCGGACTCGATTGCGGAGTTCAACACGGACGATGCGGCGGCACCGGGAGCCGGGACCCTAAACGACTCGCCTTGTCCGACCCAAAGGACGCCAAACGCACCATCATCAAGCGTTCTGCCGCTGCCAGGACGCAGGCCCAATAATTCCCAAACGGCTTCGTCGGCCTGCTTTCCACGCGCAATTTCACGGCCATCCTCAGTCAACGTCGCGCTCGGCGAGCGCAGAAAACATTTCCTGATAACGTAGCTGTGCCCGTTGTGCGCGAACGTCAGCTGAACCGTCGCTGGCAACTGGCTGTCATCGGAGCCGAGGTCTTTTATTTCCTGAACCTTGCTGTCGTGCCGGGAAAAAAGGCAGGTACGAATGGCGCGAAACAAGGTTGATTTTCCGGCCTCGTTTCCGGCGGCAAGAACATTCACTCCTTCGACGAAGCCGTCGATATACGCCGTTGATGCAAAGCGCCCGACACCTTCGACCATCAGCGACTTGATAAACATTAGGCGGCCTTTCCCTGCTGTTGGTCAACAACGCGCAGATAAAGCTCGACCAGCGCGTCTTCGGCGCGGCGGCGCGTCTCCGCGCTTTGGGCGGGATCGTCTACCATCGTCTTGAGGCGGTCAGCGGAACGGCGGAGCACGCCGTCAAAATCGATAGCTTCAAGATCGGCCGCGGTGGGACGTGCGACCAACGCGGTCTGATCGAGGTCGAGATGAAACACCGCAGCTTCAAGGTCGACGAGGCGGCGCTGCAGTTCCGCGTGCGCGGCAAGCGGGAGCGTTCCTTCAAGCCTGAGACGTAAAATCAGGCGGGAGAGGTCTTGTTCATTGCGAAGACGTTGGTCGAGGTCAGCAAGTTCGCTGCCATCGCTTAACCGCTCGGTGCGCGTGACCCACCGATAGGTGCCGGTGGTGAGCGGCGTGACAGAAGCTGGCGCGCCGGGGCCGGGTATCTCGACAAGCAAGGCCGTGCCGCGTTCCTGCCGTCCGGCGCGATCGGGCTCGGGCGTTCCCGCGTACCAGACCGCCGGTCCAATCTGGAGGGTGCGGTGCCAATCTCCCAAAGCCAGATAATCTAACTTGGCTTTCGCGGGCCGCGCAGGATCGACCGGGTTGGTGGCTTCGCCCTCACTGGTGAAATTGGTGACCGCGCCATGGGCAAGTCCGATGCGCAACGCGCCCGGCGGCGTCGCTGCACCATCCATCCATTCCGTGAGATCGTTGAACTCGCTCTTGCGCAACAAGGGTGCCGGTAACAGAAATGCGCCATCCGTCAGCAGAACCGGCGTCGGCGTGAGATGCACATGAACGTGTGCGGGTATTCCGAGCTGGGCGACGCGATCCCACACGCCTTCAGGTCGATGGGGATCGTGGTTTCCGGGAAGCAGATGCCACTGGATATCCGCGAACGGCTTCATCCGTTCAATCGGCGCTCTAAGCGTAATCGTATTCGGAGCTTCATTGTCGTAGACATCACCGGCGACCAGGATGTGTTGGACGTTGTTTGTCCGCGCCAACTCTCCGAGGCGCTCAATTGCGGCGAGCCGCGCCTGTCGTAGCGCTTCTTCCTTTGCGCCGAACTGCTTAAAGACCTTGCCGATCTGCCAGTCTGCGGTGTGAATGAACCGCATGAGCCATCCTCCCGCAGCACGATGGATGGTCGTGCTGGCTTATCTAGAAGTTGTGTTCACGTAACATCCCAGCCGGACAGGGCATCTCGCATCGCCACAGATGCGAGCCGCTAGTTCCTGATGTTGTAGGGAATTTAGCGACTTTGCCATTCGTTAGCACTTCAGTCCTTGAAATATCGCAAGGTACGTACTAATATACGTACCAAAGAGAGGCCTCATGAGCACGTACACTGGAACCATCACCACGACTGGAAAGTCGGAAGCGATCCGCCTGGAAAAGGCGCTGTTCAAGTCGCATCCGGAATTCAGCCAGAGGACCAAGGTCCATGCACACGTCATCGGGCCGGGAACGATGCTTGTCTCGGTCGCGGGCGAGGCGGCGGCTGAAACCAAGGCCGATCCTGTCATGAGTGCATTCTTGAGTTTCTTGTCAGGCGACATCGCGCAGGCACCGGAGCGTGTGAAGCCGCTCGCCGCCACCAGGATTCAAGAGGCGCGCAAGCTGACCAAGGGCGTCAAGGTTCGCGACGATGAAGCGCTGCCGGACGATGTGACTCTGTGACGGTGCCGGCAAGGCATAAATCCGGCTGGAGACTCTTTGTCCATCCTGCCTTCGGCACAACATTCGACGCGCTAGTCGCCGAAGTGGCGCGGCTGCGTACCGCGGACTCCGAAGGTTATACGCGGCATCCCAAGACAAAACTCCTCAAGCGGATTCTCGATCTCATCGAGACCGAGATTCCACGCGATCCTGGAGCCGCGGAATATTCACTCGGCAACACGCTCGGGCCGGAGCGCAGGCATTGGCGGCGCGCCAAGTTTCTTGGCCGGTTCCGGCTTTTCTTCCGTTACAGCTCAAAGGACCGCGTCATCATCTACGCCTGGGTGAATGACGAAAGTACGCTGCGAAAAGCAGGTGGGCGCAATGATCCCTATACGATCTTCAACGCGTTGCTTCGAAAGGGCCGGCCGCCCGACGGCTGGGATGCCCTCATGAAGGAAGCCGCTGCGCTGACACAACAAACGGAAGACGAATAACGAGTGCTCCATAACCGCATCCCCAATGAAGCGGCACCATTGTAGTCTTAATTCTCGCGCGCTCTTTCCCGCGCCCGTCAAGGCAACCCGCTTTGCGGGCGGCCTGCGGCCGGCCTTGACCGGCGCGGCCGTGCGCGCGCATGCAATCGCATGTCGGCTCCGGGGGGAATGTTCGCTCATGTCTCACCAGGGGGAATGACAGTTTGGCGCTGAGCCTGTCGCTGTCCCCAACTCCCCTGCCGATCGCGCCGAAGCCGAAGGGTACAATCCGACGAGGCCACCATCTCGAAAAGATCGTGGCCGGAAACGAGCCGGCAGTGAGCGGAGGGCTCGGCAGTCAAGTCATCACGCACAATGACGACGACGCCATGTAGCCCCGGCGCACTCTCAAAGGGAATGAGGGTGCTGCCCGCACCATGTTCCCAACTGCGGTGCGCACGGCACGCCGGCTCCATTCTGGCTATGACTGCATTCAATCAGCAGCTCTGCATCGGCGCCCACGCGTTGGGCGGCGATGTCTTGCTCGCCCATGACGAGCGCCGACGGCACCTCTATGTGATTGGGCAAACCGGCACCGGCAAGAGCACGCTCCTGCTCAACCTGATCCAGCAAGACCTCGCCGCCGGGGAAGGTCTCGCACTGCTCGATCCGCACGGCGACCTGGCCGAAGCCGTGCTAGATCATGTTCCTCGGGCACGCACCAACGACCTAGTGTACATCAACCCGGCCGATGCCGAGCGCCCGATCGGCTTCAATCCCCTCTCGCGCGTGCCGGACGACCTCAAGCCCATCGTTGCCGATGGCGTCGTGGCCGCCTTCCGGCACGTCTGGCCGGATAGCTGGGGGCCGCGGCTCGACTACATCCTCACCAACGCCGTGCGCGCTCTTTTGGATGTCCCCGGCGCTACCCTGTTGATGCTCCCCCGCCTGCTGATCGACGAGGGCTTTCGGGGACGGCTGGTCGAGCGGTACGTCAGCGATCCGGTGGTGCGGTCGTTCTGGGTGAACGAGTACGCTGGCTACAACGACAGCTTCCGCAATGAGGCGATCTCCCCCATTCAGAACAAGATCGGCAAGGCGCTGATGGTGCCGAGCTTGCGCAACATGCTGGCGCAGCCCAAAAGCACCATCACCTTCCGACGCCTCATGGATGAAGGTGCCATCGTCATCTGCAATCTCTCGAAAGGTGCCCTCGGCGAGAGCACCGCTCATCTCCTGGGCGCGCTCCTAACCACGGCGTTCGCGCAAGCGGCACTTTCGCGCGCCGACACGCCCGCCCCGGATCGCCGGGTGTTCCACCTCTATGCCGACGAATTCCAGTCGTTCGCGACCGAGAGCTTCGCCCTCATCCTGTCCGAGGCCCGCAAGTACGGCCTGACCTTGACGGTCGGGCACCAATACCTCGACCAGCTCCCCGATCCCCTGCGGGCCGCCGTATTCGGCAATGTGGGGTCCATGATCGCCTGTCGGGCCGGCGCAACCGACGCTCCGGTCCTGGCCGAGCAGATCGGCCTGGGCGGCGCCGACGCCCTCCTCGACCTGCCGAACTTTTGTGCCTGGGCGCGGCTGTTGCGAAGCGGCACGCCGACCTCCCCGATCCGGCTCGATCTGCATGATGCACCGCGAGCCCGTCGGTCGAGCCCGCACCGGCTGATCGCCACCAGCCGCATGCGCTTCGGCCGGCCACGGCCGGAAGTCGAGGCGCGCATCCGGCGTTTTCTCGGCGCTTGATGCGCCGGCTGCTCTCACCGAGCCTATGGATACGCCTATGGATACGCCTACGGTTACTGTATCCATACCCTGTATCCATAGGCGGCGGACGAATTCGCGCGACATTTCAAATGGCTACGATTGTCGCTCGCGCAGATTCCGGCCGCGACTGAATACGTTGTTGTTTGTTTTGGTGTTGTCTCCAGCGTGCGCTGGTCGGCCGGGCCGATGTTGGTGGTTGAGCGGAGCATGGTCCGCTGGTCGAATGCACTAAGAGTGCCTCGTCGGAGCTATCGAACAGGCCTTCGGCCCGTCCGATAGTCCGCCTCGGTTGCCGCATCGCAACACCCTGGTGCGGGCTATCGAACACTCGCTTCGCTCGCGTCCGATAGTCCGCTACGGCTGTATGCCCCCCGGCGCCGGTCGATGAAACACATCCCTCGGTGCGTGCGGCCGGGGCCACATGGCGGCGGTATCCCCCATGCCCGCAGCCACTCCGCCGCTCGCCTCATGGTGGCAGCCGCAGCCCGCCGTCAAGGGACAGGCCCTTGACCGCGCGCTTGGTCGGCTGCCCCTGCGGGCGAGCG
>CAMAWG010000228.1 GCA_945861855.1 Rhodoplanes serenus
CATGTGCGGGGCGTAGCCGTCGCGGGTAGCGGCACCAAAAGCGTCAAAGCTGCCGCTCCCAATGGAGCGGTCAGCAACTCTCAGCCCAAAAATAAATCGATCCGACATCCAACCGCGCGGATCGCCGACTTCTGCAACAAAATCGGCACTGAACTGCCGATCTGGAACGTCCGCTCTTGCGCCGCTCCTAGGGGACAAGCGGACATCGGCGCGACCGGATCAACCAAGCCGATTGATGAGGACACGTTCCCGTCTCTCATGAATTGAAGTAAGAAAGGCGCGGAAGCCCTAGACCATAGGCGAGCGAAGCAACGCCGTCCTTCGGACGACTATGTCCGGGCATACGAACACAAAGGCATTGCCGTGGCCCCTCCTGTCCCTGTCTCCCCCCTCGCCCCGAAATCCGTCCCCGCCATGCCGCCGGTCGCAGGCGTCAAGCTCGCCACCGCCGCGGCCGGCATCAAATACGCCAACCGCACCGACGTGCTGCTGGCGTTGCTCGCGCCCGGCACCGCCGTGGCCGGCGTGTTCACCAAATCCCAATGCCCATCCGCCCCGGTGGAATGGTGCCGCGCCAACATCAAACGCGGCAAGGCCCGCGCGCTGGTGGTCAACTCCGGCAACGCCAACGCCTTCACGGGGAAGACCGGGCGGCAGGCCTGCCAGTTCACCGCGAAGATCGCGGCGAGCGCCATCGGCTGCGCGCCAGCCGACATCTACCTCGCCTCGACCGGCGTGATCGGCGAGCCGCTCAACGCCCGGGTGTTTGACGGCGTGATGGAAGGAATGGTGGCCGCGGCGCATGAGGCGCCTTGGCTCGACGCCGCCAAGGCGATCATGACCACGGACACCTTTCCCAAGGTTGCCACCGCCACGGCAAGGATCGGCAAGTCCACCGTCATCATCAACGGCATGGCCAAGGGCGCCGGCATGATTGCCCCGGACATGGCGACGATGCTGTCGTTCGTCTTCACCGACGCGCCGATCGGCGCGCGCGCCTTGCAGACGCTGCTCTCCGAAGGCGTGACCGACACCTTCAACGCCGTGACGATCGACGGCGACACCTCCACCTCCGACACGCTGCTGGCGTTCGCGACGGGCGCCGCGCTCGACGCGCCGCGCATCGCCAGAGCGAACGATCCCCGCCTGAAGAAATTCCGCGCGGCCTTCAACGCCGTGCTGGCCGATCTGGCCGAACAGGTGGCGCGCGACGGCGAAGGCGCGCGCAAGCTGGTCGAGATCAAGGTCGAGGGCGCGACCTCGAAGGCGTCCGCCCGGCGGATCGCCATGTCGATCGCCAATTCGCCTTTGGTGAAGACCGCGATCGCCGGCGAGGACGCCAACTGGGGCCGGGTGGTCATGGCGGTCGGCAAGGCCGGCGAGCCGGCCGACCGCGACAGGCTCTCGATCTGGTTCAACGGCATCCGCGTCGCGCACAAGGGCGCGCGCGATCCAGCCTACGACGAGAGCGTGGTGTCGGAGGCGATGAAAAGCCCGACCATCTCGCTCAAGGTCGCGCTGGGCCTCGGCCGCGGCGCCGACCGCGTGCTGACCTGCGACCTCACAAAGGAGTATGTCGCCATCAATGGCGACTATCGCTCGTGAACGGGCGCATGACCCCGAAAATGCCTGTCCCGGACTCGATCCGGGATGGGAACCGGTTTTCGGAAAAAGTCATGCGCAAAAGAGTTCCGGTTAAGCTCCCGTTAACCGGCCGGGCAATGTCGCCGATCCGTGGCAACGGATTGATCCCCTCTTAACCTACGGTTGTTTACGGTCGAGGCAGGGCCAGTGAGCATCAAACTCGTTCTTGTTGCGGCTTGCGCCCTCGTCGATGCCGACGGCCGCGTGCTGCTCACCGAGCGTCCCGCCGGCAAATCGATGGCGGGCCTCTGGGAATTCCCCGGAGGCAAGATCGAAGCGGGCGAACGGCCCGAGGAGACGCTGATCCGGGAGCTGAAAGAGGAACTTGGGATTGTCGTGCGGGAGCCATGCCTGGCTCCGCTGACCTTCGCGAGCCACGGTTACGAAGACTTCCACCTCCTGATGCCGCTCTATGTCTGCCGGCGCTGGGAGGGGATCGTCACGGCGCAGGAGGGCCAACGGCTCGCCTGGGTCCGGCCGAACCGGCTCCGGGACTACAAGATGCCTCCGGCGGACGAGCCGCTGGTTGCGCATCTGACCACGCTGCTGCTGTGATTAGGGTGAAGGGCATGACGAAATTCGACACGCTCGCCTCGACCGCCGGCTGCGAGCTTGCGCGCTTCTGCGCCGACGAAAGCGGGGGCACGGCCATCGAATACGCGATGCTCGCTTCGGGCGTCGGCGCATGCATTGCCGCAACCATCTGGAGCTTCGGCGGTCATCTCAAGACGACGTTCTACGACAAGCTCGCGGCGCTGTTTCCCTGAATCACGACGTCGCTCCGGGCCTCTGCCGCCTCGCTATTCCCCCGCCTTCTCACCCGTCGAAATCTCCTGCGTGCGTAGCGCATCGGCGAGCCGCATCCTGGCCGAGCCCGGCTTGAGCGGCTGCTGCTGGCTCTCGTGCGGCGCCCAGCCCGACAGCCAGACGATCTCGAAGGTGGCGCGGATACGGCCGTCGGGATCGGCGAACCGCTCGGAATAGATCTCCAGCACCCGCTGGAGCGTCGAGCGGCGCAGCGGCGTGCGGCGGCGCTCGGTGAGCACGTTGCCGGCGCCCATGCGTCGAAGGTCGTGCATCAGGGCGAGCGGCGACCCATAGCGCACCATGACCCGGTCCACGTCGGTGACCGGCAACGCGAAGCCCGCGCGCTGCAGCAGGGCGCCGAGATCGCGCAGGTCGGCGAAGGGTGCCACGCGCGGCGAGACGCCGCCTTCAACCTCGGCTTCAGCTTCGGCGAACGCGGCGCGCAACTCGGCGAGACTGTCGCCGCCGATCATGGCTGCGAGGAACAGCCCGTCCGGCTTGAGCGCGCGGCGAATCTGGATAAGCGTGCCCGGCAGGTCGTTGACGTACTGCAGGGTCAGCGCGGACACCACCAGATCGAGCGAGCCGTCGCGGAACGGCAGCGCCTCCTCATCGGCCGTGACCGCAGCGATCGTCCCGACCCGGTCCGCAATCGCCCGCCGCACCGCATCGGCCGGCGTGCCGAGGTCGAGAGCGATATCGAACGTACGCAACACCGCGGATAGCCGCTCGGCGATGTCGCCGGCCACGCGGTCGAGCAGGAATGTCGCCGGCCCGAGTGCCGCCGCCCGCGCGCGGCGCGCGCGCAACAGCCGTCGGTCGAAGACTATGGGATGCAGCATCGGCCCATTGTAGGCGCTGGCAAGCCGCCGCCAAAATTCATTTCCGCAGTTTCTTGCCGACCTTGAGCAGCGCCTGACCGGCCGGCACTTCGTCGTCCATGTAGACAGTATTGTCGTAGACCAGACCCAGTTGCCGGACCACGTTGATCAGCGCGGCGATGCCCGATGAAATCTGGTCGGCGCGCGCATCCTTCTCGTTCAGGACGACCTCGATGCCCACGGGATCGCGAGGCCAATCCTGCGTGGTCACACCGGCTTCGCCGTGGTGATCCCATCCCGCCGCGTCGAAGACGGACACGAAATCCTGCGCGAGGATCAGGCCCTCATCGTCGCCGCGAATCGAGGCGATCGAAACCTTCTGGCCGGCGAACGGCCGCAGCGTTTCGATCAGGAAGCGCCGCTGCTCCGCCGACAGGCGCTTCTGCGTCTGGGTCCGTTCGAGCGCCGCGAGCTTGTTTTCGGCCTCGGTCAATTTCCGGTTCAGTTCGGAATTTTCCTTCAGGTAGCGACTCGAACTGTCGCCGGCAGGGCGCGGCTTGGATTCGGCGGTCAGGCGTTTGATGCGGTCGGCGCTGGCCTGCTCGGCGGCGGCCATCAGCGTTTCCTGGCGCAGGCCGTAGCCATAGGCCACGACCTCGCTCACCAGCAGCAGCGCCAGCACGCCGACACAGCCGATCTCGAAGAAGCGGCTCCGCAACTGATACTCGCCCAGATCCAACCATTCCGGCCACACGCCGCTGCGAAGCTGGCGGGCGGCAAAGCCCACGAGCGCGACCACGACCGCTAGCAGAATCAGTCCCATGAGCTGAAACGCGCCGTGCACGGCGGTGACGGTCTGGAGCGAATCCCATCCGGGCATGCTGCGGCTCACCTGCCTATCGCGGCGTTAACCAAACCCGGCCGCTGTTGAGGCGGACCGATATCAGCGATAGCCTCAGGGCCAATGCAAGAAGCGATTGCCAAGAGCGTAAATGCGGCGCGCCGCACGCGCATGGCGGCGCCATTCCGCGCGATTTTCGGCCGGGCCTTGGACGTGGCGCTGCCGACGCTTTGCCCGGCCTGCCGCGAGCCGGTCGGCGGCAACGGGCTGTGCGCGCCGTGCTGGTCGAAGCTGTCGCTGATCGCACCGCCCTATTGCGAGCGGCTCGGCATTCCTTTCGCCTATGACCCCGGACCGGGCGTGCTGTCGATACAGGCGATCGCCGATCCGCCGGCCTATCACCGGGCCCGCGCCGCGGTGCGCTACGACGACGTGGCGCGCTCGCTGGTGCATGCGCTGAAATACGTCGACCGGCTCGACCTCGCGCCCACCATGGGCCGCTGGATGGCGCGCGCGGGGCGCGAACTGCTGGCGGACGCCGACGCGCTCATCCCGGTGCCGCTGCACTGGCGGCGGCTGTGGGCGCGCCGTTTCAACCAGTCGGCTCTGCTGGCCAAGGCGATTTCGCTGGAGGCCGGCACGGCCATCGCCGATACCGCCCTCAAACGCATCAAGGCCACCGCGCAGCAGGTGGGCCTGTCGCAGGCCGAGCGCGCACAAAATGTGCAGGGCGCCTTCCGCGTGCCGCCCGAGCGCAAGGCCGAGGTGGCCGGTCGCCGCCTCATTCTGATCGACGACGTGCTCACCTCGGGCGCCACCTCCGAT
>CAMAWG010000229.1 GCA_945861855.1 Rhodoplanes serenus
GACGCCGACTGGCAAGCCATCGCCCGCCACCCCGGCACCGCCCCGCCGCTCGCACTCGACCCGCGCCACCCCGCCTATGTCATCTACACCTCGGGCTCAACCGGAACACCCAAAGGCGTCGTCGTCGAACATGCAAGCCTGGCCAATAAAATGCTGGCGCTCCTACGAGACTTTGACGTAGGGAGCGACTTCCGTTCGGCGTTGTTCATTTCCTCTTCGTTCGATGCGTCGATCGAGCAGACCTTGCTGCCCCTGATTGGAGGCGGCGCTGCTGTCGTGATCAGCGACGACGTCAGGGAGTCGCCGTCGCAATTCTGGAAGCAGTTGGATCGCGACCGCGTGACCTTCATGAGTTGCGTGCCGTCCTATCTGGAAAGCATCTTGCAGCAGGCGCCTGACACCATGGCGCTCAAGTATTTGGCGCTGGGGGGTGAGGCGCTTACGCGGCAATTCAAGAACAAGGTCGCGCGCCATCTCAAGGCTGCAGAAATCACCAACCTCTACGGCCCGACCGAAACCACCATCGACGCCATTTCCCGTATCGTCGTTGACGAAGACGCCGGTCCCAATATCCCGATCGGCCGTCCGATGGCCAACTATCGGGCTTATGTGCTGGACGATGGGCTCGAGGCCGTGCCGGCGGGCGTTGCCGGAGAGCTTTACATTGCCGGCGAGGGACTGGCGCGCGGCTATCTGCATCGATCTGCCTTGACGGCGGAGCGGTTTGTGGCCGATCCGCACAGTTCTACCGGAACTCGGATGTACCGGACCGGAGACCTTGCGCGCTGGCGCAAGGACGGCGTTCTGGAATTCCTGGGCCGGGCCGATGCTCAGCTCAAGTTGCGCGGGCTCCGGATCGAGCCCGGCGAGATCGAGGCGGCGCTGCTGCGGCAGGGCAGCGTGGCGCAGGCGGCGGTGATCGCGCGCGAGGACGTGCCTGGGCTTCAGCAACTGGTCGCCTCTGTGGTGCCGGTGGGGCAGAGCATCGCCCCCGCGGCGCTGCGCGAATATCTGCGCGCCAGCCTGCCGGATTACATGGTGCCCGCGGCGATCCTGGCGCTTGATGCGTTGCCGCTCACGCCGAACGGCAAGCTCGACCGCCGTGCCTTGCCCGCGCCGGAGGTTTTGCCGATCCACGCGCGGCGCGTGCCGCGCACGCCGCATGAGGAAATCCTCTGCGGACTGTTCGCCGATGTGCTCGGCGTCGAGCGCGTGGGCATCGACGACAACTTCTTCGAGCTGGGCGGGCACTCGCTCCTGGCGAGCCGGCTGATCAGCCG
The DNA here is from genome assembly GCA_945861855.1 of Rhodoplanes serenus. Taxonomy (GTDB): domain Bacteria; phylum Pseudomonadota; class Alphaproteobacteria; order Rhizobiales; family Xanthobacteraceae; genus Z2-YC6860. Next base: position 1,281 of record CAMAWG010000229.1, read on the forward strand.
GATTCGTTCGAGCATGGAGGCGGAGATCGGCATCCGCAGCCTGTTCGAGGCGCCGACCGTCGAGGCGCTGGCGAAGCGCCTGGTCCGCGGCCGGCCCGCGCTGTCGGACTTCGAGGTGCTGCTGCCGATCAGGCCCCTCGGGAGCAAACTGCCGCTGTTCTGCATTCACGATGCCGGCGGCTTCAGCTGGCCCTATTCCAAGCTCATCCGGCACATTCCGTCCGAGCATCCGATCTATGGCCTGCAGGCCCGCAATCTTACCGAGCGGGCAGGGCGCGCGCGCTCGATCGACGAGATGGCCGAGGACTATCTGAGCATCATCCGGAAGGTTCAGCCGGCAGGCCCCTACAATCTGATCGGCTGGTCGTTCGGCGGTCTCGTGGCGCATGCGATCGCCACGCAACTTCAGTCCATGGGCGAGGAGGTCGCGCTGCTTGCGCTCCTCGACAGCTACCCGGTCCAGCACGCAAGCGCGCAGGTCGAACTCGACGATGACAACGAGAGCTTCTCGAGGCAGGTGGCGATCAATCCGATCATGAATCTGCTGGACGTGCTGCGCCGCGAAGGGCTCTCGACGCTGAAGGAGCATCATTACGAAGCCATTATGGATACCTTCAAGAACAACACCCGGCTCATGAGGACGTTCGCGCCACAACGCTTCCGTGGCGCCATGTCGCTATTCGTGGCAATGGTCAGCGAAGCCAAGCCGCCAGTTGAGATCTGGAGGTCTTACGTGGCAGGCGAGATCAAGGTTCATCCGATCGACTGCGCCCATGACAACATGATGGACCCCATCCCGGCAGAGAAGATCGGTGCCGTTCTTTCCAACGAACTCGGAAAGCAGCCGGCGACCCATGCGACAAGTCAGAGGAGAAAGTGATGACCAATCCGTTCGAGGACGAAAAGGGCGTCTATCACGTCCTGATCAATGAAGAGGGGCAGCATTCGCTTTGGCCGAGCTTCAAGGAGGTGCCGCAGGGCTGGACGATAGCGCACAAGGCCGACACCCGCGCAGCTTGCCTCGAATTCATCGAGCGGAATTGGACGGACATGCGGCCGAAGAGCCTGATCGACCGGATGGCAAAGCAAGCGGAAGCCAAAAAGCCGAATTGACCGTTCGGTGAGATGGCTTCGCCGTCGGCAGCACGGCTTTTATTGCAACAGGGCGGCGCCGCTCAGCGTTTGATGATGGAGCGGAAATCCACCGCGGCACCGTTCTCGAAGTGCTCGATGAAAAGCTGCCCGATGCTGCGGGCGTAGGCCCCGGACGTCACGGACGAAACCGCGAGGCCCACCAGATTGAGGCCGGGAATAAAATAGCCGACGGTGGTCGTTGCGATCGTCGCAAACCCTGTCGGGAGCGCGCCGCCCATCAGGGCGATGATGACGGAGCGCGTGCGATTGCGCTCGAATGGCACGCCATAGTGTTTGCTCAGCGATTTGACCATCCTCACCATGAGGGCGGTGATCGCGGCCGCATTGGCGAGCGGTATCGGGATGGCGCCGCCGACCGCCGAGAAGTTGGCGTAGCGTTCCACGATCGCAACAGCCTTCCGTCGCCGCAGCGCCGCAGCGGGATCGGCAACCGGCCGGGACGCGATGTTCGCGGCGGGAGCGATAGGCTCGGACTTCGGGATCATTTCAATGACGTTGTCCGGCGAAGCCGGTTTCGGTGCCGCGCTTGCGCCGGCCTCTCGCATCTGATCCGCCGTCCGCAGAACCGCCTTGGGGAATTTCTTCTTGTTCATGCGATGGCCGCCCGGTTGACGTGAGACATGCTCTGGCAGATCTGCTCCACCTCGTCGGCGATCGCGGCGATCTCGCGCGCGGCCGGTCCCTTCTTGTCCAGAAGCGTCGGCGTTGCGCCCCAGAGCGCCGCCTCGGCATAGACGACGCGATTGGTCATCTCGCTGTCGAGCACCGGGAAGCCCGCTTCCGCAAGTTCTGAGCGGATGTGCTTGGCGATGACCGAGTCGCGCGTCGTCTGGGTGAGGACGCAGCGGAACATCGGCCTTCGGCCGCTGACGCCATTGATGAGCACGTTCAGCGTATCCAGCATGCGGTCGACGTCGAACGGGGATGGCTTGACCGGAACGAGAACGAAATCGGTCACGCCGAGACAGGCCAGCGTCGCCTGTGAGCGGAAGCCCGGCGTGTCGATGATGACGGTATCGTAGCTGCCGACGAGACGCTGCGCCGCCTTGTAGGCGTCATCGGTCGCGTCCTCGATCACGGCAACGCCGCCGAGCGCCTTCTCGCGCGTGGCGAGACGGGCAATGGTGCATTGCGGGTCTGCGTCGAGGATGGCCGAGCGGCGGCCGTGGAGTTGCCAGTGGACCGCAAGGCAACTGGCCAGCGTGCTCTTGCCGCTGCCGCCTTTCATGGTTGCGACCGTGATGATCGAGTGCGCCATGTAGCCGTCTCCTGTTGAAGTTGCTACGCGACGAATCAATCGAATCGCATGTTATCGCCATACCGGATGAATGTCCACAATTCAAAACCGGCGACACGATCTTCCGGGCGCTGCGCGGCCCTCATGATGCAATTCAAGGCATTGGTTTTGTTGTAGAATTTCACACGTTCGAATCCGCTGGTCTTGCTATTTCCATCATCGACCGCTGTACTTCGCTGCCGGATGCAGCAGATGCGGATTGTCTTCGCGTGAACATGCGGGACGCATCGTAGCCAGGAGCGAGGATTTGTTTTCCGAACGGCTCGCCAGCTCGATACGCCGGAACCTGCGGATGGCGTCCGGCCTCATCCTTTTCACCTACATCGGCGCGCATCTGATCAACCACGCACTCGGTCTCATTTCGCTGGGTACAGCCGAAGCCGGCATGGAGATCGCGATCGAGCTCTGGTACAGCCTGCCCGGCACCGTTCTGCTCTATGGCGCGTTCGCCACGCATTTCATGATGGCGCTGTTCGCGGTGTATGAGCGGCGCACCTTCCGGCTGCCGCCGCTGGAACTCCTGCGCATCGCGCTCGGCTTCACCATGCCGATCCTGCTGATCGGCCACGCCGCATCGACGCGTCTTGCTTATGAATTGTTCGAGCTTTCGTCGGACTACACGCGCGTGGTCTCCAACATCTGGGCGTCGGGCTCGCAAGGCTGGCAACTGGGGCTGATGGCGCCGGGATGGCTGCACGGCTCCCTGGGGCTGCATTTCGCCTTCAGCCGGCGCTCCTGGTATCGCAAGTCGCGGCTCGTGCTGTTCTCCGCGGCCCTGCTGTTGCCTGTGCTGTCGGCGCTGGGCTTCATCGCCATGGGAAAGGAGCTTGCAGCGAGCCCCGAGGCGGCCGCGGCCGCGCTTGAATTCCTGAAGCCTGACCACGCGGCGCAGCGGCTGGCGCTCTCGCAGTGGAAGGACAGCGTCCTCAACTGGTATTTCTCCATCATCGGCGCAGCCTTCATCGCGCGCGAAATCCGCAATCTGCTCGAACGCCGCAGCAAGCGTCTTGTTTCGGTGGCCTATCCCGGACGGACCGTGCGCGTGCCGCGCGGCTGGTCGGTGCTGGAGGCAAGCCGCAGCTTCCACCTGCCGCATGCCGCCATGTGCGGCGGGCGGGCGCGATGCTCGACCTGCCGGGTGCGGGTGACGGCGGGCGA
>CAMAWG010000230.1 GCA_945861855.1 Rhodoplanes serenus
ATATCTTTAGATAGATCAAATATGGATATAGCGCAAGATATATCTATAGACAATCGGCGGTATTAGAAAACGTATTTGAATCAATCGGTTGAGATGAAAATAGACGTCATGCCCGCGCTTGTCGCGGGCATCCACGCCTTACTTCCTTATGGATATCAAAGGCGTGGATGGCCGGGACAAGCCCGGCCATGACGTGGAGGGGTGTGCGGCTGGGCCTAACTCAATCCGGCCGGATTGCCTTCCGCGCGCGCTCGACGATCGCCGGCGTCGTCGCGTAGAGCTTGCCCACCACCTCCTGCACCTTGGCGCCCGACAGCGGCTCGATATCGACTCGCATCTTTTCTGCATCGGCCAGGAAGGCCGGATCGGCCACGGTCTTGTCGAACGCCGCGCGCAGGATTTCGATCTGCGCCGGCGGGGTTTCCGGCGGCGCGATGTAGGAGCGGTGGAACACGGTCTGGCTGACGATCAGCTCGACCACCTTGCGGTCCTCCTCGTTCTTGACGAACTGGAACACGCTCGGCACGCCCATCTTGGTCAGCTCGGGATGCGGGTCGAGGCTGACCTGCAGCAGCACGTTGGCCTTGTTGTCGCGCAGCCAGTCGGGCTTCTGCGACTTGACGCTCGACCAGTCCCAGCCGCACATGCCGTCGATTTCGCCGCGCTCCATGGCGAGCGCCATGTCGGGCGTGCCCTTGTAGCCCGGCACGATGTCGTACACCGCGCCCGACGTGTGCTTGTGCATGTAGCCGTATTCGTAGGTGGAATCGTTGGGCGCGCTGCCGCCGAACTTGGCCTTCACCTTCTGCGCGTCCTCGAATTTCGAAATCTTGCCGCCCTTCAGCGTCACGCAGACGCGGGTGCCGCTGTTGGCGGTGCCGATGTAGCGAACCTTGGTCGGATCGAACAACGGCTTGGTGCGGTCGTCCAGCAGCGGCCCCATGATCGCGCCCGGCATGATGCCGGCCATCGAGGTTCCATCCTTGGGCGCGATGCTGGTGATGTACTGCGCGGCCTTGGCGGAGCCCGCGCCCGGCATGTTCTTGACCACGATGGTCGGCGTCCCGGGGATGAAGCGGCCGAGGTGGCGGGCGACCGTGCGGGCGTAGATGTCGTAGCCGCCGCCCGGCCCGCCGCCGACGATCAGCTCGATGGTCTTGCCGGCGTAGCTCTCGGCGGCGAGCGACGGCGCCGCGATGAGCGAGGCGCCGAGCGCCAGATGCAACGCGCAAAGCTTCGGTCTCGGCATGGTCATCGGCGGTCTCCCTAAACTGGCCTGGTTTCCCCCAGCGGCCTTTCGGCAAGGCTAGGTCAACGGCGGGCGGAGGACAATGTGGCGCAAAGCGGCCTGCACGAAGGGCTGCCTCCATAATGCCTTGTTGGCTGGCAAACCTGCCGGGCGGCCCCCAGCGGCCCCGGGCGTTGACGGGGGCGGGCAGGGATCGTAGGAGGGTTCATGGGCTTTCGCCTGACGCATGCTTGGACTGGGGTCATCGCTGCGGCATGCGTGCTGGCGGCCCCGGCCGCGCACGCCTTCACCATCGAAAACAAGGACGCGGCCGGCGCCTACGCCGTGCCCAAGTTCGACATCGAGGAGCAGGCCAGGAACTTCCGCAAGGATGGCTCCGGCGCCCCGGCGCCCGGCAAGAGCAGCTTCGATACGCCGGTCGGCAAGCTTGAGTTCGGCGTGGGGCAGCGCTCCATCTCGGGATTTGGATTTGGCCCGGGCTTCGGCCCGGACGCCAGCGCGCGCGCCTCGCGGCAGCACATGGACCGCATGCTCGCGCCGCCCAGCTCGCTTGAGTTCAACGGCCGCTGAGGGCTTTTCTCCGTCATCGTTGAATCGCGGGCGAGCGCCCGCGTTTGTCATTCCGGGACCGCCCATAAGCGCGTTTACGCGCGTCTTTGACGCGCTATGGGCGCGAACCCGTTGGGCGGACGCCCCGGAATGACGCAGGGCTATCGCATATGCTGGCAGCGCGCAGGGCGCGCTCCCTCCCCTTGAAAAGGGGAGGGTCGGGGTGGGGATCATTCCTTCGCGAGTCGATCCCCACCCGATGCGCGGAGCCTGTCATCGGGCCGCGCTTCGCGCGGACCCGTTGGCGCATCGACCTCCCCTTTTCAAGGGGAGGTACACCCGCGGCACCGCCGCATGCGATAGCTCTGCGGAATGACGGCGGACAGTCACCCGCCTTCGCCAGACGATGCCGCCCGATCAGCGCGGACGCGTGCGCAAATACACAAACCAATAGACCGCGCCGACCAGCACGCCGCCGCCGACAATGTTGCCGGCCGTGACGATGACGAGGTTCGTCAGAAACGCCGTGACGGTGAGATGGGGCAGGGCTACAGACGCGGGCCCCAGCGCCGCCAACAGCGTCTCCGGCGCGAACGACTTGATCAGCAGCCCCAGCGGCATGATGTACATGTTGGCGACCGAGTGCTCGAAGCCTGCGGCCACGAAAGCCGAGACCGGAAACACCATCGCGACGACCTTGTCGGCGGTCGAGCGCGCGCCGAGCGACAGCCAGACCGCAAGGCAAACCAGGACGTTGCAGAGGATGGCGAGGAAGAACGCCTCGACGGCGCCGAGCATGGCCTTGCGCGCCGCGAGATCGAGCGCCACCGCCGCCACGCCGCCGTCGCCCAGGCGATACTGACCGGAGAGAAACACCAGCAGCGCCGTTCCTGTCGCGCCGACGAAATTGCCGGCATAGACGATCGCCCAGGCCCGCAGCATCTCGGCCATCCGGATCTTGCCGGCGGCCAGCGCCATGACCATCAGCGCGTTGCCGGTGAACAGCTCCGCGCCGCCGAGCACCACCAGGATCAGGCCCAGCGAAAACGCCACGCCGGCCAGAAGCCGGCCGATGCCGAAGGGGACGGCGCCATCGGCGCCGGCGAGCACGGTCGTCGCAAACATCGCGCCCAGCGCGATAAAGGCGCCGCCGAGAACGCCAAGCACGAACAGCGTCGTGGTGTCGCTCCGCATCTTCCGGACGCCGGACGATTCCGCCCGTTCGGCGATCTCCTGCGGCAGCAGGGCGTCGATGCCGGGATCGTGCATGTCGGGAGGCCGCAGGGCGATCTCGCTCGGTTTGCGTCTGGACGGACGCGAAGGTGGGTCGGCGTGAACTGTCGGTCGATGATGCCGACCCCGATCTGAACGCCCTCATGCCCGCCCTTGTTCCGGCCGTCGCGAGCCGCGCCCGCATCGGCACGAAAAATTTTGGTTGGGCGCAGGTATGTTCGCACCGCCTTCGCCGTTTCACGCAGCAATCTTGACATTCGGACAATTTTGTCCGATATTGAGTGACGGTCATCGCGGCACAGCGTCTGAATGCAATGAACAAGCGCGACAGATTCATTGCTGAATTGAAGGACGAGGCCCGCCGCAAGGGCCTGTCGTTCCGGGCCGAGGCCTGGCGCGGCAAGGGCGGGCACATGATGGTGTTCGTCGGTGACCGGCTGACCACCGTGCCGTCCCGCGAGATCGATCCGAAGACGGCGAGAAAGATCAGGAAGCAGCTTGGTCTTGCGGAATGAGACCACGGCAAACATGCCGGCATCGAGGAGATTGAAATGCGGTCCTACGTCTATCGTGCGGAATTCGAGCGGGGGTCGCGGCGCGGCCTTGTGGTGAGCTTTCCCGACGTGCCGGAGGCGATCACGCAGGGACGAGATATTGCGGATGCGCGGGCTATGGCCGAGGAGGCGTTGGGGTTGGCCCTGCTGTCCTATCCCGCGCGCGGCCTGCCGCTGCCGAAGCCGCGCGCGAGCGGCAAGGGGCTCGTGCCCGTGGCGGTCGCCCCCGACGTGGCGGCGAAGCTCGCGGTGCTGGAATTCTTTGTCGCCGCAGGCATCACCAAAAGCGAACTGGCCCGCCGCATCGGCAAGGACGAAAAAGAAGTGCGCCGCATCCTCGATCCCAAGCATGCGACCAAGCTACCGGCGCTGACGGCTGCGCTGCGCGCGCTCGGCAAGCGGTTGGTGGTGGGAGTGATGGAAGCGGAAGCGGCGTAAGCATTGGGTAGATTGAGAGAAAGGTCGGCATTGACTCAAGAGAGAATGTCCCTTATAAGGGAGCATCTTCCATCCTTATACGGAGGCGTCGATGGCCAGTCTCTCGTTTATCTCAGCGGCAAAACTCGCCGATTTGCTTAAGTCCGCAGACTCCCAAAAGAACATGTACGCGCAGGTTCTCAATGGTCGGCTCGTACTCGGCGTTGATCCTCTGCAGCCCACGGACGTAATCGATTTCTCGAAGGAAGCAGTCGCTCCATATGCGATATCCGGAGTGCAGTCCGCCGTTTACAACTCGTCCAATGAAATACCCCACGTCAACGGGACGAAATTCGCTCGGCGAAGCGGTGACTATTGGTTTGAAATTGGGGGAAAGCGTATCGAGTGCGGGTCTCTTAAGGAACTCCTCGCTGAGGCTCTCAAGAGCATTGAACGCATCAAGCCCGGCACTCTTGACAGCCTGTCTCGCCATCGAGGGAGAAGCCGCCGGATCGTCGCGCGCGACGCTAATCAGCTTTTCGACAAACCACATCTCGTCAAAGAGTATGCCGACAAATTGACCAACGGTTGGTACTACGGGACAAATAATTCAGCGCGCGAAACGAACGTTTGGTTACAGCGTGCCGCGGAATGCGCCAATCTTGCATGGGGCACTGATTTTACTACGAGCCTCGTGCCGACGATTGATGATCTGTGACGGAGGCGGCTTGAGCGGGTGCCGTAGCGGGAGTGGTTGGAATTCGGTGTGGCGCGCTCTCCGGTAACATGAAGGTACAGTTTCAGGCGGCAAGGTCAATTGGCTGATCGATTGGCTTTGTGGCGAGCGTCTGCCAGCCATCGACCTTGCGCATGTTGATCTGG
>CAMAWG010000231.1 GCA_945861855.1 Rhodoplanes serenus
GCGCGAGACCCGTTCGATCTCGGCCTTGACGATGCGCTCGACCATGCCAGGCAGATTGTCGTCGAGCCACGACTTGAGCAGCGGCCGCAGCATCTCGCGCACCAGATCCTCGAGCGTGCGGGCGTTCTGCACCAGCACGGTCTGGGCCAGCGCGTTGAAGGCGGAATCGACCGCCGCCGATGTGGTGGACGACATGATCGTCCGGTCGGGCGGACTTGGGTGCTGCGGCGGCGGAAGCGGTTGCTGGCGCGGCTCCTCGGCCGCGCGCGGCGGCGGCTGGGCGGGCGCGTCGGTGAAGAACACGTCGGACTGCCCGTCGATGGTCTGGAAGCTCGGCGACTCGGCGTCCGCCGACGCCGCCATCTGCTCGGTCAGGTCGAGGACGTCTTCGGATGCAGGCGCGGCAGTCCCGCCGGGCGGCGCATCGAGGCCCGCCAGCATGGCATCGATATCCTGTTGATCCATTGCCGCCGCCGGCAGCGCGGGAGCCGGCTGCGGCGGCGAAGGCTGCACCGGAGCGCGCGGCGGCATCGCGGCGGGCCGCGGCGGCGTGGGAATGGCCAGCGGTGGCGGAGCAGGCGCAGCGGCGGCAGGCTTTGCAGTGTCGTCGTCGGCTATAATGCGGCGAATGGAGGCAAGGATTTCCTCCATTGAGGGCTCTTGCGCCTTCGCCGACTGGCTCATTGCCGAATCCCTACAATCCCCGCGCGGCGACGCCGGAATCCGGCTGCCCGCAGCGAATCACCCGCTCACTCGATATCTACTCGGATCGTCGCAAGTATGTCACGGCACTCCGTGAACGCAAACGCGGCTTGTGGATACGCACATGTCAGAACGCGCCGGCCAGACCTGTGCAAAGCCTGTGGCCATTCTACGCGGCGAACTATTTTCCGTCGGGCGTGCGCACGCCCACCCAGGTGTCGCGCACCTGATGGTAGTGCACCTTCGGATCGTAGATCGGCACCTGGAGGTCCAGCACCTGCGGAGACAACCGTCCCGCCGCCGCCAGCAGCGTATAGGAGGCCACCACCCGGTCGCGCTGCGCGGTGACCAGGGAGACACGGGCGTTGACCAGCTCCTGCTGGGCGTTGAGCACATCGAGGGTGGTTCGCTGGCCGACACGGGCTTCCTCGCGCACGCCGTTGAGCGCGATCTCGGAGGTGTTCACCTGGGTCGTCGTGGCCTGGATCTGCGCCTTGGCCGCTTCGAGCTGACCCCACCAGCTCACCGCGAACTGATGCCGCGCGTCGCGCGCGGTGTCGAGGTCCATCCTCCGCTGACCGAGCGTCTCCTTCGCCTGGCGGATGGTCGCGTATTCGGTGCCGCCTTGGTAAACCGGGATCGTCAACTGGCCGCCAACCGAGCCGGAGAAGCTCTCTACGGTGGTCAACGACGAGGTCGAGCCGTAGCCCTTCTGGGCGCTGCCGACCAGGTTAAGCGTCGGATAGAGCGAACTCTCGGCGATCTTGACCTGCAACACCGCCGCATCGACGTTGAACATCGAAACAGTGACGGCCGGATGCCGCGCCCGCGCCTCGGCGATCGTCTGCGCCAAGGTCTGCGGCGAGAGGCGGTCGACCGGGCTCGCGGGCGCGAGCGTGCCGGGCTCCACGCCGATCACCTGCCGGTAGGTCGAGCGAGAGGTGGTGTAGTTGGACTCCGCCGTCAGCATCGTGGCGCGGGAGGCCGCGAGCCGCGACTCCGATTGCGCCACGTCGGTGCGCGTGACTTCGCCGACGGTGAAGCGATCGCGGACCTGGCGAAGCTGCTCCTGGAGCACCTCGACGTTGCTCCGCTGCAGCGTCAAAATCGCTGCGTCGCGTATCAGATTCATATAGGCGGTCGCCGCCGCCAGCAGCACGTTCTGCTCGGTCAGCCGCAGCGTCTCGCGCGCGGCCGACACCAGTTGCTCCGCCTGCCGGGTCCGGCTGGCGGTCGCATACCCGTTCAGGAGGGTCTGCGTGTAGGTCCCGCCGTAGTTCTGCACACCGACGGTGCCGATCGAGCGGGGATAGGTGACGATGCCCGTGGTGGCCGAAACCGACCTGTTCGTCGAATCCAGCCATTGCTCGGCGACGTTGGCGGTCAGGCTGATGCGCGGCCGGTAACCCGAAAGCGCCTGGGGGACGGTCTCGTCGGTCGCGCGCACCGAGGCGCGCTGGGCGTTGAGCTGGGGATTGTTCTGATAGGCCTGGGTCAACGCGCCCTTGAGCGTATCGGCGAGCGCGGCAGACGCGGTCAGCAGCCACAGCGAGGCCGCCGCAGCGCTGAGGCGCATACGCCACCCATCCCGGACCCCGACTGACAAAACGACGCGCACGTTCACGCACACTCGCACAACACGAAAATAATACGCAACGCCACGCGAACACACGGAAGCGACCGGCGAGCTTACGGGTCACGGCGACGGGTTGGGAACCCCTGCCCAATCATTCATGCACAGAAAGATATGACGTGTCGGCGTATTGCCGCACCTGTGCCCCGGCAGTCACGATCAAGTCGCGGATCGCGTGTTCGCCCAAATGGCATGACGGCGTGACGGCTAGAAGACGAACTCTTGCGGCTTTGCGAAGCCCGGCAGAGGGGCGGCCGCCGCATCGAACACCACGCGCCCGCTCAATTCGCCCCCGATGCGGCGATAGAGCATGGCCTTGCCCGGACCTCGCCCGAGCACGCAGGCAAGCCGGCCGCCGTCCTTGAGCTGATCGAACAGCGCCGCCGGAACGATCTCGGCCGATCCTTGCAGAACGATCAGGTCGTAGGGGCCGCCCTCAGGGGCGCCGCGCGACAGCGGTCCGGTCACGATCCGGGCATTGGTCAGGCCGGCCCGGGCCAGAGCCTCGGAGGCGCGCCGGGCCAGGGCAGAGTCCTCCTCGACGGCCACCACGGAACGGGCGAGACGGGCCATCAGTGCTGTGGAATAACCTGAGGCGCAGCCGACATCGAGCACATGGTCGGTCTCCGCGATGTCGGCGGCCTGGAGCAATTTGGCCAGGACCATCGGCTTGAGCAGGCGGCGGACCGGCCCGCCCGCCTCGCTGACCGGCACATCGAGGTCGAGATAGGCGAGCGCGGCCTTCTCCTCCGGGAAGAACCGCTCCCGGGGCAGCGCCAGCATGGCGGCCAGGAGGCGCGGATCGGTCACGTCGGCGGTGCGGACCTGGCCGTCGACCATCATGCGGCGCAAGGCGGGAAAGTCGATCATGCGTGGTCCCTGATCCTGCGGATGCCGCGACTTTTGCGGCAAGGTCCGGCAAAAGGCAAGCATGGCCGCGGAAAAGCGGGCATGGGTGCGCCGTGTTGTCGACCGGCAACACGTCCTATATAGCGGTGCCCCGGATGGCCACGTGGCGGAGTGGTGACGCAGAGGACTGCAAATCCTCGTACCCCGGTTCAATTCCGGGCGTGGCCTCCAACCTTCGCGCCTTTGGCGCTTGGGTTGGCAAGTCCCATCATGGCGAAGGTTGCCCGCCGAAGCCCGCCTTCGGACGAAGGCGGGCGAGGCCGCCACAGTTGGCTTTGCAACGGCGGTAGGCTTTTGTTATAGCCCCGCCGCTATCAACGATAGCCGCGTTCCCTGGTAGCTCAGCGGTAGAGCGTTCGACTGTTAATCGAAATGTCGCTGGTTCGACCCCAGCCCAGGGAGCCAAGCTTTTCAGCTACTTAGCCTCGAACATTTGTGTACAAGCCCGCGAACCAGAGACGCGGGGCAACAACCGGGGCAACAGCCAACAGTTTTCGTCGCGAGCAGCCCCTTACGCGACAGAGCGGTTTGAGCCTTGGGCGGTCATTTAAGATCCTGATCCCCAAGTCCTGTGCGAGCTCGTACGCAAGGAGCCGTGGTGCCGCAAGGTGGCCAGCAGGCACCGCGGCGTCGTGTTTCTCGATCCGTACTCGCTGCAGGTGGATTGGGAGACGTTGCGGGCGCTGGCGGCCACGCGCGTGCTCGATGTCTGGTACCTTTTTCCGATCCGCGACACCATCCGCCAGCTAGCGCACGATTTCGAAGGTATCGGGCCGAAGGACGCGATGCTCGATCGCGTGCTCGGTCCGGAATGGCGCGAGCTCTATGGCATCGCGCCAAACCATCAGCCGCGCGATTTGTTCGATCAGCCCGTCGAGCCTGAACTCAAGCGCATGGTGAGCGTGCCGCAGTTCGAACAGTGGCTGAGACACCGGCTGGAGCATCACGCCGGGTTTGCGTTCGTCGGAGAACCGCTGCAGATCATGACCAGCCGGTCGAGGCAGGCCTTCTCGCTGTTCTGTGCGGTGTCGAACCCCAGCCTCCCGGCCAGAGAAGCGGCCGAGAAGTTCGTCCGTTATGTCAAAAAGAACTTTGCACCTGGGGCATCTCGTCAAAGGTCCGCCCGCGGAGGGTCCGGCCGGTAGCCTTCTTGTTCTTGCCACCCCACTGCTTGAAGAAAAACGCGACGCCGGCGGCGCGGCACATAGCCTCGATCTCATCGACCCACTCGGGGTCCATGTAACGAGAGCGTGGACCGCTCTCGCCGCCGACGATCGCCCAGTGAATGTCGGTGAGGTCGCCGGCGGCGACGGAGCCGATCAGCGGCTCGAACGAAACGAAGCGCACGGCCGCCGGCACTCTGCGCAGATCGTCCAGGCGATCGAGGACGCGACCGTCCTCGACCGAGGTACCAAGCCAAACATTCGGTAGAACCTTGAAAGATTTTCCGGACAGCACCTCGGCCATGCGCTCAGGCCGCTTGGTCAGAATTT
>CAMAWG010000232.1 GCA_945861855.1 Rhodoplanes serenus
TCAGGTCACTCGGGTATCGCAACTTGCTGCGGTCGTAACGTCCGCGGTTCTTCGCCGTCCACATCGGTGACCCTCCTCGAATCAGGCCACCACTCTTGAATCACAACTGATTCAAGGAATTCAAATTGTTCCCGGACAGACACTTAGAGGCGTCGGGGGCAGAGCGCCGAGTGCGCTCCCGCCTGTGGACACGGAGAGCGCGATGGCGGCGGCACGGCATCCCAATCGTTTGTTGGCGTCGCTGCCGCCGGCGGAGCTGGAATCGCTGCGTCCGCACCTCAAGCCGTTCGACATGGTGCAGGGCGATCCCCTGTTCGACGCCGGCGATCCTCTCTCCTGGGTCTATTTCCCGCACAGCGGAGTCATCTCGCTGGTCGTAAGTCTGGACGACGGTCGGATCATCGAGGCTGCCATGGTGGGCAGCGATGGCGTTGTCGGAGGCTCCGCCGCGCTGGATGGCAAGGTGGCGCTGAACCGGGGCATCGTTCAGATCGAGGGGGCGGCCTCGATCCTCGACGTCGCAACGCTGCGCAAGGCCGCCGAGCGGAGCGTGAGCTTCCGCACCACCCTGATCCGCCACGAGCAGGCGCTGTTCGCGCAGGCCCAGCAGTCCGCCGCCTGCAACGCATCTCACACGGTCGAGGCCCGCCTGTCGCGCTGGCTGCTGCGGTCGCGGGACCTGGCCGGCGGCAACACGCTCCTGCTGACCCAGGAGTTCGTGGCACAGATGCTGGGCGTGCGGCGAACCAGCGTCTCGCTCGTGGCCAACACGCTGCAGAGCGCGGGCCTAATCCGCTACCGCCGGGGACGCATCGAGATCACCGATCTGGAGGGCCTTCGGGCCCAGTCCTGCGAGTGCTACGGCCGGGTCAAGGCGCACTACGACCGGCTGTTGGACAACAAAGCGAAATAGCCCCGTTGCTTCTCGCGCCCGCGACAATGCCGTCTAACCGGCGGCCTTGATCGCCTGAAGATGCTCGTTCAGCACCGCCGGCATGTCGGCCGGCGGAATGCGGCCGAATCCGCAATAGGCGGCGAGGCCGAACTCCGGCAGGAACTTCCGCGCCAGCGCGATCCGCTCCGCGAAGCCTTCCATGTGATGAACGACGCCGAGATAGACCCGCGCGCCGCGCGGCTTGAGGTTCTTCAGCGGTGCGAAGAAGGCTTCTTTCACGTCCGGAAGCACCGGAATGTGAATCCAGTCGACGCGGCGGCCCGAGGCCTCGATGGTGGCGTTGGCGAGATCGACGGTCGCCGACAGGTCGGCGGGCGAAAAGCGCGGCCAGCCGCCAAGCGTGCCGAAGCAGAAATGGTAGCCGAGCTCGACGCTCTCGGGGATGCTCGGGGAAAGCGCGCGGAACTGCGCGACGTTGCGCTCGATGGCGCCCTCGGCTGAAAAACCCGCGACCGCTCCGTAGACGTCCTGCACCTCGGTCGAGCAGTCCCACTGGATGGCGAGGTCGCCGTTGGGGATGTGCTTGACGATGGTGTCGACCTCGGCGGCCAGCGCCTCGGTGAAGCCGGGCCGGACCTTGGCGATGTCCGCGCGATCGGGAAAAATCCGCGGCGGCAGCGCGCTGTTGACCGAGGCGAGCGACACCTGGAAGCGCAGGTGCCTGGCAAGCTCGCCCTTGTCGCGCAGCGTCTTGAACACGAAATAGGAGTTGATCGCGTCGCGCGCGTAGCCGATGCGCCAGCCCACGTCGCCGAAGCGAACGTGCTCGACGCCGTCCTTGACCTTGAACCACCACGCGTCGGCGGCGTTGCGCGGGAACAGGCGCTCGACGCCGTTCTCCGGCGCCGGCCGCTGCACGGTCTCCAGTTCGGGATGGCCGGACAGCACCTGATAGTGGATGCGGCTGATCCAGTGCTTGCGCGGCCCGACCTCGCCGTCGGGCATGGTCTTGAGCGCGCTGCCCAGCGGCCCGCCGAAGTCGCGGAACACCGCTTCGGGCGTATCGAGGGGAATGCTGCCGACGAGCAGGACGTCGTGGGACATAGGCGCCAGGTCCTCCGCGATGTTCAAATAGCGACGAGCCAGCGGCGCGCCGTGAATTCACGCTCGATGAACCCGGCCCGGTACAACGGGTCTTCTTCCAAAACGCGCCGGGCCTCGCGTTCGTCTGTGGCGTTACACAGATACATGCCTTCCGCCAAGCCGTCGAAGGGGCCGGCGGCGCGCAGAACGCCAGCCTGCCGCAACCGCAGCAGGTAGCCCAGCCGCTCGACAAAGGCTTGGGCGAATTTCTCTGTTTGGCCCAGCGCCACCAACTTCTCAACAGCCGGGGCGCGGCCGGCCAGGGCCGCCTCCGCCACGGCGTCGATCACGCCGGGACAAGCCAATTGCGCGGTGAACTCAGGCGAGAGCTTGAGGACGATGGCGTAGACTGAGGTTTTCGGCATCGATGCAACCGGCCTATGGGACGTGTCTGTGTACCCGTGTCCTAGGCCTTGCGCAGCCCCCGCGTCAGCAGACGTGCCAGCCGGTCGGCGAATGCCTTGGCGTCGTTCGGCCGCTCGCCGTCGAGCACGCGCGCCTCGTCGTAGAGAAGATGCGCGGCGTCCTCCTTGAAGGCGTTGTCCTCGGCGGGCAGCTCGGACAGCGCGGTCACCAGCGCATGGCGCGGGTTGATCTCGAGGATCGGCTTGGTTGCCGAAACGATGCGGCCGGAGCCGGCGAGCAGCTTTTCCAGCGACCGGTCCGGGCCGTGCTCGGAGGCAACGAGGCATACCGCGCTGTCGGTGAGCCGGTCGGATGCGCGGACGTCCGAAACCGCCTCGCCGAGCGTCGCCTTGACGAAAGCGATGAAGCCGGTGACGGCTTCGTCGGTCTCGGGCTTCGGCTCCTCCTTGGCGTCGAGCAGCGGAATGAGCGCGAGATCGGCCGCGCCCTGGGTTACCGACTTGAACGGCTTGCCGTCGAACGACGGCATCGAGGTGACCCACATGCTGTCGACCATGTCGGCGAGCAGCAGGATTTCGATGCCGCGCGCGCGGAAACCTTCGAGCTGGGGCGAGGCTTCGAGCCGGGCCATGTCGTCGCCGGCGATGTAGTAGATCGCGGTCTGGTTGGGCTTCAGCGCCGCGACATAGTCCTTAAGGCTGCGCCGGGGCTCGGCTGACGCAGTGGTGCGGAAGCGCGCGAGCTTGAGGAGCGCATCGCGCCGCTCGTAGTCCTCGTAGATGCCCTCCTTGAGCACCGCGCCGAACACGTCCCAGATCTTGCCATAGGCCTCGGCATCGCTCTCGGCGAGCTTTTCCAGGTCGCCGAGCACGCGGCCGGTGACGCTCTTCTTGATGGCGCCGAGAATGGGGCTCGACTGGATCATCTCGCGGGACAGGCTCAGCGGCAGGTCGGCGGAATCGACGAGGCCTCGCACGAAGCGCAGATACCGCGGCAGGATTTCCGCGTCGTCGGTGATGAACACGCGCTTGACGTAGAGTTTCATCCGCCCCTTGCGCTCGGCGTCGTAGAGGTCGAACGGCCGCGCGCTCGGCACGAAGGCCAGCGCCGTGAACTCGTGGCGGCCTTCGGCGCGGAAATGCACGGTCAACGCCGGCTCGTCGAAGGCGCCGGCGACGGTGCGGTAGAAGTCGGTGTAGTCCTCGGGCTTGATCTCGGAGCGCGGCTTGGTCCAGAGCGCGGCGCCGTCGGCGAGATCGGCGGGCTCCGCGCCCGGCTTCTCGACGATGGCGATCGCCACCGGAACGTGGCCGGAGTTGGCCTTGACGATGCGCTCGATCTTGAACCGCTCGGTGTAGTCTTTGGCGTCCTCCATCAGATGCAGGTTGACGCGGGTGCCCCGGGCGGGCGCGTCCTCGGGCGCGGCGGGCTCGACCGTGTAGGTGCCCTTGCCGTCGGAGGACCAGCGCCACGCCTCGCCCGAGCCGGCGCGGCGGGAGACCACATCGACCTTGTCCGCGACCATGAAGGCCGAATAGAAGCCGACGCCGAACTGCCCGATCAGGGTTGCGCTTTCGCCGGCCTTGCTGGCCTCAAGCCGCTCCATGAAGGCCCTGGTGCCGGAGCGGGCGATGGTGCCCAGCGCCTCGATCATCTCGTCATGGCTCATGCCGATGCCGTTGTCCTCGATTGTGAGCTTCTTCGCGTCGGCGTCGATGGCGATGGTGATGCGTGCCTTGGCGTCGTCGCCCAGCAGCCCGGGCGCGGCGATGGCCTCGTAGCGCAACCGCTCGCAGGCGTCGGCGGCATTGGAAATGAGTTCGCGCAGGAACACGTCCTTGTTGGAATAGACTGAGTGCACCATGAGGTGCAGGAGGCGCGAGACGTCGGCCTCGAAGGCGCGGCTTTCGGGTTTGGTGTCGGTAGCGGTGGTCATGGCAGCCCGTATCCCGGTGAATTCAGCGGCCCACCAGATGGCGAGAAAGGCCCGCCAGTGCAAGGCCGCCGGCCCGCCGCCGTAACTTATTGTTTTAGATTAGTAATTTTTTGAGGTGTAACGTTTCGCACAGCTCCGCCGTTTCATTCTCGATGCTGTGATCTTTCGCACTCCGCAAACGAAGGAGTCGCGCGCATCTTCGGGACAACAAGGGAGACGGTCATGCCTCGCCATATCCACAAGGACCCCACCGAGTTCTTCAGCGTTGTCGGCGCGCCCTACGGTCGTGAGAGCCGCGCCGAACCGGCCCGCCGCCCC
>CAMAWG010000233.1 GCA_945861855.1 Rhodoplanes serenus
TGGCGCGCTGGCCGGGCGTGCCGCCCTTGGCCTCCTCGCCGCCGACCGTGTCGATGCTGATGTCGCCGAGCTGGCGGTAGAAGAAGCTGTGGTAGGAGCGGCGGCGGAATTCGCCGTCGGTTGCGAACTTCAGGCCGACGCGCTCTTGCAATGCGAGCGCATCCCGGATCGCCTGGTCTTCGGCTTTCGTCAGCGCGGCCTGGTCGATCTCGCCGCGCGCGAACCTGCCGCGCTGGTCGAGCAGCGCCTTCGGGCGGAGCAGGCTGCCGATGTGCTCGGCGCGGAACGGCGGTTTGATCTGGGCGAGCAACTTTCCTCCGATCCCGGGCGCGTGCGCGGGCTACAGCCGGTTGAACGACTGGTAGACGTTGCGGGTGTGGCCGATGCCGTGCTGCGGGTTGTTGGCCCAGGTGGAGTCGAGATCGGCCAAAGGCTTGAGCGCGACCACCTCCTGCTCGGACTTGCCTTCCTTGAATAGCTTCTCGATGCGGTCGTGCGAGGTCACCAGCATGTCGCGGAACGTGACCAGATCGGCCTTGGTGGCGAGCGGGCCGTGGCCCGGCACGATCTTGGTGCTGTCGTTCGACGCCTTGATGTAGGTGTCGAGCGCGCGGATCATGCCGCGCACGTCGCCGCCGTTGGCGAAGTCTATGTTCTGGTAGCGCTTGAGATTGTTGAAGGTGTCGCCGGTGGCGAGCACGTTGGCGTCGGCGAAATAGACCCAGGTGTCGCCGTCGGTGTGAGCATTGGCGACGTGGGTGAGCTGCGCCTTGCGGCCGCCGGTTTCCACCGCGATCGAGCCGCCGAAATAGGTCTGCTTCGGCAACGCCTCCGCCGGCCGGGGCGGGAGCTTGGCGCCGGTCAGGCCGTTGGTCGTTCCGGCCGCAAGGCGAATCCGCAAGTTGTCGTGCGCCACGATGACGGCGCCGTCCTTGGCGAAATTCTCGTTACCCCCGGTGTGGTCGCCGTGATAGTGCGTGTTGATCAGGTATTTCACCGGCAGCGGCGAAATCTCCTTGATCGCCGTCCTGATCTTGTCGGACAGCGGAGCGAACTGGCCGTCCACCTGGATGATGCCATCGGCGCCGACCGCGACGGTGATGTTCCCGCCCTGGCCCGTCAGCATATAGGTCTTGTTGCCGAGGTCCGTCGTCCTGATCTGGATCTTGTCCCAGTCGACCAGCGGCGGCGGGGGCGCCGCGGCCGGCTGCTGCTGCGCCTGGGCAGAGCCTGCAAGCATCAAGGTTGCGGCGATTGCCAGTGCGATCTTGGCCATGATGTCCTCCCTGACACTTGTTTGCTGGAGAGACTACGCCAGCGCGCGGACGATTGAAAAGATGCGTGGAGTTTTGCCCGGCCGTTTCGATTCCGGCGTGCAACTCATCTCAAAGCCATTCACCCGCGCGGACCTCGCCACGCTGGCGTTCCACCCAAGCTGCCGAAAGCGCCTTGTCAGCACAACGCAAAGTGGGCAAAATGAATAAATTCCCGGCGCCTTGCTGCGCCGCAAAAGCAAGAACGTGATATTGATTGGGTTGGGGGTTGTCATGAAATTCCTGCGTCTGTCGGCCAGATTCCGGGGCAAGGCCGCGCGGCGGCTGGCGGTCCCATGCACGATGATCGCGCTGGGCTTCGGTCTCGCCGGTTGTATGACGATGTCCGAAGTCGATACCGACCAGCTCAGCGACGCGTTGAACGTCGCAAGCTCGGCGGTGAATCTGGCGGGCGCGGTGTCCTCCGTGAACGCGGCGCGTTCCGCCAATACGATGAGGAGCACGCCCGCCCTCAACACCGCCGCCAACAGCGCGCGCGTGCCGCAGCCCACCGGGACCACGCAGCGGCAGTCGTTCGAGGATTGCGCGGCCATGTATCGCGCGGCCGGCATGAACGATCTGGCGGCGAAGTGCGCCACCCGCGCCACCAACATGAACTCGTTGCGGTAGCGCCCGGCGGCGCGATAACTCATGCAATCCGCCGGCCGGCACATCGCGGCACTTTGCGTCGCGGCGTGCGTGATCGCGTTGTCCATGCCTGCCGCGCTCGCGCAACAGCCGAGCACATGGATCTACGATGTTTTCGTGCAGGAGTGCCGCAAGTCCGGCGGCACGCCCGGCAGCACGCGCGAGCAGTATCTGCGCGGTGAGCGCTTCAAGTGCAACACCGGCAGCTCCGGGCAGGCAGGATTGCCGCCGGACGGCGCCACCACGAAAGAATGCAAGATCAACATCGACTGGGTGTTCGAGGACCGCGGCGCCCGCGCCCGCTACGAAAGCGAGCGGCGCGCCGGCAAGTCCGCGTTCGAGGCGGTCGTCGGCGCGCAGGCGCACAACGCGCCGGTGCAAAGGCTGCTGCGCCAATGCCAGACCTGGGCCGAGAGCTATCTCGGGTCACAACAGGGCACGCAGCCCGGCGGCGTGACCCTGGGCAACCGCAGGCTCGGGCAGGAGGACTGCCGCTGCATTGACGTGGTGCCGACCGGCGAATCCAATTTCCAGGGCCAACCCGGCTATCGCGTGTCCAACAAGTGCGACGGAATGAACGTGAGCGTGCGCTTCGACGGCACCATCTCGCGCATGGGCGGCGATCTCGGCCTGACCACCACGGCGCAGGCGGGGCTGATGGGGCCCGGCCAGCAGCGCGTGGTGCGGTCGGCGGCCGGATGGACGATCACCTCGATCAAGGCGGTCGGGCTCAACAACGCGGCCGGGTCGTATTCCTGCAACTACTGATTTTCGGTCGCGTGAGGCAATTCGGCCGGGCCGAAGTTGCTACGCCACCGTGCCGGCCACGTTGTCTTGCGCGCCGGTTGTTGCGACACTCGCGCCCGTTCAAACGGGGAAAGGCATTCGATGAAAGCGGCGTATATCGAGCGGAACGGCGGGCCCGAGGTTTTCCAATACGGCGACCTGCCGGACCCGAAGCCGGGCGCGGGCGAGATCGTGGTGGACATCGTGGCCGCGACCGTCAACGGCGCCGACTGGCGGGTGCGCGACGGCGGTTACGGCACGGCGCTGAAGTTCCCCTATGTGCTCGGCCGCGACTTCTCCGGCACGGTTTCGGCGCTGGGCGAGGGCGTGACCGATTTCAAGATCGGCGACGAGGTCTTCGCGGTGCTGCCGCCCGGCCAGGAGGGCACCTACGCCGAGAAGATCGCGATCAAGGCCGAGGTGGTGGCGAAGAAGCCCGCGGGCCTCTCGCATGTGAACGCGGCCGCTCTCGCGCTCACCGGCCTCACGGCGATCAACGCGGTCGACGACACGCTCAAGCTCAAGCGCGGCGAGACGATCCTGATCCAGGGCGGCGCGGGCGGGGTCGCCAGCTTCGCCATCCAGTTCGCCAAGCACGTCGGCGCGACGGTGATCTCGACGGCGAGCGCGGCCAATGTCGATTACGTGCGCTCGCTCGGCGCCGACCGGGTGATCGACTACGGCCAGGAGGACTTCACCAGGATTGGCCAGATTTGCGACGCGGTGTTCGAGACCGTGGGCGGCGAGGTCGCGGCGAAATCCTACGAGGTGCTTAAAGCCGGCGGCCGCGCGGCGTTCATCGCCTCGGGCCCGAAGGCGCCGCCGTCGCCGCGTTCCGACGTGCAGGGGCTGCGCCCGCCGGTGCCGCGCACGCGCGCCGCGATGGAGCGGATCGCGCAGCTCGCGGTGTCCGGCGCGGTGAAGCCGCCGGAGGTGAAGCTGTTCAAACTCAGCGATGCGGCGGAAACGCATCGCATCAGCCAGGGAAGGCATTTCAGGGGGAAGCTGGTGTTTCAGGTGAGGTGAGGAGGCGTGCTTACGCCACCGCGCCGCTCTCATCCCTTCTTAACATCACGCCCGGCCCGACGGAATACCAGCTATTCAAACCGTTCGTCCCGCTCGCGATCGTGCATGGTTTCCCATTCGCGGGTCCGCGCGACGTCCGCCTGCAGTTCAGGCCGCTTCTGTACCGCCCGCGCAGCAATGGCCGGATTTGAATGATGTTCAAGATTATCGAGCAGACGAACTCGCGATTCCATTATCGCAGCGCGCGAGCCGCTCCAGCTTCGTGGCGAAAACCGTTCGATGTAGACTTCCAGCACAGCAAGCGGATCGGGCGCGACCTCAAGGAGTTTCAATGCAATCGGCGTCCAGCCAACCGGCGAATCTTTGCCCGCACGAAAGCAAGAAATAGCGTTGGCAATCGAGACATAGCGTTCTGCGCTTCCTTGTGCGCACCAGTCTAGAACGACGTCGTCAGTCACAGCGTCCAGCGGATTTTTGCGATTTTCAGAGATGTCATCAAACGAATCAACATCGACGATGTTTTCTTCGTCTTCAGCGCCATTTCCGAAGAACACGTCAAGCGCGATCCGGGGCTGAGTTTTGAATAGCCCTTCCAGAAGCTGATCGAAATGAAAAGCGTATACGGAGTAGTCCGCCAAGCCTTGCTTGAATTTCTTACAGATACTTCGGGCCGCTTCCTCGCCCGCCTTTCCTGAGTGTCTGTCCGGGAACAATTTGAATTCCTTGAATCAGTTGTGATTCAAGAGTGGTGGCCTGATTCGAGGAGGGTCACCGATGTGGACGGCGAAGAACCGCGGACGTTACGACCGCAGCAAGTTGCGATACCCGAGTGACCTGACC
>CAMAWG010000234.1 GCA_945861855.1 Rhodoplanes serenus
CCAAGGCGGCCTCAACGCGGCCCGCCGAGCTTGCTATCGTGCTCAGCGATGATTCGGCGATCCGGGCGCTCAATCGCGATTGGCGCGGTAAAAATGCACCAACCAACGTGCTGTCGTTTCCGGCCCCCGCGCCGGGCAAAGGGCGACCGGCGTCACCATATATCGGGGACATCGTCATCGCCTATCAGACGGCCGCGCGCGAGGCGGTCGCCGAAGGCAAGCCGTTCAGCCACCATCTCGCGCATCTTGCCGTCCATGGATATCTCCACCTCCTCGGATATGACCACGAGAACGACCGCGACGCGGACAAGATGGAACGGCTGGAGCGCAAGGTCCTCAAGGGCCTGGCCGTCCCCGACCCTTACGCCCCGCGCGACGCCGAGGCTTGACCCCAACCATGCCTGACTCAAACGCGCCCAGCCGTCCGGCTGAGCCGGTCGGCAACCAGAACGAGCAGCGCAACCTTCCGGTGCCGGTGACTCGCGCGCCGGACACCGAGAACGACGGATTCTTCGCACGGCTGGCGCGCGCGCTGTTCGGCTGGAAGAACGGGCCGACGCGCGCCGACATCGAGGTGGTGCTCGAAGCGGCGGGCCCCGGCGAGGCCGGCGTTTCGCCGGAAGAGCGCACCATGATCCGCAATATCCTGGCGCTGCGCGGGCGCCGGATCGAGGACGTGATGGTGCCGCGCGGCGACATCATCGCCGTGCAGCAGGACATTTCAATCGGCGAGTTGGTGAAGGTGTTCGAGAAGGCGGGGCACTCGCGGCTCGTGGCCTACAACGACAGCCTCGACGATCCGAGCGGCATGGTCCACATCCGCGACCTGATCGCCTTCATGACCGCCAAGGCGGCGGTGGACCCGGCCAAGCCGACGCGGCGCAAGAGCGCGCGCATCGCCGGCCTCGATCTCGGCGCCATCGACCTTTCCATGCCGCTGTCCTCGACCAAGATCATACGCGAAATGCTGTTCGTGCCGCCTTCGATGCCGGCGCTCGACCTGCTGGAGAAGATGCAGGCGACGCGCATCCATCTGGCGCTGGTGGTGGACGAGTACGGCGGCACCGACGGCCTGGTTTCGATGGAGGACATCGTCGAGCAGATCGTCGGCGACATCGCCGACGAGCACGACGAGGACGAATTGCCCGCCGTGGTGCGCCAGCTCGACGGATCGTTCGTCGCCGACGCGCGGGCGAGCCTCGGCGACGTCACCGCCGCGGTCGGCGTCGCATTCGACGTCGGCGACGCGGCCGAGGAGGTCGACACCATCGGCGGCTACCTGATGACGCAGGTCGGCCGCCTGCCACTGCGCGGCGAGCTGGTGGCGGGTCCCGCCGGCTTCGAGATCGAGGTGCTGGATTCCGATCCGCGCCGGATCAAGAAGGTCCGCATCCACCGCAGCAAGAATCGGCCGATCGAGCGCGACCGCGAGGGCCGCCGCCGTTATAGCTCGCCCGACACGACGGCGAGCCCGGCGATCGCGCCGTCGCCCGGCGCCGCGGACGACGCGGGAAAGATTCCGCCCCTGGTTGCCGACCCGAACGCGACGCCGAAATCGTGATCGCCTTCCTCTGCGAGACCCCCACCTCATTCCTCCCCCTTTCAGGGGGAGGAAGACCGTGCGGCGAGTCCGCCCTCCCCCTGAAAGGGGGAGGGTCGGGGTGGGGGTCTGAGAATAAATGATGACCCTCGCCGAAGCTCAAACTCGGCCCTCAGCCATCACGCGCCTGACGCACTGGATCGTGCTGAGCTGGGGATGGCGGCGGGCGCTGGTGGCGTTCGCGGCGGGCGCAGTGTCCGCACTGGCGCTGGCGCCGTTCGATGCCTGGCCGGTGCTGTTCTTCACCTTCCCGATCCTGGTGTGGCTGGTCGATGGCGCCGCGGCCGGACGCCTCGGCGGCGTGCCGAGCGCGGCGATCGCCGGCTGGTGGTTCGGCTTCGGCTATTTCCTCGCGGGGCTCTACTGGGTCGGCCACGCCTTTCTGGTCGATGCCAAGACCTTCGGCTGGCTGCTGCCGTTCGCGGTCATCGCGCTGCCGGCGGGCATGGCCTGCTATACGGGCTTGGGCCTCGCGCTGGCGCGGATGCTCTGGACGC
Organism: Rhodoplanes serenus; assembly: GCA_945861855.1. Taxonomy (GTDB): domain Bacteria; phylum Pseudomonadota; class Alphaproteobacteria; order Rhizobiales; family Xanthobacteraceae; genus Z2-YC6860. Next base: position 2,098 of record CAMAWG010000234.1, read on the forward strand.
GGGGCCCGGCGCGGCTGATCGCGCTCGCCATCGCGCTCACCGCCGCCGAGTGGCTGCGCGGCCACCTGTTCAGCGGGTTTCCCTGGAACGTCTACGGCTACGCGCTCACCGGCCCGCTGGTGCTGGCACAGGGCGCCGCGCTGATCGGCATCTGGGGCCTCACCTTCGTCGCCGTAGCGGTGTTCGCGAGCCCGGCGGTCTTCACCGACGATCGCGCCGACACGCGGCGGCGCTGGATGCCGCTGACACTGAGCGCGGTGGTGCTCGCGGCGCTCGCGGCCTATGGCGCGATGCGGCTGTCGCGCACGCCGACCGCCTTCGTCGACAACGTGCGGCTGCGCATCATGCAGCCCAATCTGCCGCAGGACGATAAGTTCAACTACGGCGCCAAGCAGCGCGTGATGAGCCAGTACCTGGAGCTGTCGGACCGCTCGACCGGCCCGCAATCGACCGGCGTACGCGACGTCACCCACCTGATCTGGCCGGAATCGGCGTTTCCGTTCCTGCTGGCGCGCGAGCCCGACGCGCTGGCGCAGATCGCGGCGCTCCTGCCGGAGGGCACGGTGCTGATCACCGGCGCGGTTCGCGCTCCCGAATTGCCGCCCGGCCAGAAGATCGAACGCGCCTACAATTCGATCTACGTGATCGACCACGACGGCTCGATCCTCTCGGTCTACGACAAGATTCATCTGGTGCCGTTCGGCGAATATTTGCCGTTCCAGGATTTTCTCGAAAAGCTCGGCCTGAAGCAGCTCACCAAGCTGCCGGGCGGATTCATTCCCGGCGAGCGGCGCCGCGCGATGAACGTGCCGCGCGCGCCGCGCATGCTGCCGTTCATCTGCTACGAGATCGTCTTTCCCGGCGAAGCGGTGCCGAGCGGAGAACGCCCGGGCTGGCTCATCAACCTCACCAACGACGGCTGGTTTGGCATCAGCTCGGGTCCCTACCAGCACCTGCAGCAGGCCCGCGTGCGCTCGATCGAGCACGGGCTGCCGCTGGTGCGCGCGGCCAACACCGGCGTGTCGGCGGTGATCGATCCGCTGGGCCGCATCATCAAGTCGCTGCCGCTCGGCACCGAGGGCGTGATGGACGTCTCGCTGCCGCGGCGGATCAATGCGCCGCTCTATGCGCGCACCGGCGACGCGGGAATCGCGCTGATCATTGGCGCAGCCTTGATCCTGGTCATTCGCCGCCGCGTGCGGCGCGGCTGATGGTTATGACTCATGATTATGAGTCATGCATTGCGCGCCGAGCGCAATGCGCGCGCCGCTATGTCCCAGAGACTCCAGCGGTTTTCAGAATGTGGTAGCATGCGCCTCCGGCCTTAAGTGGCCGGTCGATCATGAAAAACGATTGTTCGCAAATTAAACTAATTTCGGGATCAACTTTCACCGGATTTTGAGCGTGCCAACGCATGCGTGCAATTCACGGATTGCGCACGGGTTTGAACTGTGAGCAATAACGGGCGCAAACTTAACGTCAATTGAGGACACGGAGCTGGGTACGAACATGATGGCGAAGAAGGCGCCCAATCCTACGGACAAGCACGTGGGCGCGCGAGTGCGTATGCGTCGGATGATGCTGAGCATGAGTCAGGAGAAGCTCGGCGACGCGCTCGGTCTCACCTTTCAGCAAGTCCAGAAATACGAGAAGGGCGCGAACCGGATCGGCGCGAGCAGGCTTCAGCAGATTGCGCACACGCTGCAAGTGCCGGTGTCGTTCTTCTTCGACGGCGCGCCGAATGCGCCGGGTCAGACGCACGACGGATTTTCCGAGGCCCCCTCGCCGGCCTACGTCGCCGACTTTCTGGCGACCTCCGACGGCCTCGCGCTGACCAAGGCGTTCATGGGCATCAAGAGCGCCAAGCTGCGCCGCAAGATCGTCGATCTGGTCGAGCAAATCTCCGGCGACGAGAAGGCCTGAACGCCCCCGAACCGGCTGCCCGCCACGACCAGGGCGTTCGCCCACGACTGCCCACATCTTGACCGCGCGTCAGGACACTGCAAAAACCACGCAGCTTTTGCCCGGCGCGGCCCTCAAGCCCGCCCTTTTCCAGGAGTGTGCCACGGTGTCTCGCGCCAATTTCCTCTTCACCAGTGAGTCCGTGTCCGAGGGTCATCCGGACAAGGTTTCCGACCAGATTTCCGATGCGATCCTCGATGCCTTCATCGAGAAGGACATCAAGCTCGGCATCGCCGACGACAGCCAGATCAACACCCGGCTCGGCTGCGAGACGCTCTGCACCACCAACAAGATCGTGGTGGCGGGCGAAGGCCGCGGTCAGCTCTTCAAGACGATCAACGGCATATCCGTGGTCGATCGCGAGCTGATCACCGAGATCGCCCGCGGCGTGGTCAAGGACATCGGCTACGACCAGAACGGCTTCTCCTATCACGGCGCCGACGTCGAGGTGCTGCTGCACGGCCAGTCGCCCGACATCGCCATGGGCGTCAACGCCAAGAAGAAGAA
>CAMAWG010000235.1 GCA_945861855.1 Rhodoplanes serenus
GCGGAAGTCGCCGTCGCCGGAGAACAGGATCACATGGTCCAGATGCTCGGCCATCTCGAGCACGTCGATGGCGAGCTCGATGTCCATGTTGCCCTTGATCTTGCGGCGGCCCATGGCATCGGTGAATTCCTTGGTCGGCTTGGTGACCATGGTGTAGCCGTTGTAGTCCAGCCAATCGATCAGCGGACGGATCGGCGAATATTCCTGATCCTCGACCAGCGCCGTGTAGTAGTAGGCGCGAACCAGCCGGCCCTTTTCGCGGAACACCTTGAGCAGGCGGCGATAGTCGATGTCGAAACCGAGGGCGCGGGCGGCGGAGTAGAGGTTGGCGCCGTCGATGAAGAGAGCGACGCGCTCGTTTTCGTAAAAATTGCCTTTCATGGCGGTTATCCTTTTTGGAACAATATGCGCAGAGGGAGCGAAAAATTTATGTAGCGGCGGGAGCACCGTAACCCACACATCTCCAATCGCATGTTAAGTCTAGGGTATTATCTTATAGATCACAAGGGGTTGGAGGTTATTGCTGGTGGAGAACACGCGGGGAAGCTCAATTTTCATAGGCGCCGGTGCGAATCTGGCCCACCCCACATATGGTTCTCCTCGCGAGACCCTGAAGGCGGCCTTCCGGGACCTTGAGCGATGTGGCGTGCAGGTTTTGCGGGTATCGCCCTGGTACTGCACCGCGCCGGTGCCGGCGTCCGACCAGCCCTGGTACCAGAACGCCGTCATCGAAGTGGCGACCGATCTTGGCCCCGACGAACTTCTGGCGGCCCTTCACGAGGTCGAGGAGGCCTTTGGACGGGTCCGGACCATCGCAAACGCCGCCCGCGTGATCGACCTGGATTTACTCGATTTTCGGGGGGAAATTGCCCCTGAGAGCCCGGGGCGGGCGACCCTGCCGCACCCGAGGTTGGCCGCCCGGGCCTTCGTCCTCCGGCCCCTGGCCGATCTCGCCCCGGACGGGCGCCACCCGATGACTGGCCAGCCGATCCAGGCCCTGCTGGCGGCCTTGCCTTTTGATGAGGGGCGCGTATAACCCGCCGCTCCCGGGAAATCAGAGGTCGCCCATGGCGCGCGTTACCGTCGAAGACTGCATCGTGCAGGTCCCCAACCGTTTCGAACTCGTCATGTTCGCCGCCCAGCGGGCGCGCGACATCTCGGCGGGTGCCCAGATCACGCTGGATCGCGACCGCGACAAGAACCCGGTCGTGGCGCTCCGTGAAATCGCCGAAACCAAGCTCGACCAGGCCGTGCTCAAGGACGCGCTGATCTCCGGCATGCAGAAGCACGCCGACATCGACAAGCCCGAAGAGGTCAACGAGATGGCCGAGCTCGAGCAGGAGCTGGCGGCGGCCCTCGCCCAGGGCGGCGCGGAAGCCGCCCAGCCCAAGGCCCTGCCGATGGCCGAGGAAGACGACGTCACCGAATAAGAGGGCGTTTGAGCCTTAGCAGGGCTCCGAGCCCTAACAGGGCTCAGCCCTGCTATTCGCGCAATCTTCGTGGAGTAGACGCAATCGACACCATATAGTGTGTGATTGCGATGATTCGTCAGTTTGAACTCGTTGAACGCGTGCAGTCCTACGATCCGGAAGCGGACGAGGATGTGCTGAATCGCGCCTACGTCTATGGGCTGAAGCGGCACGGCAACCAGCTGCGTGCCTCGGGCGACCCGTACTTCTCCCATCCCGTCGAGGTTGCCGGCATCCTGGCCGAGATGCGGCTCGACACCGCCTCGATCGTGACCGGCCTGCTGCACGACACGCTCGAGGACACCGACGCGACGCGCGACGAGATCGCGGGCCTGTTCGGCGAAAACATCGCCCGCCTGGTCGACGGCGTGACCAAGCTGTCGCGGCTCGAGATTCAGTCCGAGAGCACCAAGGAAGCCGAGAACCTGCGCAAGCTGGTGCTGGCGATGTCGTCGGACATTCGCGTCCTGCTGGTGAAGCTTGCCGACCGCCTGCACAACATGCGGACGCTCCGTCACATCAAGGAGCCGGCGCGGCGCAAGCGCATCGCGCGCGAGACCATGGAGCTCTATGCGCCGCTCGCCTCGCGCATCGGCATGGAGAAGGTGAAGCGCGAGCTCGAGGAGCTGGCGTTCGCCGAACTCAATCCCGATGGTCGGGGCTCGGTCGAGGCGCGGCTCGGATACCTGCGCGAACGCGGCGAGCGGCTGGTGCCCCAGATCGAGGCCGAACTGGTCAAGACCCTGAAGGACGGCGGGCTCGTCGCGCAGATACAGGGCCGCGAGAAGACGCCCTATTCGATCTGGCGCAAGATGCAGACCAAGAACGTGTCGTTCGAGCAGCTCGCCGACATCATGGCGTTCCGCATCATCGTCGACGACATCGCGCAGTGCTATCAGGCGCTCGGCCTTTTGCACGGGCGCTACCAGGTCCTGCCGCAGCGCTTCAAGGATTACATCTCGGTTCCCAAGCCCAACGGCTATCGCTCGGTGCACACCGGCGTCATCGGGCCGCTCGGGCAGCGCATCGAGATCCAGATCCGCACGGCCGAGATGCAGGACCAGGCTGAGCGCGGCGTCGCCGCCCACTGGATCTACAAGCAGGGCGGGCCGTCGACCGATGCGCCGCAATACGCCTGGCTGCGCAGCCTGATCGACATCCTCGACAAGGCGCCCAACGCCGAGGAATTCCTTGAGCACACCAAGCTCGAGATGTTCCAGGATCAGGTGTTCTGCTTCACGCCCAAGGGCAAGCTGATCGCCCTGCCGCGCGGCGCGACGCCGATCGACTTCGCCTATGCCGTGCACAGCCAGGTGGGTGACACCTGCGTCGGCGCCAAGATCAACGGCCGCATGCTGCCGCTCAGGACTCAGCTCTCCAACGGCGACCAGGTCGACATCGTCACCTCGAAGGCGCAGACGCCGTCGCCGACGTGGGAACGCTTCGTGGTCACCGGCAAGGCCAAGGCCGCCATCCGGCGCTTCATCCGCACGCGCCAGCGCGAGCACTACATCCAGCTCGGCAAGTCGCTGCTCGACAAGACATTCCACGAGGAAGGCTACGAGGCCACGGAAAAGGGCCTCGACGGCGTGCGCGCCAATTTCAAGCAGGCGACGACCGACGATCTGGTCGCCGCCGTCGGCGCGGGCCTGGTCGGTGCACGCGAGGTGCTGACCGCGGTTTATCCCGGCCTCAAGCAGCAGCGGCCGGGCTCGAGAGGGGGCGGCGCCGACGTCGTGCCGATCTCGCGCGCGCGCAACAAGTCCGCGAAGGCGGGCGAGGGCGGGCGGGGTAACAAGGAGGCCGGCCAGATCGCGATCCGCGGCCTGATCCCCGGCATGGCCGTGCATTTCGCCCGCTGCTGCCATCCGTTGCCGGGAGACCGCATCGTCGGCATCATCACGACCGGCAAGGGCGTCACGATCCATACGATCGACTGCGCCACGCTAGAAAGCTTCTCCGAGGCGCCGGAGCGCTGGATCGACGTCGGCTGGGATTCGGTCGGCGAAGGCGCTGCCAGCGTCTATACCGGCCGCCTCAAGATCACGGTCGCCAACCAGCCGGGCAGCCTGTCCAGCCTGTCGACGGTGATCGCCCGCCACGAAGGCAACATTTCGAACCTGCGCATCGTCAACCGCTCGATGGATTTCTTCGACATGGTGATCGATGTCGAGGTCGCCGACGTGAAGCATCTCGCCGACATCACCGCAGCGCTTCGCGCGACGCCGGCCATCAATGCCGTCGAGCGCGCGCGCAATTGACGTATTCTCCTGCCAACATCTTGCGAAAGTAGCGAATGTCCACGCCGTCCCGGTTGCGCCTTGGAGTGAACATCGATCACGTGGCGACCGTGCGCAATGCACGCGGCGGTCATTTGCCTGATCCGCTGCGGGCGGCGCGTCTCGCCGAGGTCGCCGGCGCCGACGGCATCACCGCGCATCTGCGCGAAGACCGCCGGCACATCGTCGATGGCGACATCGAGGGCCTGATGCGCGAACTAAAGGTGCCGCTCAATTTCGAGATGGCGGCGACGCAGGAGATGGTCGACATCGCCTTGCGCCATCGCCCGCACGCCGCCTGCATCGTGCCCGAGAAGCGCGAGGAGCGGACAACCGAGGGCGGCCTCGACGCGGCCGGCCAGCACAACCACCTGAAGCCGATGGTTGCCAGGCTGAGCGACGCCGGCATCCGCGTGTCGTTGTTCATCGAGGCCGATCCGCGCCAGCTTGAGGCGGCGGTGGCGCTGGGCGCGCCGGTCGTCGAGCTGCATACCGGCCGCTACTGCGAGCTGGAAGGCGAGGCCCAGCGGGCCGAACTTGTCCGACTGCAGAAGGGGGCGGCTCTCTGCGCGCGGCTCGGACTGGAGTGTCATGCCGGTCATGGGCTGAGCTACGGCGATGTCGGGCCGATTGCGGCCATCCCCGAAGTACGCGAACTCAACATCGGGCATTTCCTGATCGGCGAGGCGATCTTCGTCGGACTCGAACCCGCGATCCGCGAAATGCGGCGCATCATGGATGCGGCGCGCGC
>CAMAWG010000236.1 GCA_945861855.1 Rhodoplanes serenus
CGTTCGCCGGCTACTTCTTCCACGTCAACGGCCGCCATCACTCGATCGCGCTGGTCGGCACGGGCAAGAAGATGACCCACCACATGATGCTGGAGCTGTTCAGCCTCGACGACGTCGGCCAGGGCTACGATCTCGTGCAGAACGATCCGAAAAAGAAAATCGCGGTGACGATGGGCCGCCACTCCGGCGACTACGTCACCTCGTTCTACACCTGGAACCCGTCGGGCTTCATGGTCGAGTACGGCTGGGGCGGTCAGGTGGTCGACGACAGCACCTGGACGCCGTTCGAGCGCAAGCACGGCCCGAGCCTCTGGGGTCACGACCGCCGCTGGATGACGCCGGAGAAGCGCGAGGAGTCGCGCCTGCTGTGCATCGAGTCCGCCGAGGCGGGCCTGCGCCAGCCGGTGCAGGTGCTCGAAGGAAACTACAATCGCATGCCCGGCGTCTGCCCCTGGTGGGATCAGATGAAGGCGCAGAAGACGGGTTGATGGACAAAGCCTATCGTTCGTCATGCCCGGCCTTGTGCCGGGCATCCACGACTTTCTAATCTATCAAGCTAGACGTGGATGGCCGGGACAAGCCCGGCCATGACGTGGAGGGTCATTGCCATGAAAGCCGGTGTTGCCTCGCCAAACGGCGTCGTCATTGCGGACGTCGAGCAGCCCAAGCCGAAGCCCACCGATCTCCTCATCAAGGTCAAGGCCGTAGCCCTCAATCGCGCCGATCTGGGCTCCGCCAAGGGCGACACCAGCCACGGCTCGTCCGCGGGCAAGCCGATCGGCAGCGAATTCTCCGGCGAGGTGGTCGAGGTCGGTAAGGACGTGCGCGACTTCAAGCCCGGCGACCGGGTGATGTGCCACAGCCCCGGCAGCCACGCCGAATTCGCGGTCAGCGATTACGGCCGCGCCATGAAAATCCCCGATGGCATGGGCTTCGAGCAGGCGGCGACGCTCCCCATCGGATTGAACACGCTGCACAACGCGCTGATCACCGCCGGACGCCTCAAGGCCGGCGAAAACGTCATGGTGCAGGGCGCGAGCTCCGGCGTCGGCATCATCGGCCTGCAGGTTGCAAAGCTCATGGGCGCGAAGTTCGTGGTCGGCACCTCGACCAACGACGCGCGCCGCGCGCGGCTCAAGGAATTCGGCGCCGACCTCGCGGTGAACACCAAGGACCCGGACTGGCCGAAGCAGGTGCTGGAGGCAACCGGCGGCAAGGGATTGAACCTCACCGTCGACATGCTGTCCGGCTCGACGGTGAGCCAGACCATGGCCTGCACGGCGCTGCTCGGCCGCATCGTCAACATCGGCCGTCTCGCCGGCATGAAGGCCGAGTTCGACTTCGACGCCCACGCGCGCCAGCGCATCGACTACATCGGTGTCACCTTCCGCACCCGCTCGATCGAGGATGTGCGCGAGATCCTCGTCAAGATGCGCGCCGACCTGTGGGACGACGTCAAGGCCGGCCGCATCAAGGTGCCGATCGACAAAACCTATCCGCTCGCCGAGGCGAAGGCCGGTCACGAGCACATGCGCACGAACCAGCATTTCGGGAAGATTTTGCTGATTCCGTAGCTTCGACCCGCCGTAGCGTCATGCCCGAGCTTGACCCGGGCATCCATGAGGCCGTTCGGCGAAAGACAACCTTAGAGTTAGTGAAGTTGCACGTCATCATGGATTGCCGGGTCAAGCCCGGCAATGACTCGCTGCGAGTTGCGCGTCCATCATCGACGTTGTGACCCGCCGCGAAACATCGCAAACTCGCGCCCAAGAAAACTCATCGCGCAGGGAAAGGTACGCTCATGGCCGTGTCCGGACGAACCATCGTCGATGCCCAGGCTCATCTGTGGAAGGCGGAATCCGACGACTGGAAGTGGGTGCCCGGCCGCAAGCCGCAGTTGCCCGAGCCCTTCACCATCGAGAAGCTTCTGCCGCTGATGGACGAGGCCGGCGTCGACCGCGTGGTCATCGTGCCGCCGTCCTGGCCCGGCGACCGCAACGACTACGCCATCGAGGCGGCGCGCCGCTATCCCAACCGCTTCGCCATCATGGGGCGCATTCCGCTCGATCCGGCGTCCGCGGCGCTCCTGCCGAAGTGGAAGGAGCAGCCGGGGATGAAGGGCCTCCGGTTCACCTTCATGCGCGAGCAGGCGGCGCTTCTGACCGGCGGTAGCGCGGACTGGGTCTGGCCCGCGGCCGAGAAGGCTGGCCTGCCGGTCATGTTCTTTGCGCCGGGCAACATCCCGAAGTTTTCCGTCATCGCCGAGCGCCACCCGGCGCTGCCGTTGATCATCGACCACATGAGCCTGACGGCGGAGATCGCGGCGGAGGGCCGCATCGCCGCCGCCATCGACGAGGTGGTCAAGCTCGCGAAGCATCCGAACGTCTCGGTGAAGGTCTCATCGGCGCCGAATTTTTCCCGGGAGGCCTATCCGTTCCGCGACATGACCGAGCATATCGAGCGCTGCTTCGATGCCTTCGGTCCGCGGCGCTGCTACTGGGGCACCGACCTGACCAACTCGATGCCCAAGGCGACCTACCGGCAACGCATCACGCAATTCACCGAGGAGCTGAAGTTTCTCTCCGAGGAGGACAAGGACTGGGTGATGGGCAAGGCGATCCTGGCGCGGCTGGATTGGGCATAGCCGGACTTGTCCCGGGCGCAGCGCAGCACGAGCGAAGCGAAGTGTTGCGCTGCAGACCCGGGACCCCGGTTCTTTTGAAGCAACCGGGGTCCCGGATCAGCGGTGCACCGCCAGCGCGCTGCACCGCGTCCGGGACACGGTTCTGCGTGTTGATCGATTGACAGGAGTCATCCATGCAAGTCGGTTTTATCGGGCTCGGCACCATGGGCGCCCGCATGGCGTCCAACCTCCAGCAGGCTGGGTACAAGCTGATCGTCAACGACCTGCGCAAGGAAACGGCAAGCCAGCACATCGCCGCCGGCGCCACCTGGGCCGCCACCCCGCGCGCGCTCGCCGAACAATCCGACGTGATCCTCACCTCGCTGCCGGAGCCGGCCGACGTCGAGACGGTCGCGCTCGCCGATGACGGCCTCATAGCGGGCGTTAGGCGCGGCGCCGCCTGGTTCGACCTCTCGACCAGTTCCCCGAGCCTCGTGAAAAAACTCGCGGCGGCGTTCGCGGAAAAGGGCGCGCACATGCTCGATGCGCCGGTGTCCGGCGGCCCGCAAGGCGCGGCGAGCGGCAAGCTCGCGATCTGGGTTGGCGGCGACAAGGCGGCGTTCGACACCCACAAGCCGGTGCTCGACGCGATCGGCGATCAGGCGCGCTACATCGGCCCGATCGGCTCCGCCACCGTCGCCAAGCTCGTGCACAACATGTCGGGCTACGCCATCGTCTGCGCGCTGGCGGAGACCTTCGCGATGGGCGTGAAGGCGGGCGTCGAGCCGCTCGCCTTGTGGGAGGCGGTGCGCCAGGGCGCGGCCGGCCGCCGCTACACATTCGACGCGCTCATCAACCAGTGGCTGCCGGGAAAATACGATCCGCCGGACTTCGCGCTCAAGCTCGCACACAAGGACGTCGGCCTCGCCACCGCGCTCGGCCGCGAGCTTGGCCTGCCGATGCGTATCTGCGATCTCGCCTATGCTGAGATGACCGAGGCGATGAACCGCGGCTGGGCTTCGCGCGATTCCCGCGCAGTGATGCTGCTGGAGCAGGAGCGCGCCGGCATCGAGGTCAAGGTCGATCCGGAGCGGTTGAAAGAGGCGCTGGCGCTGCCGTTCCCGGCGACGCAGGCGGCGAAGACATAACATCCAAAGCACAAGGGCGCAGTCCATGTCCTCCTATCTGGAATTCGATCCCTCCGTCATCGACAAGCGCCAGGTCTATCGCCTGCTCACGGGCGCCGTCGTTCCGCGTCCGATCGGCTGGGCCTCGACCGTGAGCGCCAAGGGAGTCACCAATCTGGCGCCGTTCAGCTTCTTCACGGTGGTCTGCGTCATCCCGCCGATGATCTCACTGACGATCGCGCGCAATCCCGACGGCAGCGAGAAGCACACGCTGAAGAACGTGCGCGAGACGGGCGAGTTCTGCTTCAACGTCGTGACGCAGCCGGTGTGGAAGGAGATGGTGGACACCGCCAACGCCATTCCCGAGGAGGACTGCGAGTTCGAGAAGACCGGCCTCACGCCGATCCCGAGCGTGAAGATCAAGCCGCCGCGCGTCAAGGAGGTGCCGATCCATTTCGAATGCAAACTGCACCAGGTCATCGAGCTTGGTCCGAACCGGCACCCGCTGGTGATCGGCGAGGTGGTCTATATGCACGTCGATCCGGC
>CAMAWG010000237.1 GCA_945861855.1 Rhodoplanes serenus
CATTGCTTGGCTCAACCGCTGCCGAAGGCTTGCCAAGGATTGGGAGAACCTCAATCGCAAGGCGCTGGCATTCTTGCGCCTCGCATCAATCCGCCTCATGCTCCGAAAACTTTGTAATCCTGCTTGATGTTCTCGGACGGACTCTAAGAGGCGGGCGCGAATGCGCAGGCCCTACCGCGTCACGCCTTGATGCGAATCGAGCCCGATGCCGGTGAGATGTCCGAACAGCGCCGCAAGCTTCTCGCGGTCGCCCTCCGGAAGCGGCGGCTTCAGCAGCGCCCCGACGTTCGACCGCAGGTGCCCGGCGTCGCCCGTTCCGAACAGCACCACATCGACGCCCGGCTCGTGCCGCGCAAACCGGTAGGCCGCTTCGATCATGCTTCCCGCCCCGCCCTCGTGCACCAGAAAACCCAGCGGATCGTCGGTCTCGCCCAGCCACTTCTCCACCAGGCCCTTCGCGGCGAGCTCCTTCATCTCCCGCGCCACGCGCGGCGGATCGGCGAAGATGCTCCGCACCGCGAACATCAAGAGCGTGCCGATGCCCTTCTCTCGCGTGACCGGAAACACGTTCCGGCGCGCGCCCTGGTGCATCATGTGGAAGCCCACCATGAACACCTCCCAGATCGGGTCATTCATCGCGCGTAAAAGCATCGCGTTGGTGAAATCGACGATCGGGTTCTCGGTGATGCCGATGTGTCGGATCTTGCCCTTGCGCTTTTCTTCGAGCAGCGCCGGCGCGATCGTGTTCAGCGCATAGTCGTACTCGGGAAGCTCCACGCCATGCAGATTGAACACATCGACATGGTCGGTGCCCATCAGGCGGAGCGAATCGTCCAGGCTCGCGACCACCTGCTGCGGCGTCCGCCAGACCTTGCCGCGAAACTGGGTCTTGGTCGCGATCACCACGGAATCCCGCGGGATGGTTTTCAGCGCCCGGCCGACCACGCCTTCGGTGCCGTAGGAGGTCGCGGTGTCGATGAAGTTGACGCCGAGCGCGACGGCCTCGTGGATCAAACGCGCGGCTTCGTCCTCGGATTTTCCGGACTTCAGGCCGAGCCGGGAAAAACCGCCGGTGCCGAGGCCCGCGACGGAGACGCGGAGTTTGGTTTTGCCCAGAGTGGTGTAGTTCATTGCTGTCTTTCCGAATGGCCCTGCTGCAGTTGCATTGCGTCGAGGTTCGTTTCGCTCAATCCCAGGCTGTGCTAGGATATCTTATTGTTCATTGAACCGAAGATCGCGATGGCCAATCTCCTGGACCGCATCAGCATCGACCCCGAAGTGTGCGGCGGAAAACCCTGCATCAAGGGCACGCGCATCTGGGTTTCGTTCGTCCTCGATCTGCTCGCCCAAGGCATGTCGGAGACCGAGTTCCTTGCCGAATATCCGCAACTGACGCATGACGACGTTCTCGCCGCCATTGCCTACGGCGCCGAAGCCGCGCGGGAGCGGATCATCCCGGTGCCGGTGGAGCCCGCCGAGTGAAGCTCAAGGTCGATGAGAACATCGGCCGAATGGGTATCGAATTCCTGCAGCAACGCGGCCACGACGTTATGGGCGTGCACCAGCAAGGGCTCGGCGGCAAAGCGGACAGCGTCGTGTTCAACGTCTGCGTCGCCGAAAGCCGAACGCTGATCACCTTGGACCGTGACTTCGGACAGGTGACGCGGTTCCCGCCTGAGAAAAGCGCGGGCGTCGTTGTGCTCGATCTTGGCGGGCCGGCTTCATTGCCGCGTCTGCTTGATCGATTGCGCGGCTTCCTCGCACTCGCCGAAACCCGGCCCGTTACCGGCGAGCTTTGGATCGTGGAGCCGGGGCGTGTGCGAGTTCACTTGGCGAAGGACGAACCCATGTAACCTGTAGGACGACCAAAGCGAAGCGTGCCCGCCATTCTCTTTCACTCTCTTCACTCCTCCGGCGGCAGGATCACCCCGGTCTGCCCGGTGATCCGCCCGTAGTGCTCCACGCGCCGGTGGCGCGCAAAGTCGAACACCGTCTGCTTGCCGAACGCCGTCGCGTCGAGATCGCAGTCCGCCACCACCAGCTCGTCGTCCAGGGTCGCGGCCTCCGCAACCACCTCGCCGTCCGGGTTGACGATCATGCTGCCGCCCATCAGCGGATGGCCGTCCTCGACGCCGCATTTCGCCGCGGCCACCACCCAGGTCGAGTTCTGATAGGCGCCCGCCTGCAGCGACAGCCGGTGCTGGAACATGCGCTGCTGCGGCCCCTCGCCCGGCTTCTGCGAATTCACCGACGGCGTGTTGTAGCCCAGCACCACCATCTCGACGCCTTGCAGGCCGAGCACGCGCCAGGTCTCGGGCCAGCGGCGGTCGTTGCAGATGCACATGCCGAGAATCCCGCCCATCGCGCGCCAGACCGGAAAGCCGAGATCGCCAGGCTCGAAGTAGCGCTTCTCCAGATGCTGGAACGAGCGCGCGGGATCGAACTCGGCGTGGCCGGGCAGATGCACCTTGCGGTATTTACCGATCGTGCGGCCGCCGCGATCGACCAGGATCGCAGTGTTGAAGCGGCGGCCCTCGGGCGTCAGCTCCGCATAGCCGAGATGGAACGCGATGCCGTGCTCGCGCGCGCGCTCGAACAGCGGGCGGGTCGCGGCGGACGGCATCTCGCGCTCGAAACAGGCGTCGACCTCGGCCGGGTCGGTCATGTGCCAGCGCGGGAAGAACGTGGTCAGCGCCAATTCGGTAAAGACCACGAGATCGCAGCGTTGCGCCTTGGCCCGGTCGAGCAGATCGATCATCCGCCGGACCACGGCCTGGCGGCTGTCGGCCTTCTGGATCGGCCCGCTCTGGGCGGCCGCAACGCGCAACACACGGCTCAAGATGACATCCCCTTCGCGGTCGAATACTCCGCAATGCTGGTCGGCGGAGGCACCGGCAAGCCGTCCTCGCGCAAGCCTTCGATGTGAAACCGGATGGCGTCGCGGATTTCGCGCTCAACGTCCTCGACCGTGTCGCCGGTCGCGACACAGCCCGGCAGATCCGGCATATAGGCCGAGTGGTTCCCGTCCGCCTTCTCAATGACGATGACGAAGCGCATCGGCAAGTTCTCCTCACTCAGCCGCGACAAGTTCGACACTCGGAAAGTAGCTCCGGTAGCTCCTGGCATCTCGCGTGATCAGCGGCGCGCCGAGCACGGCGGCATGTGCCCCAATGAAGAAGTCCGGAAGCACGCTGTTCCGCCGGCCGCCGCGCTGACGATACGATTTGAAGACTTGACCGGCGAGGAACAGCGCCGGCCGCGGCACTTCGGCGACATTGATCTCTGCCGTCGCCAGCATGGCGTCGAGGCTTTCGATTGTCGCAAAGCCACCGGAAAGCTCGGCATAAATCACCGGATTGATCGCCAGCCGGTCGCGCAGCGACGCGGCATTGAGCTGCTGCTGTGACCAATCCGCCCAGACCGGATCGTCGGTGACGACGTCCAGCAGCACGTTGGTGTCGACCAGGATCATACCTCGGCAGGATCTCCGCGCATCAGCGCCATGATCTCATCGGTGGTCATATCCGTGGTCGCGGAGCCCCGAATGCGGTCGAACCGGCTCTTCGGTGCAGCGGTCTTCCGCCCGGCCTTGACCAGCACCACCCGGCCATCCTCCGCGAGCTCGAAGTCGACCTGATTGCCGGGCTTGATGTTCAGCCGGTCGCGGACGGGCTTCGGGATGGTGACCTGACCCTTGCTGGTGACTGTGGTGTTCATGGGTATTACCTCGTATATCTCGGTAATACATCGGCTGTCCCGGCTGGGATGTCAATGCCTCCGCCGTGCCACCAAGCCCCTTCCACAACCCCTCGCGCACATCTAAAACAACCCCGCAAATGACCGCAGAATCACAAAAATCCGACCGCTACAACGCCCGGGAATCCGAAGCCCGCTGGCAGAAAACCTGGGACCGGCGCGGCATCTTCAAGACCGCCAACGACGACCCGCGCGCGAAATACTACGTGCTGGAGATGTTCCCCTACCCGTCGGGGCGCATCCACATGGGTCACGTCCGCAACTACACGATGGGCGACGTGGTCGCGCGCTACAAACGCGCCCGCGGCATGAGCGTGCTGCACCCGATGGGCTGGGACGCCTTCGGCATGCCGGCCGAGAACGCCGCGATGGAGCGCAAGGTCCATCCCAAGGAATGGACCTACGCCAACATCGCCGCGATGAAGAAGCAGCTCCAGTCGATGGGGCTGTCGCTCGACTGGAG
>CAMAWG010000238.1 GCA_945861855.1 Rhodoplanes serenus
CAGGTCACTCGGGTATCGCAACTTGCTGCGGTCGTAACGTCCGCGGTTCTTCGCCGTCCACATCGGTGACCCTCCTCGAATCAGGCCACCACTCTTGAATCACAACTGATTCAAGGAATTCAAATTGTTCCCGGACAGACACTAAGGCAGCGGCGCCCGCGAGCCAACGCCGAGCCGGATTTAACGCTAACGCGCGACGCGCCCCCGCGACGCCGCATAGCGCACGGCTTCGGCATGCCCCCTGCTCCGTCCCGTGCAGCCAGGCATCCGCACGGCGAGCCTGTCCCGGTCGGGGACACAACAATGCGCGAACGCGCAACTGGGGGCACAAAATGAAACACCCGTCCAATCGCGAGCTGTTCGACTACTGGAACGAGCGCCGCGGCGAACGGCTTGCGCCGGAACGGGCCGACATCGAGCCGAGCGCCATCCGGCAGGTGCTGGGCGACACCTTCGTGCTCCAGGTCACCGGTGCCGACAACCATCTGTTCCGCCTCGCCGGGACGCGCCTGTGCGCGCTGTTCGGCCGCGAGCTGAAGGCGGAGAACTTCATCAAACTGTGGCAGCGCTCCGGACAGACCGCCATCCGCGAACTGGTCGCGGTGGTGATGGAGGAGAAGGCCGGGATCGTCGCCAGCGTCACCGGCGCCACCTCCGACGACATGCTGGCCCCGGTGCATCTCGAAATGCTGCTGCTGCCGCTCGCCTACCATTCGCGCAGCGAGGCCCGCGTCCTGGGCGCGCTGGCGCCGATGGCAGCCCCCTACTGGCTCGGCGCCAAGGCGATCGGACCGCTGACGCTCGGCATGTTCCGTCACATCGGCGCTGCAGCAGCCGAAACCGCGCCGCTCTTCAGGGCCGCGGGTGGACGGCTGAAGCACGGCCTGACGGTGTATGACGGCGGCAGAGCTGAATAGGACTTGGAATGGTTGATTTCCCGGCGTTATCGAATATCGCGCCGGTTCACGGAGCATTAACGACGCGTGAATAGTCTGCAGGAGAACTATCAGTCCAAGGTGCCCGCCGCATGGCGTTGCCACAAAAATCGCACTCTTTGCCGCATGCCGAGGAACGCCGGCGCCATCAGCGCGTCCGCGTCAACCTGCTCGGCCGCTATATGCTGACGGATCGCCGCGAATTCCCCTGCCAGGTTGTCAACATGTCGCCCGGCGGCATGGCACTGATCGCGCCGGTCCCCGGCAACGTCGGCGACCGCGTCATCGCCTACGTCGACCATCTCGGCCGCCTGGAAGGCCAAGTCGCACGCCCGCTGCAGAACGGCTTCGCCATGACGATCTCGGCGCCCCCACGCAAGCGCGACATGCTCGCCGCCCAACTCACCTGGATCGCCAACCGCAGCATCCTCAACCTG
Source organism: Rhodoplanes serenus (assembly GCA_945861855.1). Taxonomy (GTDB): domain Bacteria; phylum Pseudomonadota; class Alphaproteobacteria; order Rhizobiales; family Xanthobacteraceae; genus Z2-YC6860. Next base: position 1,373 of record CAMAWG010000238.1, read on the forward strand.
CCGGAAGACCGCCGCCACGGCCGCTTCGTGCCGAAGATCGCAGGCGCCCGCCTGATCATGCCGAACGGCACCAATATCGGCGTGCGGATCATCGACATCTCGCTGTCCGGCGCCGGCATCGGCACCCAGGAACGCCCCGAGGTCGGCAGCCACGTCACGCTGGGGAAGATCCCCGGCCGGGTGGTCCGCCATCTCGAAGCAGGCTTCGCCATTGAGTTCACGCGGCTCCAGCACGAGGACTCGGTCGAAGAGAACGCGACCGCACAGTAAACGCCGTCTTTCACGATCTTGCCGGCCGGCCGCCGCTTCCGGCCCTGCCTGGCCCGCCGCGCCCCCCTCTCCCACGTTCCGTGAACCGCAATCGCCCTTAACCGCCGCACGGCGCATGTCCGCGCGTGTCGGCCGCAGCTGCGCCCGCATGCTTAAAGATACAATTTTATTCAAATACGATTAGTCGGCATTTTACGCAAATTTTCGAAGAATTATCACAGTATTCGTCTCAGTATTTACTCTCGTTTGCTTTGAAGTTACTTGGGCGGATTAGCGGCAACACAAAGGCTTTGTGCGAACTATGGCCCCAACAAGACGGGAGAGGGGTCGCGTATGCCGCCGAAGTCCAAAACCATCCTGGGTGCCGCGCTGGCCACCGCCATGATCGCCCTTCTCGGCGCGGCGGCGGCGGAAGCCGCGTCCGAGCGCCCGATCTATGTGTCGGTCGGCGCAACGGCGCGCCCGCCGATCGGCTACGTCGAATTCTGCAACGAGATGCCGAAGGAATGCGCCGTATCGGCGAGTGAGCCGCGCGATGTCGTGCTCACCGCCAAGGTCTGGAAGGACCTCGTCCGCGTCAACAAGTGGGTCAACGACAGCATCGCTCCCGTGACCGACATGGATCACTGGGGCGTGGTCGAGAAGTGGTCCTATCCCGACGACGGCAAGGGCGACTGCGAGGACTACGTGCTGCTCAAGCGCCGCATGCTGATGCAGGCCGGCTGGCCGCGCGAGGCGCTGCTCATCACCGTGGTGCGCGACAAGAAGGGCGACGGCCACGCCGTGCTCACGGTCAAGACCGACAAGGGCGACTTCGTGCTCGACAATCAGGAGGAGCAGGTCCTGCTCTGGTCGGACACCGGCTACCGCTTCGTCAAGCGCCAGTCGCAAAGCAATCCGAACACCTGGGTCGCGCTCGGCGACAACCGGCCCACCGTCGCCACCGCCACCTCGTCGCGCTGAACCAGAGGAACTACGCGTCCCCGGTCACGTCCCCACCCCTCCCCGTCCCCAGACCGGGTTCGCGCGCGGCCGGCGTCCCCCAACGCCGGCCGCAACTTTTTTGGGATCACCCCACCCGCTTCAGGCTCTTCTCGTATTGCTGCCAGCGCTTCACATAGATGTCGGCGCCGCCGGCGATCATCTTGACCGCCTTCTCGTCGAGCGTGCGGATGGCGCGCGCGGGCGCGCCGACGATCAGCGAATTGTCGGGGAAGCTCTTGCCCTCGGTGACGAGAGCGCCGGCGCCGACCAGCGAATTCTTCCCGATCCTGGAGCCGTTGAGCAGGATCGCGCCCATGCCGATCAGGCTGTTCTCGCCAACGGTGCAGCCGTGCAGCATCACCTTGTGGCCGATCACGCAGTTGGCGCCGATCACCATCGGAAATCCCGGATCGGTGTGCAGCGTGGAATTGTCCTGGATCTGCGAGCGCTCGCCCACCTCGATCCATTCGTTGTCGCCGCGCAGCACCGCGCCGAACCAGACGCTGGCGTGGCTCCTGAGCCGAACCCGGCCGATCAGCACCGCGGTCTCGGCCACCCAGTAGCGGCCGTCGGCCGGGAATTCCGGCGCCTGTCCGTCGAGTTCATAGATCGGCATCGCGCCCCTCCATTCCGGAGGCGACCATGCCATGTTCGGAGAGTGGAGAAAACTAAGCGACCAGATGGCCGATGGCCTGGAGCGCCAGCACCACGACGGTGCCCGACATCAGGCTCCAGAAGCCCGCGACGACGGCGGCGAGCGCGGCAAATCCGAAGTTGCGGCCCTCGGTGCGCCGGCCGCGGACGGTGTTGCGAACGATGATGAAGGGCGCGGCGAACACCAGGAACGGCACCGCCGCGAGCGCACGCCTGCGCTCGGCCTCCTGCAGCAGATTGAAGCTCGGCGGCTGCAGCGTCAGGAGTTGGTAGCCGCTGGACAGCAGCCCCGCGACCGCAAAGCCAATTCCCAGCGCCATCAGCGAACGCATGGAATCCGACCAGAACAACGCAAGCACGAGATCTTCAGGCGTCATCACCAGGGCCCCGCCGGTACGCAACAGGGATTTTCTTCTCACTTTGTGGGCCTGCCCGCCAGCGTATCGTTAATTAAGGGTTAACAAGGAATTCAATCACAGCAAGGGGCTA
>CAMAWG010000239.1 GCA_945861855.1 Rhodoplanes serenus
GACCCGCGGCGCTGTTCATGTACGAGGGCGCAAACGGCGAGCGGTTCACGATCTACTGCTCGCGGCTGGACGCCGCGCGGACCGCGTTTCGCTACGAGGCCACCGACAGCTTCGGCGCCGTGCACTGGATCGAAGGCAGCTACGGCTGGGCGCTCAGCGGCCCGAAGGACAAGGACCGCCTGAAATCCATCGCCAGCGCCGCCTACGAGCAGCTCGAGAACCGCGCGCCGGCGCCCACGCGCAGCGGCGCTGCCGGTCAGCTCATGTCGCGGCGCGGATCGTAGGGCTTGCCGTCGCGCCATTTCTTCATCAGCTCCTCGAGCTCGGGATCGGCCCGATCGGGGAGCACGATGCGGATGGTCGCATAGAGATCGCCCGCGCCGTCCTTGCCCGGCAGGCCCTTGCCCTTGACCCGGAGCGTGCGGCCGGAGCTGGTGCCGGGGGGGATAGCGAGTTCCACCGCGCCGTCGAGCGTCGGCACGCGAACCTTGCCGCCCAGCACCGCTTCATAGAGCGTCACCGGCAGTTCAAGCCTGAGATTGGCACCGTCGCGCTTGAACAACGGGTGTTCGGCGATCGAAACCGTGATCAGCGCGTCGCCCGCGCCGCCGCCGGGGCCGGGCAGCCCCTGCCCCTTCAGCCGGATGGTCTGGCCGTCGGCGAGACCGGGCGGGATCCTGGCGTCGATCTCCTTGCCGGTCGGCAGATGCACGCGCCGCGACGTACCTGACAAAACCTCCGGCAGCGTGATGGTGACCGCGCCAGTGACGTCGCGGCCCTGGGCCCCTTGGGCCGCGCCGCCGAAATCCTCCTGCTCGAAATGCGTCCGCCGTCCGGCGCCGGGGGCAGCGCCGCCGAACATCTCCTTGAGAATGTCGTCGATGCCGCCGCCGCCGAAACCGCCACGGCCGCGACCGCCGCCGCCGCCGCGCTGGAATCCATCCGCGCCCCAGGTGAACTGCTCGAAATGGGCGTCCTGACCGGGTCCGCCGGGCCTACGGCCACCGGGACCGGCGCCGCCGCCAAAACCCTGGAAGCGCGGCTTGCCCTCGGCATCGATCTCGCCGCGATCGAAGGCCTTCCGCTTGGCCACGTCGCCGACGATCTCATAGGCGGCATTGATCTCAGCGAACTTGGTCGCGGCCGTCTTGTCAGTCTTGTTGGCGTCCGGGTGCAGCTTCTTGGCGAGCCGCCGGAAAGCGCTCTTGATCGCTGCGGGGGTCGCATTCTTCTGCACCCCCAGGACCTCGTAGGGGTCGCGCATCTCAGCAACTCCAAGGAAGTTTTGGCAACTCCAAAGAAATTCATGCGGCCGCGCGAATCGGCGGCCGGCCCAGCCTTATGTTCGAACTATATGTGGTGCCGATTGTGCTCGACTGCAACGAGCTTGTGGGATCAGGTCCGCGACCAGGGCCGCAGACTCTTGACCTCCCAGGCGCCCTGATTGACCCGGCAGGCCTCGCCCTGCATCCAGGCCTCCGAGCCCTGCCGGCGAACGTAGCTCGCCAGGAAATCGCGGCAGGTGGCGCCGTCCTTGCTGTAGGCGCTGGCGATCGGGGTGACGGTGCCGCGCGCGCCGCTCGACGGATTTTCCCAGGGCGTGCTGATTTCCTTGGTGCCCCGCGTGAGCACATCGACGACGGCCATGCGCGCGAACACCAGGTCGGTTTCCAACGGCAGGCCCGCGGTCGAAGCCGCCGCTGGGGCCGCAGCCGGTCTGGCCACCGACGGTCGGGCAACCGAACCGGTCACGTCCTCGCTCGCATAGGCCTTGGCTTCGTCCTTGCTCTGCTTGCTGAACATAGAGCCGAGCGGGCCGGATACCGCGCAGCCGCCGAGGCCCAGCGCAAGCGGGAGCATCGCCGCCAGCCGTAGGCTTGCCACGGCGGTTGCACTATAAGGAAAGGGCCGAAATGCACGGCGAGCCACCGGGCCGGCCATACGGGTACTCCACGACATGTCCGATGCGGCTCCAATAGAACACCCAAGCCGGTTAACGGTTGGTGATTTCACCGCCGCCGACGAGCCCCTGCGGCTTTTCGCGCATTGGATGAACGACGCCACGGCCAGCGAACCGGCCGATCCCAACGCCATGGCTGTCGCCACCGTCGATGCCGACGGCTTGCCCGACCTTCGGATGGTGCTGATGAAGGGCTTCGACGAGCGCGGGGTAGTCTTCTACACCAACATGGACAGCCAAAAGGGGCGGCAATTGGACCGCAATCCCAAGGCTGCCCTGCTTTTTCACTGGAAATCCCGGAGCCGCCAGATCCGGCTTCGCGGACCGGTCGAGCGGGTCTCGGACATCGAAGCGGACGCCTATTACGCCAGCCGCTCCCGGCTCTCGCAGATCGGTGCCTGGGCCAGCAAGCAGTCGTCGCCGCTGGAGAGCCGGCTCGCGTTCGAGAAGGCGATCGCCCGCTTCACCGCCAAATTCGCCATCGGCACGGTGCCCCGGCCGTCGTACTGGTCGGGCTTTCGAATGATTCCAATGAGCATCGAGTTCTGGGAGGACCGCCCGTTCCGCCTGCACGACCGCGTCGAGTTCCGCCGCGAGCAGGTTGGTGCGTCTTGGAGCAAGACGCGGCTCTATCCGTGAGCTAGGTTGCGCGATCATGCCGACCGCCCCGCAATCAAACCAGCCGCGCCGCACGCTGCTGCTCACCGGAGCAAGCCGCGGCATCGGCCACGCCACGGTGAAGCGCTTCTCCGCCGCCGGCTGGCGCGTCATCACCTGCTCGCGGCATCCGTTCCCGGAAAACTGTCCGTGGGAGATGGGCCCGGAGGATCACATCCAGGTCGATCTCGCCGATCCCGCCAACACCCAGCACGCCGTCGAGGAGATCAAAAGCCGGCTGCCGGACGGCGAGCTGCATGCGCTGGTCAACAACGCCGCGATCTCGCCGAAGGCCGAGGGCGGCAAGCGGCTGTCCTCGATCGACACCACGCAGGATGTCTGGCGGCATGTGCTGCAGGTGAATTTCCTCGCCCCGATCATGCTGGCGCGCGGATTGCTGAAGGAACTCCAGGCCGCCAAGGGCTCCGTGGTCAACGTCACCTCGATCGCGGGCTCGCGCGTCCATCCGTTCGCGGGCGCCGCCTATTCCACGTCGAAGGCCGCGCTCGCCGCGCTGACGCGCGAGATGGCGGCCGACTTCGGTCCGCTCGGCATCCGCGTCAACGCCATCGCGCCGGGCGAGATCGACACGGCGATGCTGTCGCCCGGCACCGAGTCGATCATCCCGCACATTCCGCTGCACCGCCTCGGCACCACCGACGAGGTGGCCAAGATCATCTACGTGCTGTGCACCGACACCGCGTCCTATGTGAACGGCGCGGAGATCCACATCAACGGCGGCCAGCACGTTTAGCGCGCGCTTGCTCGAAATCCGATTCGATTTTCAAACAACCGGCTTTAGCCAACGCTCCGCCGCCCCTGTTTTTTGCAAGGCGCGGGGTGCGCCTTCATTCCCCGTTCCCTTCGGACGAGCCCGAGGGGATGGAGCGCCGCAAGGCGCAACCATCAGTCAACGCCTTGCGGCGTCGCGTCCGTTACGCACGGACGCCCGCCTCGCGGCGCTCCATCGGCGGCATTTTCAGGCGGATGCTGACGATGCGTGTCCCGCCATCAGCCCCGGGCCGCGTTTCTTGAACCCGCATTCGCGCGGGCCAATGCA
>CAMAWG010000240.1 GCA_945861855.1 Rhodoplanes serenus
GCTGCATTCGCGGTGACAATCGTGGCCGCACGCTCGGGAGGATTCGGTCGGGAGCGCAGGCGGATTCCCTTCACCCACAATCGCAATGCTTCCCAATGAATGGCAGCGATCACCTTGATGGTCATTGCTGGTATCTTCAGGAAAACGACAATCAGATTGCGATCTGTGAAGTTTCTACGCGTACCCGCCAAAACAGCGTTCAGCACAGGCTTTGTCGATGAACCAGCGTCGCGTTATCCTGACGCCACGGTGACCGCGATCGATATCAGCGAAGCGAGCCTCGACTATGCCCGCCGTCAGTGCAACGTACTGGGTATCGAGGGCTTGCAGTTCCGAAAGCTGGACCTTTACGACGTCGCGCAGTTGGGTCAGCGGTTCGACGCCATCCACTGCGCTGGCGTGCTCCATCATTTGCCTGACCCCGAGCGCGGCCTGGGCGCACTCGCGGATGTTCTCCGGCATGGCGGCTTGATGAACATCATGGTCTACAGTCGTTTCGCCCGGCTCTCGATTGTCGGCGCGCGCACGTTCATCAGCGACTTGGCACAGCAGCCGGTGAGCGACGATCTGTTGCGCGAAGTGCGCCGGCGTTTCCTGGAACGTATGGCGCATCCTGTTGCAGCGAAAATTATGCGCTCGAAGGATTTCACTACGCTCGCCGGCACCCACGATTTGCTTTTGCACCGGCACGAGGACCCTTTCGATATCCCGCGGATTGAACGAGCGCTGCAACGTTTCGGGCTGCGCTTGCTATCATTCCAGTTTCCCAGCCCGACAGCCGCGGCGCGCTACGATGCGATGTTTCCGAGCGACACGAAGCATCGGGACATCAAATCCTGGCACGCCTTCGAAATGCGCGAGCCCGGGCTGTTCGCAGGCATGTACAGATTCTGGTGCCGCAAGGACTAGCGACCGATCATCTCCATCAGACCCTAAGAATCGCGCACTCAGGTCATCTCCGAAGAGTCAGGAGGGTGTGAATTCTCTAGAGTCCCAAGATCATTGAATTCCTCATCCGATGTTTGCTCCGAGATTGGCCTATTGGTGATTCAGCTTCAATTTTGTGCATGCACAAATTAAAGGCGGGTTGGATCAATAGAGAGCACGCACGCTCCCCTAAGCCTGTTTCCTCGGATCACTGAGCATTTCCACAACGTCATGATCTAAAACACAAAATCATCGTTTAGGCCGTTGGCACGATGCTTGAACTTTGTTCAGTCTGCCCATGGATTCCTCCTTCAAAATCGTCATCGTCGACGAGAACCCGATCCGCGCCGCCATCCTGGAGGATGGCCTGCGCGAGGCCGGCCACGTCCATGTGGTGCGGATCGACGAGATGACGCACCTGCTCGCGCGCATCTATGCGATCGACCCCGACGTCATCCTGATCGACCTGGAGAACCCGAGCCGTGACGTGCTCGAGCAGATGTTCCAGGTCAGCCGCGCCGTCAAGCGCCCGGTCGCCATGTTCGTCGACCAGAGCGACGCCGCCTCGATCGAGGCCGCGGTCGACGCCGGTGTCTCCGCCTACATCGTCGGTGGCCTGCGCAAGGAGCGCGTGCAGAACATCCTCGATCTCTGCATCTCGCGATTCAACGCGTTCTCCCGGTTGCAGAACGAACTTGACCGCACGCGCTCGGCGCTGGAGGAGCGCAAGGTGATCGACCGCGCCAAGGGTATCCTCATGAAAGCGAAGAACCTGACCGAAGAAACGGCCTACGCCATGCTGCGCAAGACCGCGATGAACGAGAACAAGAAGATCGCCGAGGTGGCGCAGTCGGTGATTACCGCCGCGGAGTTGTTCAAATGAGCGACCAACGCATGCGCATCGGCTTCATTCCGCTCTGCGACGCCGCGGCGCTGATCGTCGCCGTCGACAAGGGCTTCGCCGCGGCCGAGGGACTCGATGTCGAGCTGATCCGCGAAGTGTCCTGGTCGAACATGCGCGATAAGCTCAACATCGGGGTGTTTGACGCCGCCCACATGATCGCTCCGGTCGCGATCGCGTCGAGCCTGGGCCTCGGGCACGTCAAGGTGCCGATCATCGCGCCCTTTGCGCTTGGTGTGAACGGCAACGCCATCACCGTGTCCCCGGCGCTTTATGCCTCGATCGCCGCGGCGGCCGAGGGCAACGTCACCGATCCGATGGTCTCGGCGCGGGCGCTTGGCCGCGTGGTGGCGACCCGCAAGACCCGGGGCCATGCCCCGCTGACCTTCGGCATGACGTTTCCCTTCTCCACCCACAATTATCACCTGCGCTTCTGGATGGCGGCGGGCGGGGTCGATCCGGATGAGGATGTGCGTCTTGTGGTGCTGCCGCCGCCCTACATGGTCGAAAGCCTCGCCAACAAGCATGTCGATGCCTTCTGCGTCGGCGCGCCGTGGAATTCGGTCGCGGTCGATCTCGGCATCGGCTTCATCCTGCATTTCGTGTCGGAGATCCTCACCCGCGCCGCCGAGAAGATGCTGGCGTTCCGCAGCCGCTGGGCGCACGAGCACCCAGACATGGTGTCGAAGCTCGTGCGCGCCCACGCCCGTGCTGCGGCCTACATCGAGGAAACGGCCAATCGCGACGAAGTCTCGGCAATTCTCGGCGCACCGCAACGCATCGGTGTCGCTGCCGAGGTCATCCGCCGCACCCTTGACGGCCGCCTCAAGGTCTCACCCGACGGCGCGATCCGGACGGATCCCAACTATCTCCTGATCGGACGCGACGGCGCCGGCCGGCCCGATCCGGCGCAGGCCGCCTGGCTCTATGCCCAGATGGTGCGCTGGGGTCAGGCGCCGCTATCGGACGACATGTGCCGGGCCGCCATGAGCGTATTCCGGCAAGACCTCTATGACGCGGCGGTCGGAGTGCCGTCCGGCGAACCGCCAGGCAAGATCGGCGCCTTCGCTGGGCCGGCGTTCGACCCCGGCAACATCGCCGGACATCTCAGGTCCTGGCGGATCGGACGGGTGCCGGTATCCTGAAGTTGCTAGGCCGTATTTACCCCCCTGTGTTCTAACATTTGTGGCCGCCGCCTCAGTTGGTGGCCAGTTTTAAAGTAACTACCATTTAAGAGGTATTGTGCTATTTTGCCTGCATTGGTTGTGTACGACGCTTTTTGCTGAGCTATATCCATGATCCCAAAACGCTGGGCACGAAAGAACTTGCATCGCGGCGATTTGACCGCGCTCTCTCAAATTTCGCGGCATGGTGTCGCCACTGATGCCGACGCCGACCGGATCGAGCGGCTTCAAAGTCGCGGCTTCATAAAAAATGCGGGCCCCTCATTCAGGCCGACCATAAAGGGCCGGATCGCCTTATGGGCGCGGCCTCGCTAGCAACCATGCCAGTACCCGCCGAGAAACGCTTTTGCATCTTGTGTAAGACGCCAGTCCGGCTTGCTCGCACGCAACCGACGACGCCAAACCTCACGCTCCTCATTTATCAGTGTGATGTTTGCCACCACGAGATTCGCGTTGTCGCACCGCAATCAGAAGCACCAGCGGGGGATGTCCCGTTTTTTGTTGAACATTGCGAAGCGGTCGCTGCCAAGATTGACGTTACGCGGCGCTGGCTTGGTGAGCAAGGATGCCGTGTGTTGAGCCTCTTTGTTGATGAGCTGCGAGGGCGGCTCGCAATGCCGGCAGATGT
>CAMAWG010000241.1 GCA_945861855.1 Rhodoplanes serenus
TCGGACGGCAGGACAAGGTGTTCAACGTGCTGCCGGTGTTCCATTCGTTCGGGCTGACGATCGGCGTGATGCTGCCGCTGGTCTCCGGCGTGCCGATCTATCTCTACCCATCGCCGCTGCACTACCGGACGGTGGCGGAACTGATCTACGGCGTGAACGCCACCATCATGTTCGGCACCGACACCTTCCTCAACGGCTATGCGCGAGTCGCGCACCCGTACGACTTCCGCTCGCTGCGCTACATCCTCGCCGGCGCCGAGCCGGTGAAGGAATCGACGCGCCGCACCTACATGGAGAAGTTCGGGCTGCGCATCCTGGAAGGCTACGGCGTCCCCGAGACTGCGCCGGCGCTCGCGCTGAACACGCCGATGTTCAACAAGTTCGGCACCGTCGGCCGCATCCTGCCCGGTATGGAAGCGCGGCTGGAAAAGGTCGAGGGCGTGGAGGAGGGCGGCCGGCTGTTCGTGAGCGGCCCGAACGTGATGGCCGGATACCTCAAGGTGGAGCGGCCCGGCGTGCTCGAACCGCCGCAAGACGGCTGGCACGACACCGGCGACATCGTCACCATCGACGAGCAGGGTTACGTGACGATCAAGGGCCGCGCCAAGCGCTTCGCCAAGATCGGCGGCGAGATGGTCTCGCTCGCGGCGGTCGAGGCGCTGGCGGGCGAGCTGTGGCCGAACAATCCGTCGGCGGTGGTCGCGGCGCCCGACCCGCGCAAGGGCGAGCGGCTCATCCTCGTGACCCAGCAGAAGGACGCGACGCGCTCGCAGTTCATCGCCTATGCGCGCGAGCACCACGCCGCCGAGCTGATGATCCCGGCCGAGATCATGATCCTCGACAAGATGCCGATGCTCGGCTCCGGCAAAGTCGACATGATGAGCCTCTCCAAGCTGGTGCAGGAGCATATCGCGGCGAAGCAGGCGGTGGCGGTGTAGGCAGGGCGCAAGCGCTGGTCTGCAAGGTGCGTGTCGTCATTGACACGCGGAAAGTCACGGCGCGCGCGACTCCATGCCCCTCGCTTTAATTGCAACGATCGCTTCTTGCGATTGGAGAAAGTCAACGAAGCCCCTGGCGGCCTGAGGCTGACTGGATGAGATGCTAATGCCGCCTGTCAAAACAGTGTACACTTGCAAATCAGGCGGCGGTGGTCCGATGTAATCCAATCCCGGAACGCCAATGAGGCTTCCAACGGTTTGAATGACGAGGTCTGCTTGACCACCGATCACGGTTTTCGGGCCGCCGCTTCCCGCAAATAGAATGCTCTTTGCCTTCATCTGATCCGCAATTCCAAGCCGAGAGAAAATCTCTGCAACATCAAGGCCCGCTCTACCTCGCCAGAATAAGCAACTGCTTTGGCATTGAGCAGGGTTTGCTTGAATGCCTCAACAGAACCAATATCAGGTTTTGGAGCACCCGCTCGAATGCCGATCCCCAGACCTGTGTAAGCGATTGCTACGTTCGTTCCGGCGACAATTTTGTTTTGCTTGATCAGGCTTTCGATGTTGTCTGACTGCGAGATTGCTACGTCGAACTGTTCGCCGGCTTCAATCGTCGGTTTGAGATCGGTACCCATGAACCGAACAATGACTTTATGTCCCGTAGCGCTCTCAAATCGGGGAATAACCTCCAACATCACAACTCTGAATGCATTTGAGCAAAGAACCTTTACTTCCGCCGACTTTGCCGCAAATGCGAAGCCAGCGAAATAGCCCGCAAGAACTACCAACATGCAAAAGCGTTTCATGGCGATAGATTTCCTGAATTGAGTGGGCACTTGGAGAATGAAGGGTATCAAATCAGGTCAAGTCTGCAATTGGCCCGAAACGGGCCTGCCGGGAAGGGATGCGAATGTTAGAATCGGACCACTAGCGGGCTGAGCAGTTGGGGAGCGCATCGTGTCGGACTGGCAACGTGACGATTCCGGCCGGGCGCGATCTTCGCAGGACTGGCCGCTCAGCTCGACATTCCTCGCGCTGATCGCCGCATTTCTGCTTTGCGCGGTCTGGATGATGTACCGGCCGGACCATGCGCGCGTGCTGGTCTTTCCATTCGTCATGATCGGATTCGTGATCGCGCTGTGCCTGCACGAATTCGGGCACGCGATCGTCGCCTATCATTGTGGCGACCGGAGCGTTCGAGAGAAGGGTTATCTGACGCTCGATCCGCTGCGCTACACGGACGTGCAGTACAGCATCATATTTCCGCTGCTGATCATGGCGATCGGCGGCATCGGGCTTCCGGGCGGCGCCGTCTACATCAACATGATGAACCTGCGCCGTCGCGTGTATGGCGCGCTGGTGTCGGCAGCAGGGCCGTTGGCGACCGCTCTCGTCCTTGTCGCCTTGATGGCCGTGCTGGAGTTCTTGCCGCAATTCGGGTCGGTGCCGCAGCCGCTCTATGCGGCACTGGCATTCCTGGCACTGCTGGAAGTGACGGCGCTGCTGTTCAATCTGCTGCCATGTCCGGGTCTCGACGGCTGGGGCATCATCGAGCCGTTCCTGCCGTCGAGCTTACGTGAGCTGGGCAGGCGGATGGCGCCGCTCGGTCCGCTGGTGCTGGTGATGGCATTGTTTCTGGTGCCGGGGCTCAACACATGGTTCTGGCAGTTCGTCTACGGGTTCTGCGCGGGGATCGGGCTCGATCCCAAGCTGGCGTGGCTCGGCTACGGAATGTTCCAGTTCTGGCGGTGAGCATTTCGCGATGACGATGTCCCTGCCGCCGCCCCAGCCCCACCTTCAGCGCCTGCGGCGGGGAGAGGGAGCGAGAGGCCGTGCATCTCTACGGCCTCGTCTCTCACTTCAATCACACCGCCTTCAATTGCTCGGCCAGCCAATCCGCCGCGCGCGGGCGCCATTCGTAGCTGCGGTTGTTGGCGATGTGGTTGCCGCCCTCGATCAGGTGCAGCGTCACTGGCCCTTTCACTTCGCGCGCGAGCCGCTCGGTCTCGGACGCCGGCACGATGCGGTCGAGCTTGCCGTTCATGATGTAGATCGGACAGGTGATGTTCTGCGCCACGCCCCGCAGCGACAAGGTCGCGGCGTGCTTGCGCGCCTCGTCCATCGTCGCCTTCTTGGAGCGAACGCGGAACGCCTCGCTGGTCAGCTCCGGCACGCCGGCGAAGCTCTCGCCCCAGTCGTACGGCCCGCCGAGCGCGAGGCAGGCCTTGATGCGCTTCTCGAATGCGGCGGCGCGCGGCGCGTAATAGCCGCCGAGGCTGATGCCGGCCATGCCGATGCGGGTGGCATCGAGGTCCTTGCGCGTCTCGATGTAGTCGCAGACCGCCTTCACCGCGACTTCGTAGTCGCCGCGGATGGCGAAGTCGTATTCGCCCTCACCCTGGCCCGGCCCGTCGAACACCAGCGTCGCGATGCCGCGCGCGAGATACGGGTTTTCGTAGGTCTCGGTCTCCTCCTTGCAGGAATCGAGCCCGCAGGCGAACACCAGCACCGGCGGCTTCTCGACACCTTCGGGCTTGCGCAGGATGCCGGCGAGCCACTTGCCTTCGTAGGGCATCTCGACGCGTTCGCCCTTCGGCTTCAGAGAGGGCAGCGCGAGATTGCGGCATTCGACCGCCTTCATGTGCGCGGCCTTCATCT
>CAMAWG010000242.1 GCA_945861855.1 Rhodoplanes serenus
GCCGCCAACACCATCCTCACCGCTGTCGGCTACAACTTCCGACGCATCCTCGCCTGGTTGAGGGCTCTTTTGCGCTCGATCATGATTGCGCTATTGCACCACTTCATCAACCCATCAGCGCTCAATCCAGCTTATTAACGGACGACTGTTTACTGTGCGCAATCACGTCAAGTGATTCGTTTGATTCGGTGGAGGTTTTCCCCGGGATTCCACAGGGAAAAGGGTCTTTATCCACCGAATTTCCTCGCGTCGCACGCTGCGCGTACCCGTTTCGCAGTGTTTCCGCGTTCCGGCAGATCGCAAATCAAGGCGAAATCGCCAGCGTCGCGCGACTCGAAGCGTACCCGGTCAAAGCGTGAGTTTGCGCGCGGTGCGAGCGGCGCCGGGTGCTTGCGGCAACAATCCAAGGCGTCGGATGGGAGACGGAATGATGAACTTCAAGAGATTCGGAACGGGACTTGCGGCCTTTGGCTTGATCGCGGCCTCGTATTCTGCCCAGGCGGCCGACATTCCACGGCCCATCTACAAGGGGCCTCGCACGGTCGTCGCCTACTACAACTGGACCGGCTTCTACGCCGGCATCAACGCCGGATACGGTTTCGGCGATTCGACCTGGTCGGCGGTGCCGGCGGCCACTAACAAGCCCAAGGGCTTCCTGGTCGGAGGCACGCTTGGCTACAACTACCAGGTCGGCTCCATCGTCCTCGGCATCGAGGGTGACATCGATTGGTCGGACGTGAAGGACAGTGTCACCTGCGCGCCGGGCGTGACCTGCGAGACCTCCAACGGCTGGCTCGCCACGATCCGCGGCCGGGCGGGCTACGCCTTCGATCGCTGGATGCCGTACGTCACCGGCGGCGGCGCCTACGGCAACGTCAAGGCGACCCGCAGCCCTCCGGCGGTCTCGTCGTCCAACGACCAGTTCGGCTGGACCGTCGGCGCCGGTGTTGAATACGCCTTCCTGGGCAACTGGTCGGCCAAGCTCGAATATCTCTATGTCGATCTCGGCAGCTTCAACGCCGCGCCGGCTCTGCCCGTGGGCAATGTCAGCTTCAAGGAGAACATCGTTCGCGCCGGCCTGAACTACAAGTTCTCGGGGCCGATCTTCACCCGCTATTGAGCGCATCGTCCGAACCGAAGCGCAAGGAAGCGTAAGAATGAAAGCCCCGGGCCTCGGCCCGGGGCTTTTGCTTCGATGCCTACGCCGGATGCGGTCAGGCGCGCGCCTTGACGATCTTCTGCTTCTGCGTGCCGAGACCGTCGCAGCCGAGTTCGACCACGTCGCCGACGTTGAGGAACTGCGGCGGCTTCATGCCGAGCGCCACCCCCGACGGCGTGCCAGTGACGATGATGTCGCCCGGCTCCATGACGAAATACTGCGAGCACCACCAGACGAGATCGGCCACGCCGAACACCATGGTCTTGGTGTTGCCCTGCTGGCGAATGGCGCCGTTGACCTTGAGCCAGATGTTGAGGTTCTGCGGGTCCTTGATCTCGTCCTTGGTGGCGACCCAGGGGCCGATCGGGCCGAAGGTCTCGCAGCCCTTGCCCTTGGTCCACTGGCCGGCGCGCTCGATCTGGAACACGCGCTCGGACACGTCGTTGGAGAGGAAGTAGCCGGCGACGGCGCCCATCGCCTGCTCCTTCTTCAGATAGCTCGCGCGCTTGCCGATGACGATGCCGAGTTCGACCTCGTAATCGAGTTTGCTCGAACCCTTGGGCGTGATGGTGTTGTCGTTCGGCCCGCAGATGCAGGACAGCGCCTTGTTGAAGATGATCGGCTCCGGCGGCAGCTTCATGCCGGCCTCGGCGGCGTGGTCGGCGTAATTCAGGCCGATGGCGATGAAGTTCGACGGCCGCGCCACGCAGGGGCCGAGCCGGGGATTGCCTGCGACCTTCGGCAGCTTGTCGATGTTGGCCTTCTTGATCTTGGCCAGGCCCGCGGGCGACAGCGCCTCGCCGTCGATGTCTTTGACCACCTTCGACAGGTCGCGGATCTTGCCGTTCTTGTCGATGATTCCGGGCTTTTCCTTGCCGGCCGAGCCGAAGCGGACGAGCTTCATGGGTGTTTCCCCTTATGGCGATGTGCTGGTTGATTGATGTGGAACCGCATCATGCGTTGCCGAAGCGTGCTGGGCAAGCCGGTTCGGTTTGTGTCCCGGGCGCAGCGCAGCACAAGCAAAGCGCAGTGATGCGCTGCAGACCCGGGACCCCGGTTGCTTAAGAAAGCTGGGTCCCGGATCAGCGATGCACCGCTTCGCTTCGCTTCGCTACGCGCTGCATCGCGTCCGGGACACGAGTTGCAGGCATCCCGCTCATCAAAACGCCCCCGGAAAAATGCCGCCGTCCATCAGGATGTTCTGCCCGGTGATGAAGCCGGCGTGCGCCGAGCACAGGAACGCGCAGGTGGCGCCGAACTCGTCGGCCTGGCCGAGCCGCCGCGCCGGGATCGTGCTCATCCGGTGCGCCAGCGCCTGCTCGACGGTGATGCCCTGCTTCTTGGCGGTGATCTCGTGGTTGGAGCGCAGCCGGTCGGTGTCGAATGGGCCGGGCAGCAGGAAATTCATCGTCACGTTGTGCTGCGCGACCGAGCGGGCGACGCCGGCGAGGAACGCGGTCAATCCTGCGCGCGCGCCCGACGACAGGTCGAGGCCCACGAGCGGCATCTTCACCGAGCCCGAGGTGATGTTGACGATGCGGCCGAATTTTTTCCTGATCATCGGGTCGATCGCGCGCTGCAGGAGCTCGACCGGCACGATCATGTTGCCGATCACGCCGTCGATCATCTTCTGGCGGTCGAGTTCGCGGAAATCGCGGAACGGCGGGCCGGCGTTGTTGGCGATCAGGATGTCCGGCTCGGGGCAGGCGGCGAACAGCGCGGCCTGGCCTTCTGGCGTCGCCACATTGGCCGCGACGGCGGTGACCTTGGCGCCGGTCTTCTTGCGGATGTCGGCGGCGGTCGCTTCGAGGCGCGCGGGATCGAGCCCGTTGACTACGACCTCGCAGCCGGCCTCGGCGAGCCGCATAGCGCAGGCGCGGCCCAGGCCGCGGCTCGAAGCGCAGACGATGGCCTTGCGGCCGGCGATTCCAAGATCCATTCCGTTTCCTCCGTTTTGGTTGGGCGATCATAGCGCAGTCATGACTGACTCCGCACGCGCGTCGGGCTCTCTTTCCCTCTCCAGGCCTCATGCTGAGGAGGCGGCGAAGCCGCCGTCTCGAAGCATGGGGCCGCACTCGATCCTTCGAGGCGCCCGCCTTCGCCAAGGCTACGGCGGGCTCCTCGGGATGATGGCGGAGAGAGGGTGCACCCATGGAAATGCAGGCGCTGCCTGGATTTGGCGTCGCCCGGTCCGGCCTGCGTGTGGTAGTTTGCGGCGATGAACGCACCGGCCCAAACGATTACCCTTCCCACCTCAGCCGATGTCGACGCCGCCGCGCAAAGGCTCAAGGGCGTCGCGATCCGCACGCCGTTGATCAACTCGCCGGTGCTCGACGCGCTGCTCGGCGCCCGCGTGTTCCTCAAGGCCGAGACGCTGCAGCGCACCGGCTCGTTCAAGTTCCGCGGCGCCTACAACAAGATTTCCTCGATCCCGCC
>CAMAWG010000243.1 GCA_945861855.1 Rhodoplanes serenus
TATTTGGCGAACAGCCGCGCGACATGGTCGTAGCCGCCGCCGACGCTCGCGCTCACCTGCAGCCGGATGGTGTTGCCGCGGTAGAAATCCTCGATCGGATCGGCAAGCGCGGCAGAGCTGCAGCAGGCGAGGGCGAAGATCGTTGTGACGATGCGAGACATGACGGATGGCAAAGTCCCGTGTAGATTGCGCATCAGAATTGACGGCCCGGCATTGTGGGCGGATTGGCGGTTGCAGGCAACGCCCCCGCCGGGGCCGCCGCGCGCATCGCGAGGACGATCATGGCGCTTTCGATCAAGAATCTCGACGCCGCGCTCGGCGCGGAAATCGCGGGCGTCGACGTGTCGAAGCCGCTTCCGCAGGCCGACATCGATGCCATCGAGAAGACCTGGCGCGAGCGGCTGGTCGTCGTGATGCACGACCAGGATCTCTCCGACCCGCAGCTCATCGCCTTCAGCAGGAATTTCGGCGAGCTCGACCCGCCCGGACCGAATCCCTACGGCGAGCCGTTCCTCAAGGAGCATCCCGAGCTCAACGTTATCTCCAACGTGGTCGAGAACGGCAAGCCGCTCGGCAATCTCGGCGACGGCGAGGCGGTCTGGCACGCCGACATGACCTACGTGGACGTGCCGCCCAAGGCGGCGATGCTGCACGCGCTCGAGGTGCCGCCGCCGGAGGCTGGCGGTAACACCTACTTCGCCAACATGTTCGACGCCTACGAGATGCTGCCGGCGGATTTGAAAAAAGCCGCCGAGGGCAAGGTCGCGGTGCACGACGCCTCGCGCAACTCGGCCGGCATGCTGCGCAAGGGCTACAAGGAAGTCACCAACGTCTGCGAAACCGTCGGCGCGCGCCATCCACTGGTGCGCACCGATCCCAAGATCGGCCGCAAGGCCTTGTTCCTCGGGCGGAGGCCGAATGCCTATGTGATGGGCCTGAGCATCGCCGACAGCGATGCGCTGCTCGACGCGCTGTGGGCGCACGCCACGCAGCCGCGCTTTGCCATGTGCCACGAGTGGAAGGTCGGCGACCTGTTGATGTGGAATAATCTGTCGGTGCTGCACCGGCGCGACCCGTTCGATCCGAAGACCCGACGCGTGATGCACCGCAGCCAGATCAAGGGCAACGAGCGGATCGCCTGAGCCCAAACAAAAGCGACGCCTCGTCTCATCGTCCGCGGGTCGCTTCGCTGCGACGCCGCAATACGTCCGGAATTGGTGGTGGACCGGACATGTAGCTAACATCGTTGAAACCACGCGGATGACCCATCGCGATCATGTGGGCTGATGCAAGACTTGAACAATTCAGATTTCGCCAGTCTGCTGTATTTATTTTTGTCATAGGAGGTCGTAAAGTCCCCCGGATCGTTTCAGATTGGACACGCCTCACCTCATTCAATGGGTTTTAGCAATGTTGATCGCAATCGGTCGGCTCGCCGCAACCTTGTGGCTTGCCGTTATGATCGTGAGCCCCGCCCCGGCCGAAACGGTTGGGCGCGATATCATGGTTGCGACGCGCATTCTACCGCCTCTGGTGATCGAGAAGGATGGGGCGCTCACCGGCTTCAGCATCGAGCTATGGAACGCCATTGCTGCCCGCTTGAAACTGAAGGTGGATTACCGGCCCGCGCCCAACGTTGGCGCCCTGTTGGAGGAGGTTCGTTCCAATAGAACCGAGATCGGCGTTGCTGCGATTTCGATCACCTCCGTGCGTGAGGTCGAGTTCGAATTCTCGCAGCCGATCCTCAATGCCGGGCTGCAGATCATGATTCGGGGTGGCGGCCGGGACGGCGATTCAAATCCGCTGAGCGACATCCTGGGATTGTTGTTTTCCAAGACCAGCCTGGTCTGGCTCGGCGTCGCGTTGCTGCTTATTCTGATTCCGGCCCACATCATCTGGTTCCTGGAACGTCGGCAGGACAGCGGAATCATACCGAGCGACAAATACATTCCCGGCATTTTCTATGGAATGTATTGGTCGGCTGCCACACTGGCGACGCAAGCGGAAAATCAGCCGCGGCAATGGTTGGCGCGCGTCGTCGCGTTGTTCTGGATGTTCACCGGCATCGTATTCGTGGCACTCTACACCGCGCAGCTGGCCGCCACATTGACGGTGCAGCAGATCCAGGGCGGCATCAATGGCCCCGATGATCTGGTGGGTCGCAAGGTTGCCACCACCAAGGGCAGCACGGCCGCGGCGGCGCTTCGCGAACTACGGGCGCAGGTGACGGAGGTCTCGCGCATCGAAGACGCGTATCAGGCGCTGCACGATCGGGAGGTGGATGCGGTGGTGTTCGATTCGCCAGTGCTGCTGTACTACGCCGCCAACGAAGGCAAAGGTCGGGCGTACATGGTCGGCGGGCAATTCCGCAAGGAGGATTATGGCATCGTCTTCCGGCCCGGCAATCCGTTGCGCCGGCAGGTCAATGCGACACTGCTGCAGCTGCGCGAGGACGGCACCTATCAGCAGATCTACGACAGATGGTTCGGCGGCAAATAACCTCCTGATCGAGTAGGTTCGCCGACTTCCGGTGTTGGCCCAAACATCGCCAAATAGAAACCGGAGATCAACGGACCCCGTCGGTTTTCGGCTTGCCGGTGGACGCGATCACGCGCTGCCGGTGCGGCATGTCGCAGAACGCGGTGTGCAGGAGTGCGCCCAGGTGTTCCGAGGACACCTGGAGGCGTTTGGCCCAAAGGTCGATCTCGGCCGGGGTCATCGCGCGGACCTCCTCGCAGGTGACCGCCTGCGCTGGCGTGGCAGCGCCCAGCGGGAACAGCAACGATAGGCCGATGAGGGCGAGGCTTGTGCGCGCTGAGAAGAGTTTTGACATGATGTCCGGCCCGCAGGCGTGATTGCCATGCCTATAACGAACCGAGGCGCCATTGGTTCGGCCGGTATTGGTGCACCGCAAGTACCGGCGAGATAAACAAAAAACCCCGCCTTTCGGCGGGGTTTTTGTTTTCGTCGCTGCCTTTCGGCTTACGCGGGAATCCGCTCCTCGGTTTCCACCGGCTCGCGCAGCACGTAGCCGCGGCCCCACACCGTCTCGATGTAGTTCTTGCCGTTGGAGGCATTCGCGAGCTTCTTGCGCAGCTTGCAGATGAACACGTCGATGATCTTGAGTTCGGGCTCGTCCATGCCGCCGTAGAGATGGTTGAGGAACATCTCCTTGGTGAGCGTCGTGCCCTTGCGGAGCGAGAGCAGCTCCAGCATCTGGTATTCCTTGCCGGTCAGGTGCACCCGGGCGCCATTGACCTCGACCGTCTTGGTGTCGAGGTTGACGCAAAGATCGCCGGTGTTGATGACCGACTGCGCGTGTCCCTTGGAGCGTCGCACGATCGCGTGGATGCGTGCGATCAGCTCGTCCTTGTGGAACGGCTTGGTCATGTAGTCGTCGGCGCCGAAGCCGAGACCGCGAACCTTGGCCTCGATGCCGGCGAGGCCGGAGAGAATCAGGATCGGTGTCTTGACCTTCGACACCCGCAGCGAGCGCAGAACCTCGAAGCCCGACATGTCGGGGAGGTTCAGGTCGAGCA
>CAMAWG010000244.1 GCA_945861855.1 Rhodoplanes serenus
GCGGTGCGGCAGCAGTCCATCGCGGTGTTGCCGCCGCCGAGCACGATGACGCGCTTGTTGATTGCGGTGACGTGGCCGAACGAGACGTTGGACAGCCAGTCGATGCCGATGTGGATGTTCTTGCCCGCTTCCTTGCGGCCGGGAATGTCGAGCTCGTGGCCGCGCGGCGCGCCGGAGCCGACGAAGACCGCGTCCCACGGCTCGGCCAGCAGCGCCTTCATGCTGGCGATGCGCTTGCCGCCCTGGAAGTCGATGCCGAGGTTGAGGATGTAGTCGGTCTCCTCATCGACCACGGAATCCGGCAGGCGGAATTTCGGAATCTGCGTCCGCATCATGCCGCCGGCCTTGGGGTCGGAATCGAACACCGTGCACTGGTAGCCGAGCGGTGCGAGATCGCGGGCGACCGCGAGCGAAGCCGGGCCGCCGCCGACGAGCGCGATGCGCTTGCCGTTCTTCGCCACAGGCTTCGGCAACCGGCCGCGGATGTCGTCCTTGAAGTCGGCGGCGACGCGCTTCAACCGGCAGATCGCGACCGGCGTTTCCTCGACGCGGCCGCGCCGGCAAGCCGGCTCGCACGGGCGGTCGCAGGTGCGTCCGAGAATTCCCGGAAACACGTTCGAGCGCCAATTGATCATGTAGGCGTCGCTGTAGCGACCCTCCGCGATCAATCGGATGTATTCGGGAACTGGCGTGTGGGCCGGGCAGGCCCATTGGCAATCGACCACTTTATGGAAGTAGTCCGGCGCCGCAATGTTTGTTGGTTTCATTTACTCCTCGTCTGCGCGCCCCCGATGCAAGGTCGAAGGAGCGTGACGCAGCGTCGGTTGATCCATCCCACGCGGGCCGACCTTCTGATCGAATCCGCACCGGGATTTTAGTTTAGAGGCGCAACAAACGCCACCTGCCAGCGGTACATAGCAGAGGTTCGTCAAGCGTGCCGCTCGCGGCGGAATAATTTGCTTTCAAGCCTGCGTGAGCCATTGCTGCGGAGCATCATGGGCGGTGTCATAACTGCCGGAATTCCGATATTTTCAAGACAGCCCGGGCCTTGACGCTTCTGCGCTTTGCTGCGCCGCACAAAACGGAACCATGCGCGACATCTTCGAGGAGATATTCGAGAACCAGCCGCTCGATCCCGAGGAGTCGGCGCGGCGCAGCATGCGCCCCAATCTGCGGGCGCGGTTCTATAAAGAGGCTCAGGTCGGGGAGACGGCCGGCGAGGGCGGTTTCCCGGTGCTGCTCGACGGCAAGCCGGTGCGGACCCCCGCGAGGCGCCATCTCGCCGCGCCGGAACGGGTTCTGGCGCAGGCGCTCGCCGCGGAATGGGACGCGCAGCAGGACCGGGTCGATCCGGCCGTCATGCCGCTTACGCGGCTTGCCAACTCGATCGTCGACGGCGTTGCGCCCGCTCTCGGACCGGTCGCGGCCGAGATCGAGCAGTATCTCGGCACCGACCTTGTATTCTATCGCGCCGCCGAGCCGGCGGGCCTCGTTGCGAGCCAGCGCCAGCACTGGGACCCCGTCGTCGAATGGGCGCGCGACGCTCTCGGCGCGCGCTTCGTACTGGCCGAGGGCGTGATGCATGTGCCGCAGCCGGCCGCGGCGATCGTGGCCGCCGCGGCCGCGATCCCGAAGGGCGCGAGCATGCGCGAGGCGTGGCGGCTCGGCGCGCTCAACGTCGTCACCACGCTGACTGGCTCGAGCCTTCTTGCGCTGGCGCTCGCAGCGGGCCGCCTCACCACCGATGAGGCCTGGGCCGCGGCGCATGTCGACGAGGACTGGAACATGGCGTTCTGGGGCCGCGACGAGGTAATCCTCGCGCGCCGCGCCTACCGCTTCGCCGAGATGCAGGCCGCGGCGGCGGTGCTGGACGCGCTGCGCTAGTCTTTCGCCGCGAGCTTGGCGAATTTCGGATCGAGTTCGGCCGCGCGCTGAAAGCTCGCCAGCGCCTCGTCGGGCCGGTCGAGCCTGTCGAGCGCGATGCCGCGATTGGCATGCGCCACTGCCATCCCGGGAAACAGCGCAATGGCGCGGTCGTAGTCGCGCAGCGCCTCGGCCGGCCGGCCGGTCCGCAACAGCAGGTCGCCGCGGTTGAAGTGGGCCGGCGCAAGCTCGGGCATCAGCGCGATCGCGCGGGAAAATCCCGACATCGCCTCGTCGAGCCGGCCGAGATCGGCCAGCGCGCCCGCCCGGTTGCAATGGTCCTCGGGATTGTTCGGCCGCAGCGTGAGCGCGCGGTCGAAGTCGGCGATCGCCTCCGCCGGGCGGCCCATCTCGGACAGCAGCGTGCCGCGGTTGCCGTAGGCGTCGGCAAACGCCGGCTCGGCGTCGATCGCGCGGCCAAAGCTGTTGAGCGCGTCCACGTCGCGGTTCTGCCGCAGATGGGCCTGGCCCATGAGGTTGTGCAGCCGCGCCTGCGAGGAATCGACGTCGAGCGCCCGCCGGATCACCTTGAGGCCCTCGTCGAGCTGGCCCTCCTGGAGCGCCAGCACGGCGACGTAATAGAGCGCGTCGACGTTCTGCGGGTTCTGCTGCAGGATCGCCACATAGCGCTGCATGGCGAGGTCCCGCTTGCCCTGCCGGTGCAGGGCCAGGGCCTCCTGGATGGCGGTGGCGGCGGGTGTGTTCATGCCGCGTTTGATGCCCCACCGGACGCGGTTCGGCAATCGGCCCCTGACCCCCACCTCATTCCTCCCCCTTTCAGGGGGAGGAAGACCGTGCGGCGAGTCCTCCCTCCCCCTGAAAGGGGGAGGGTCGGGGTGGGGGTCGCCTTCGGATAGCGCTCGTTCCCGTGGTATGCCTTTTGCCTGACAAACGGCGGGGCAATTGGCAGGGGCCGCACGCATGAAGGACATCCTCGACAGGCTGGAACAGCGCCGCGGCCAGGCCCGCCTCGGCGGGGGGACGACGCGCATCGAGGCGCAGCACAAGCGCGGCAAGCTCACCGCCCGCGAGCGCATCGAGCTGCTGCTCGACAAGGGCTCGTTCGAGGAGTTCGACATGTTCGTCGAGCACCGCTCCCACGACTTCGGCATGGAGAAGCAGACCATCCCCGGCGACGGCGTGGTCACCGGCTGGGGCACCGTCAACGGCCGCACCGTCTTTGTCTTCGCCAAGGATTTCACCGTGTTCGGCGGCTCGCTCTCGGAGACGCACGCGCAAAAAATCATCAAGGTTCAGGACGCCGCCATGAAGGCGCGCGCGCCGGTGATCGGCCTGTTCGACGCCGGCGGCGCGCGCATCCAGGAGGGGGTGGCCTCGCTCGGCGGCTACGGCGAGGTGTTTAAGCGCAACGTCATCGCCTCGGGCGTCATCCCGCAGATCAGCGTCATCATGGGGCCGTGCGCGGGCGGCGACGTCTATTCGCCGGCCATGACCGATTTCATCTTCATGGTGCGCGACACGAGCTACATGTTCGTCACCGGCCCCGACGTGGTGAAGACCGTCACCAACGAGGTGGTCACCGCCGAAGAACTCGGCGGCGCGAGCGTCCACACTACGAAATCGTCGATTTCCGACGGCGCC
>CAMAWG010000245.1 GCA_945861855.1 Rhodoplanes serenus
GGTGATGACACTGATGGTGATGGACGACTTGTCCATCTTGGCGCTGACGACCACGCCCTCCATGGCGCCTTCCTCGGCGGACGTGACCTGTCCGCTCAAGGCGACCTGCGCCTGTGCAGGGGATGCCTGCAACCACACGGCCGCGGCGAGCGCAGCCAACGCACCGATAATCGGTTTGATGCGCATGGGTGTTTCCTCTCGGGTTTGCTTTCCGCGCCGGCACACCCGGCGAGGCTTTTCGTTATTGATACAGCAAGCCTAGCCCTGCCTTTGCCGTGCCGCAAGGCAGGTCACGTCGACATTCACCGCTCGGGCTTGGAGCCCGAATCGGCCAACACCATCAGTCCAGCGGCTCGAGCTTGACGATCGAGGCGCCGTGGTTGGAGCCCACCCAGAACGTCACCGGAGTTGTCGAGTTGTCGACAAAGACGCGGCGAATGTTGGTCGTGCGCGGCAGAAGATACTCGACAAAATTGCCGGTCTTGGTGTCGAGCCGGGTCACAAGGTCGTTGACCATAGAACCGGTCCAGGCCTCTTCGTTCCTGTCGAGAACGACATCGTAGGGCGACGACCATTTGGTCGGCACGATCCATTCCCGAAAGCGTTCGGTGCGGGTGTCGAACATGCCGATGCGGTCGGCACGGTATTCGCCGAACCAGAGCCGGTCCTGGGCATCCATCTGGCCGCGCCGCGGTGCCGACCGCGGAGTCAGCGCCGGAAAAATCTTGAGCTCACCGGTCTTGGCATCGATCCGGCCGATGTGGTGGTTACGGAAGTCGGTGAAGAACACGTTGTTCTGCGAGTCGGGAATTACGTCGTAGATATTGTGGACAGACTTCGACGTCTTGAATGGCTCCCAGGTCTCGATGTTGCCGGAGGCCAGATCGAGCCGATGCACGCCGGCGAAGCCGTTGTTCTGTGTCCAGACCTTGCCGTCCACATGCGAGCTTTCCGGGCTGACCATGTTCACTTGGGCGGAGGCGATATTCTGTTCCTTCGGCAGCGGCCAGAGCCGGAACTGTTCGCTCGCGAGGTCGAATTTGACGATCGTGGCCTGGAACATGTTGCCGAGCCACAGATTGCCGTCGCGATCGGTGCGCAATCCGAGGAAGCCGTTGGGGAAGCCCGGCTTCGACACCGGCACCGGAAATTCTTTAACTTCGCCCGTCTTGGGATCCAGCCGGCCGAGGTTCTGCTCGCCGAAGCTAGAATACCAGGCGATGCCCTTCGCATCGATGACAACGTCGTGTGGCGAGATCGTCTCGCGCGGCAGATCGTATTCCGTGTAGACCACCTGGGTGTCGCGTCCCTTGTGTCGCGGCTGCTGTTGAAACTCGAAGTTCCATTGTCCGTTCTTACTGAGGTTGACCGTGGCAAGATATTCGGCCGCGGCCCGGAACAGTTTCACACGTTGATCGCCGCGCTCCTCCATCAGCCGCTCACCCATCCGCATCTGCGGGTTCTGCGGGATGCTCTGATTGACGTAACTGCGCATGCGCGGGAGCGTGACGTCCATCAAGGTGTTTGCATCGTGCGACGAACGCATGAAGCGCTCGAGCGTGTGGCAGTTGACGCAGGATTTCAGCAAGTCCTTCTGCTGGTCGGTGCCGGGGGCGCTGGTCAACCACTCGCCGTTGGAGAACTGGGAGGCGAGGTCCTCAGCCTTGCGCAGCGTCAGATCGAGCGTGGTGGTGCGCGGCCCGACCTCGACCGACTTGTGATTGTCGAGCTCGTAACCGATCGCGCGAATCTTGAGTGCATATTGGCCGGGCGCCAGCTTGTTCGACGGAAAGCTGTACTTGCCGCTCGCGTCGCTCACGACGGTGACGGTGACGGTGCCCTTCTTCGCGCTGACCAGGACGCCTTCCATGACGCCCTCCTCGGCCGAACTGACCTGGCCGATGAGAGCGACTGCGCTCTGGGCATTCGCGGGATCGGGATGGAATGCCAATAAGCTGGCGAACGCCACCAGCAATGCTGCGATCCGCATGGACGTTTCTCCCACTGTGACCCTGCCCCGCCGGACAATTGAGTCCTATTCGTTATGGCAAAGCCTAGACCCACGGTCGGGGTGCTTCAAGCTGATACAGGGCCGGTACAAAGCGTCGCCTTGAGCCGGCGTCTCAAGCGCTTATGATCGATCATCGCGAGGAGAGATGGAGGACTGCATGCTGGCGGGAATGCGTGGTTGCCTGATCGCGGGAATGGCGCTTCTTTGCGCCGTCCAAAGCTCGGCAGCCGCCGACGATTTCTACAAAGGGAAAACGATCTCTCTCATCGTCGGCTCCAATGCCTCGGGCGGCTATGACGGCTACGGCCGCCTGCTCTCCCGCCACATGGGCAAGCACATCCCGGGCAATCCTTCATTCGTGGTGCAGAACATGCCCGGCGCCAACGGCGTCCGCTCCGCGAGCCATGTCTACAGCGTGGCACCGAAGGACGGCACCGTCATGGGCATCTTCGATCAGGCAATGTTCCTGCGGCAACTGCTGGGCGCACCCGGCGTGAAGGGCGACGTGGCGAAGTTCCCCTGGGTCGGGCGGCTCGTCAGCAACAGCGCGGTCCTGTTCGCGTGGCACACCGCCAAGGTGCAAAAGATCGAGGACGTGTTCACGAACGAGTTGATCGTCGCGGCCTCCGGCGCCGCCTCGCGGCTCAACTGGGCGGCGCTCAACACGCTCACCGGCACCAAGTTCAAGATGGTCACCGGCTACGAGGGGCCCGCGACCGCCAAGATCGCCATGATGCGCGGCGAGGTCGAGGCGCTGAGCCTGCCGTGGTCGGCGCTGCGCGCGGAGAATCCCGAATGGCTACGCGACAAGCAGATCAATCTGCTGTTGCAGACCGGCGACAAGAACCCCGGCCTCGAACACCTGCCGCGCATGGTGGACCTTGCCAAGACCGAGGAGGAGCGCACGCTGCTGGAGATATTCGCCTCCCCCTCGGTGGTCGGCCGCGCGTTTGTGACCGCGCCGGAGACACCCTCCGAGCGCATCGATACGCTGCGCGCGGCATTCGTGGCGATGCTGAAGGACGAGGCGTTCCTCACCGACGCGAAGAAGATCAATTTCGACATCGACGCCATGCCCGGCGCGGAACTGCAAACCTATTTCACCGGCGCGTCCTACCCGCCGGCTTTGATCGAGCGCGCCAAGGCGATCGCCAAGCAGGCAGGGTATTGAGTCATGCGACATCCCGGCGGTCACTGTCCGAATTGCGATACAAACGTATCCCGCCGGGACGTGCTCGCAGCCCTCGCGGCGTCTGGCGCCGGCGCGTTCCTGTCGCCGCGGAACGCATGGTCTCAGGCGCCGGCCAAAGGCAAGATCGACGTGCACTATCACGTGTTCCCACCACAGACACTGGCGGTCTCGAAAAATCCCGCGCAAAAAGGCTGGACAGTGCAGCGAGCGATCGAGGAATTGGATCG
>CAMAWG010000246.1 GCA_945861855.1 Rhodoplanes serenus
GCGCCCGCCAATTGCGGGCCATTTGCAAGTATCCGGGAAATCTGCCGGTTCGAAAGAATGCGTGGTGGGCCCGGCAGGACTCGAACCTGCAACCAGACCGTTATGAGCGGTCGGCTCTAACCATTGAGCTACAGGCCCGGAAGCATGACTCGCGGTCATCTTATCAGATCGGCCGCCGCAAAACTCACATCCGCAACAGCCGCTGTGCGTTGCCGCTCAAGATCTTGGCCTTGTCCTCGTCGCAGAGCGGCACCGTCTTCATCCAGTCCACGCCGGGCGGATTGACGACGAACGGCCAGTCCACCGCGAACAGGATGCGGTCGACGCCCATCTCCTGGACACAGCACATCAACGCCGGATTGGAGAAGTTGCCGCTCGTGGTGATCCAGAAGTTATTGCAGAAGATGTCGCGGAAGCTGATCGACTTGGCCGCCCCCGGCCGCGCGATGGCGTGATCGACACGCCAGACCAGGAACGGCAGCGTCTCGCCGAGATGGCCGAGCACGACCTTCAGTTTCGGATGCTTTTCGAACACGCCGGACAGCACCATGCGGATCGCCGTGGTCGCGGTCTCAACCGTGTAGCCCCAGGCGGCGCGCACCACCATTGGGAAGTCCTTGGCGTAATCGTTGTAATAAGCCTCCATCACGCGCGCATCCGGCAGGCCCGGGTGAAGATAGATCGGCACGTCGAGCCGCTCGGCGCGCTCGTAGATCGGCCAGAACCGCTTGTCGTCCAGGAACACGCCGCCGGAGAGGCCGTGCATCATCGCGCCCTTGAAGCCGAGCTTGGTCACGGTGCGCTCGAGCTCGTCGGCGGCGGCCGCTGGATCGTTCGAGGGCAGCGCCGCGAAGGCCGCGAAGCGCTTGGGGTTGGCGGCGCAGGCTGCCGCGAGCCGGTCGTTGACGCCGCGCACGAGCGCGGCCGCGCCATCGGCGGGAAGCTTCTGCGCGGAAGGCGCGCCGTGCGAGATCACCTGCACGTCGATGCCGGCCTCGTCCATCTCCTTGATCCGCAGCGCGCCGAGGTCGAACAGCCGCTCCTGCTGCGGGCCCGGCCGGCCGGCCTCGACGCCGGTGTAGGTTTTGGACAGTTCGGCGTCCCAGTAATGCTCCTCGACCGCGATGACCGGGCAATTCGGCTTCTTGAACATTGTCTCGTCCTCCTTGACGCCCGCGTTTCGTATCAGGGGCGCGGGAGGCTGTCACGCTGCCGCACGCTCCGCTGTCATCATCCGCGAAAGCGGATGATCCCGCACTCCCGGTGTTTACTGGATGCCCGCCGGAGCTTGTCATCGGGCCGGCCAAAGGCCGGACCCGTTGGCGGGCATGACAGCAGAGTGAGGACGCGGCATAATCCCGCAAAACGTCAGAGGGAGCAGCGTATGCACGCATTCAACATCGAGAAAGAGCAGGAGTGGGATCCCAAGAAGCACGTCGAGAAGATTCTCGCCGAGCTGGACGTCGGCGGCGGCCAGGCGGGCGACTACACCGTCGCGTGCTGGGAGCCCGGTCAGGTCAGCCCCAACCACTGCCATCCCCACGCGACCGAAATCTATTTCTGCTTCTCCGGCGGCGGCAAGATGCGATTGCCCGGCGGCACCATCGACGTGGTGCCGGGCTCGTTCTGCGTCCATCCGCCCGGCGAGGTGCATGAATACATCAACGGGCCGCAGCGCTCGCTCCTGTTCCGTGTGCGTCACGGCACCGACATGCTGTCCCGCCACGTCGAATGGCCCAGCAATCCTGACTTCAAGCAGAGCGCGGAGGATGCTGAGTATTACCGGAAGAACCCGCCGCGCTGACGGCACGAGAGCCGCCACAAATGCGGCAGCTTTTCCTCAAGTGCTAACGAATCGAAACATCTGCCGGACCGACCGGTAAAGAGGTTCTTAAACACCCCCTGCTACTTTCGGCCCATGTCCGGCCAGACCGAACCACGCACCGTCGAGCGCCGCAGGATCGCGCGCCACAAGAGCTTCCTGCGCGGCATGATCACCTTCAACAATCGCCGCAGCGCGGTCGATTGCCTGGTGCGCGACATCTCGCCCTACGGCGCGCGGCTGATTTTCTCCGATGCGGTGACGGTGCCGGACGCGCTCGATCTCACCATCCCGCAGAAGCAGCAGACACTGCGCGTTCATGTCATCTGGCGGCACGGCCAGGAGGTGGGCGTCGCCTTCGCGCAGGCCGCGCAGATGGATCATGCAGCGGAGACGGGCGACCCCGGCTCAAGCCCGGGGCATGCTCTCGCCGAGCGCGTGGCGCGGCTCGAAATCGAGATCGCCGGGCTGAAGCGCATCCTCAAGAAGATGAAGACGGACGCCGGGCCGGAGTTCGATGTCGCCTGATCGTTGTACCAAGTAGGGTGGGCTAAGGCGCGCCTTGTCCGCCGAAGTGCGCAAGCGCGGAGGCGGAAGCGCCGAGCCCGCGCGCCCCTCACGCTTCCCCCAAAAATCCCCGCAGCTTCTGCCCCACCGTCCTCGCCGCCGCCTTGTCGAGCCGTCCGATCCGCCGATCAATCCGCCCCGGCTCGATGCACGCGATCTTCGCCGGCCGCACCACCGAAGGCGCGGGCAATCCCGCGCGCTTGAGATCGGTGATCGCGACGTCGCCTGGCCACGCCTCGTTGCCGGCGCTGGTGATCATCGCCACCCAGACGAGCCTATGAACCGCAAGCTTGCGGTTCGAGATCACGAGGGCGGGGCGGCGCTTCTCGGCGAGGCGGTCAGCGTAGGGAAACGGCACGACGACCACGTCGAAGGGGTCGAAGCGTATCTCGTCAGAGGCCGCCATAGGCCTTCTCGTCGGCCTCGTTCGACCATTCGGAGAAGGTGGCGAACGGATCGTCACCCTCGTTCGCCGGAGCCTTGTCGAGCAGCACGCCTTGGTCGGTCACGCGATAGCGCAGCGTGTCGCCGGGTTTGAGAGCGAGCCGCTCGCGCACCTCGCGCGGAATTACGGTCTGGCTTTTGACCGAGACCTTGGAGAAGGCGGGCACGCGGGCCTGACGGTTCATCGAGGCAATATAGCTTACCGTCTTACGTCTTACAATGATTCTGTGGGATCGGAGCCAAACGCCTCGCGGCGCCCACGGTCTTGTTCTTATTTTGTTCCCGGATTACAGTGCGCCGTGATTCCACCCGGCAGGCAATGACCGTCTTTACCCCGCATCAGGATGCAGCGCTGAAGGCGGTCGCGGGGGGGG
>CAMAWG010000247.1 GCA_945861855.1 Rhodoplanes serenus
GGGTTCGGACCGTCACCATTCGTCCTGATGGAACTGAATCGGAAGAACGGGCAGGGGGCAGTGCCCCGCCACCGGCCTCCCGGCCGATCGCGACCGACCCGCGCAGCCGCACGGCGCCGCCACCGGCAGCTCCAGTTGCGCGCACGCCGCAGTCGCAACCGTCGCGGCAGGCGAGCCGAAACGAGCCGCTGTCGCTCGACCCGACCGCGCGGGCGGCGGCGACGGAGCCGGTGCGGAGTCAGCCACAGCCGCAACAACAACAACAGCAGCAGCAGCAACAGCGGCCCCCGACCGAGCCCGCGCCGCGGCTCGCCGCCCTGCCGCCGAATGGCGGCGCAGCGACCAGCGGGGCCGCGTTGGCCGGCGGCTATGTCGTCCAGATCTCGTCGCAGCGCAGCGAAGCCGACGCCCGCTCGTCGTTCCGAGCCCTGCAGACCAAGTATCCGCAGGTGCTCAACGGCCGCCAGCCGATCGTGAGGCGCGCCGACCTGGGCAGCAAGGGTGTCTACTACCGCGCCATGGTCGGCCCGTTCGGATCGTCGAGCGATGCGAGCCAGTTCTGCAACAGCCTCAAGGCCGCCGGCGGTCAGTGCATTATCCAGCGAAACTAAGCTGATCCGCCGCACGAGCCGCTTGACCCTCGCCGGACGCGCGGGCTAATCGGCGTCGATGGCGGTGCGCGCTTTCATCACTGGCGTTTCCGGAACGAAGCTTGCGGCCAAGGAGCGCGATTTCCTGCGCGAGTCCGAGCCGTGGGGCTTCATTCTGTTCGGACGCAATATCTCCACGCCCGCGCAAGTGCGCCGCCTCACCGAGGAATGCCGCGAGGCGGTTGGCTGGAACGCCCCGGTGCTGATCGATCAGGAAGGTGGCCGGGTGCAGCGGCTCGGGCCGCCGCATTGGCCGCTCTATCCGCCCGGTGCGCTCTTTGGCCGGCTCTATGACCGCGATTGCGCCACGGGCCTGGCCGCTGCCGGCCTTGGCGCGCGCCTGATTGCCAGCGATCTCAAATCGCTTGGGATCGACGTGAATTGCATGCCGGTTGCCGACGTGCCCGCGCGCGGCGCCAATCCGATCATCGGCGACCGGGCCTATGGCCGGGCGCCCGACCCGGTTGCGGCCCGTGGCGGGGCGGTTGCCGCCGGGCTGCTGGCCGGTGGCGTGCTGCCGGTGCTCAAGCATCTCCCCGGTCACGGCCGGGCCAGGGCCGACAGCCACCTTCGCCTGCCGGTCGTGAAGACGCCCCGCGACGAACTGGAAGCATGCGATTTCGCCGCGTTCCGGGGGTTATCCCGGCTGCCGCTCGGGATGACCGCGCATGTCATTTTTTCTGCGTTCGATCCGGTCGCACCGGCCACGACTTCGGCCACAATAGTGGACGAAGTGATTCGCGGTCTGATCGGTTTCGAGGGGTTGCTCATGAGTGACGACATCGGCATGGCGGCGCTGTCCGGCACGACGTCCGAGCGGACGCGGGCGGTCTATGCGGCCGGCTGCGATGTCGTCCTGCACTGCAATGGCAACCTCAAGGAGATGGAGCAGGTCGCGGCCGAGGCGTGTGTGCTTGAGGGCGCCGCGGGCAAGCGCGCCAAAGCCGCGCTCTCTGCCCGCCTCGAGCCGGAAGAGTTTGATCCTGTCGAGGGGCGCAAGACCTTTGCTTCGCTGATCGGCGCCAGCCGGGCCCGCCCGATTGGGAGGACCCGCAGGGCGCCTGTCCGCAAAGTCGCGAGCCGAGTTGCGCGGAGGGGCCGCCGGTGACTCCCGACGAGACGAGGTTCGAAGCCGAGTTTTCCGCCGAGCGCGGCACCGACGAGCCGGCGCTGGTGGTCGACGTCGAAGGGTTCGAGGGCCCGCTCGATCTTCTGCTGATGCTTGCGCGGCAGCAAAAGGTCGACCTCGCCAAGATCTCGATCCTGGCGCTCGCGGATCAGTACCTCGCCTTCATCGAGGAAGCGCGCAAGTTGCGACTTGAGCTGGCCGCGGACTATCTCGTGATGGCGGCCTGGCTGGCCTACCTGAAGTCGCGCCTGCTCCTGCCCGAGACCAATCTGCCGGAAGGCATGAGCGCGGAGGAGATGGCGAACGCGCTGGCGCTTCGGCTGAAGCGGCTCGAAGCCATCCGCGAGGCGGCCGTGAAGCTGTTCGAGCGCCACCAGCTCGGCCGCGATGTGTTTTCGCGCGGCGATCCGGAGCCGATCGCCCACGTCAAGCACCCGCAATGGACCGCGACGCTCTACGATCTGCTCTCGGCCTACGCCAGCCAGCGCCAGAAGCGCGCGCTTGCGCATGTGCGGTTCGCCAAGCGCACCGTGTGGTCGCTGGCCGAGGCGCGCGAGGCGCTGGAGCGGCTGATCGGAAGCGCGGCCGCGGCCGACTGGACGCGGCTTGATGAGTTTCTGATCGCCTACGTGGTGGAGCCGTCGCGGCGAGCGACGGTGCTCGCTTCGAGCTTTGCATCCGCGCTCGAACTCGCACGCGAAGGCCTGCTGGAGCTTCACCAGCAAAGCGCGTTCGCGCCGCTCTACATGCGCAAACGGCAGACGCCGATCAACGGGGACGGGGCTGTGTCGGGCGGCGCGATGCCGGCTGACAAGCAGGGGATTTAGCTTGAGCATGATCTTTTCCGGAAACCGCTACCCACGTTTCGGGATCATGCTGTAGGGGACAAGGGAGGCCGCACGAGATGAGCTTGGCCACGAGAAAGATCATGCCGCGTAAGGAGCCGCCGGAAAAGACCGCTGAGCAGCGCGCCGAGGAGCTTCGGCTCCTTGAGGCGATGCTGTTTGCGTCGGCCGAGCCGCTGGACGAGGAGGATCTGGCGGCGCGCTTGCCGGAGCACGTCGATCTGCAAGGGGCGCTCAAGCAATTGCAGGAGGACTATGCCGGCCGTGGCGTCAATCTCGTGCAGGTCGCCGGCAAATGGAGCTTCCGCACCGCGGGCGATCTGTCGTGGCTGCTCAGCAAGGAGTCGCACGAGAAGCGCAAGCTGTCGCGCGCGGCGATCGAGACGCTGGCGATCATCGCCTATCATCAACCGGTGTCGCGCACCGAGATCGAGGAACTGCGCGGGGTGTCGACCTCTTCCGGTTCCGTCGATGTGCTGCTGGAGACCGGGTGGATTCGCCCGCGCGGACGCCGCAAGACACCGGGCCGTCCGCTGACCTACGGCACCACCGAGGCGTTCCTGTCGCATTT
>CAMAWG010000248.1 GCA_945861855.1 Rhodoplanes serenus
TTCGACGTATTGGCCTGAAGATCAAGCATTGGCGCGGGTCTTCGGGCATTTCTTGGCGACAAGAACGTAGTGCACTTAAGCGCGTGCGGCCTTACTCAGCTCGCCGCCAGCGCACCAACGGCGCCAAACAAGGACGCCACCGCCTCACGCGAAATATTGCGCGTGATAAACACGATGCGCGTGCCGCGGTCGGCGTCGCGCCAGCCTGCCAGCGTGACCGGCGGGTGGATGACGTGCTGGGCCGCCTGCAGGATTACCGGCCCCGATTCGCCTTCGACGCTGACGATGCCCTTGACGCGCAAGAGGCCGGGTCCGCGAAGGGCCTTCGGCGTTTCGGAATGTCAGGCCCAGTTCAAGCTTGCAAGGATCGCGAGCCCATGATGCAGTCCTTGTCGCTCGCCGACAGGAACTCGAGCCCCCGTTGCCGGCGACAACGCCCGTGCTGGACACATAAGGTGGAAGCTCATCGCAAGCCGGCATTGTCCAGCAATCTCCGCCCGCCCGAAACGGTCGCGAGGTGCACCGATTGAAGGCCAGTCCCCGATTGAGTTGAAGCGGCAAATTCCAGCGTGAGTGCACCGATCCGCACATTCGCCGCGGCCACACTGAATCCGAGCGCCGCATAGTGATTTCGGACCAGTTGCATCTCCGGAATCAGGATAGACAGGCTGTCGATCCCTGTCACGCCGTTAGGGTGTTCAGCATAAGCGGGGACGCGCTCCGATCGTGGGGTCACGTCCTCGATGAGGGCCGGCAGGTACGGATAATCGCGCTTCGATGGCACGGCCAGCCGGAACTTGACCTCATAACCGTCCGGCCGAACGCGGCTGCCGGATCTCGGGGCTTCAATGTCTATGCCAAGAGCGCGAAGCTTCGCTACGTCCGCCTCAACGTCCTGCGTGCCGAACCAGAACGACGCAAGGCCGCCGCCCGCTTCGAAAATCGCCCAGCTCGAATGATTGGGCGATGCCTGCGCGAGATCGACGAACGAAAACAACTCGATGTAGGAACCGTCGGCCAGGGAAATAAGCTCGTTTGCCACGCCTGCATTCGGGTGGCGCCCGCCAGGAATAACGTTGAATCCTGCATTGCGGTAAGCAGTGCGCGCCGCTTCCAGGTCGCGCACAACCTGAACGATATGATCAAGCTTCCAGTTCACGCGGCGTTTCTCGCCTCCTCGATCTTCGGAATACCTTTCGGGATGACGAGATCGTCAAGCTTCGGCATGACTTCCTTTGCCAGCAACTCCATGGATCTCATCCAGCCGGCCGCGCCCTCGCCCGCGTAATCCAGTCCCACCTGCAGGATTGTCCCGAAGGCGCCCCAGGTCTCATATTGCTCGCGGATCTGGGCGGCCACCTTGTCAGGCGTTCCGATGTACCAGAAGCCGCGATCGATGAGGTTCTCAGTCGACAGGTCGTCGCTTCCGGCGCGCCGCTTGAGATAGGCGGCGGCGCCGTTGAATTCGAAAATCGGCTTCCACATCTTGTTGTAGTAAATACCGGCGAATCCGTTGACGATGGCGTCTCTGGCCTCCTTCTCGGTTTCCGCGACGTAGATCATCTGGCTGAAACGCCATGGATTACGAGACGCGATGCGGCCCGCGCGGGAGGCGCCTTCCTCGACAGAAGCCCAGTTCAACGCGGCGAATTCCCGGCTTATGGTCCAGCTCATTGGAATGAAGCCGCGCTCGCCGGCCATGCGCAGGCCGCTCGATTTCGCCTGCAAGCCCGCGATGGCGATACGGTCCTCGTAGGGGCCGTGCGGCCGCAGGTGCCAGCCGTAGTCGCCTTTCTGCGAATTCGAGACATCGGCAAAAGCCGCCGGCCGGCGCACCTTGTAGTACTTTCCGTCGAAATCGCGCGGACCGCCCTCCTGCCAGCAATGAAGGATCACTTCGATGCCTTCGAGCATCATCTCGTGCGCGGCGACGCGCATCTCGGGAACATTCGCGCCGGGAACGGCGAAGAGTTGCATGTCGGTAACCGGACCTCCGGCGGCGAAGCCAAAATACAGGCGGCCCATGGAAATCTGGTCGAGCTCCGCAAGGCGCGCCGCCAGCGCAATCGGATTGTGCATGTACATGATCTCGGCGGCGGTGCCGAATCTGATTGTGCTTGTCAAGCCCAGAAAGCGCGCGATGAGCTGCGAGGGCGAAGCGACGCGCGCCCATGAAGAGTTCGTGTGGGACGCGCACCAGATTTCCGCGTAGCCGAGCTCCTCTGCCCTGCACACCACTTTCTCGTACCACGCGACGACTTCGGCCAGGGAGCGGTGCGGATAGCTTCCCGGGCTGATGAACATGCCGAGCTTCATGGTTCTATCCTTTCAGTGTTTCGCCTCGTCCCACTTGATGCCAAGCGTGTCATATGCCCGGCGCAGGAACGCCACGTTGACCACCCTTTCGTAAGGAGCATCGACGCCTTTATCGAGAACGCCGACAGTCTTCAGCGCCGTCACATAGGTGGCAATAAGGTCCTTGGGCAGATCCAGCGGGTTGATGAAGTCCTTGTCTTTGCCGTAATAGCCGGCACGCCCGTTCATGTAGAAATCGACCCTGTCGGGTGCGAGCTTCAGCGCCTTGGCCATCATCTGCGGAAATTCCGGATCTTTCTTGGCGAGCGCCTGCGCCATCCACTCCCGGGCCTGGAGCAGCGCACGATGGAAGCGCACCACGACGTCCGGCCTTTCCCTGAGGAATTCATTGCTGGCGGCCACCGCAGCCGTGTACCCGACCCGGGATTTTTCAATTCCCGTGTGTGTCGAAACAACGTTGATCTTCCCGCGCGATTGTGCCAGCGCCACGCCATCGAGCGAGGCGATGGTCGCGTCGACCTCTTTCTGGAGCAGCGCGCCCGCGGCCTGAGGGTAGGAAACGGATACGAAAGTCACATCCTTTTTCGGGTCCAGGCCCATCTCCATCAAGCGCCAGCGCAGCAGGTAATCATAGAGTGAACCGAACCCGGCGACGCCCAGGCGCTTGCCTCGCAGGTCGGCGAGACCCTTGATCCCGTCGCCCTCGCGGGCAATGAGATAGACCGCTTCCCAGGAATGGCCCGACTTGTCGATGAA